>JASGGH010000029.1:0-33429 GCA_047605105.1 Novosphingobium sp. | reverse complement strand
TGGAATGTGGATATGCGTGTGGCGGCATGCACCATTGAGATGGTCCCCTTTGTCTCTTGGCCTCTGATCAATGTCAGCACTGCGCGGAAGAAAGGACCGATGACGCGATCCGCCATAATGATGTTGGTCAGCCAAGTGTGCGGGCTGAACGGTTTTAAAGCTGCTGACACGCCGCGCCCGAACAAGCGGCTGGCGTGTCGGTAGTTGTGCGCAGATGTCAACCAGCCCCCCCACAAAACCGATTTGATGTCTCTCGTGCCGAAACCTGTCGGGGGCCAGAACGCCTTAGTGCCGGCCCCCTTCAGCGTTGCATTCCTGCCTACGGGAAAGGGGCGTGCAGTTCCATTAGAATTGATTTGCCTTTTCCGCCTAATTTTTAGAACACTGCCAAGAGGCCAACTCTTGCGGGGTTTCGACCATGTTTTCACGCTTCGCCGTGTATTTTGATGAGGTTGTCCGCTCCGGCTCGATTCGCCGCGCCTCGGAACGCCTGCACCTTTCACCTTCAGCCATTGATCGCCACATGCTGCTGATGGAGCAAAGGCTGGGCGTGCGTCTATTCGAGCGCCTGCCACAGGGACTGCACCTAACCGCTGCCGGAGAGGTGCTGATCGCATATGTCCGACGCTGGCGCCGCGAACAGCGCCAAGCAATGGCGCAGATAGACGACCTGATCGGCCTGCGCCGGGGTGAGGTAACGCTCGCCATCGCCGAGGGTGCGATTGATTTTGTCGCCCGCGCTATGCCTCCCTTCCGCGAAAAATATCCTGGCATCGACATCAAGTTTGTCGTCGCTGGTGCGCAGGCGGTGGGCGAGAGCGTACTGGAGGGGTCGGTAGAGATCGCACTGACTTTTAACCCGCCCGATGGCCTAGACTTCCGTGTCGAACGCACCATGGTCTACCAGCTGGGCGCGGTGGTCCCACCGGGCCACCCACTGGCTGATCGGGAAGAGATCGCCTTTGCCGATTGCGCCAAACACAGACTGGTACTTCCCGACGAAACGCTGTCCTACCGCCACATCGTCGACAAGGTATGGGCGAAGACAATCGGCGGACACACACGAGGCGGAGTCTATGCCAACTCCATCGGCCTCCTCAAGGCGCTGATACAAAGCGGTTTGGGGGTAGGACTACTCACAAAACTGGACGTCACCGCCGAGATTGCCGACGGACAGCTGATTTTTATCCCACTGGCCGAACCGAAGATTCCCCTTTCGGTGCTGTCGCTCATTTCTGCCTCGGGGCGGACCTTGTCGGCGCCCGCCTCGCTGCTGCTCAATCATCTTGCACAGGTGATGCGAGAGAGCGGTGTCGGCGGGGCAGGCTAAGTTTCAAGCAGATGGATGTGTGGGTTAGCGCTTTGGGGAAGCGGTAAAAATATCGCTAACGTGGCATTGGGGCGGCCCTGCAAACCGGTAAGTCAGGTGACGTCGTGATGCTGCTCATTGGAAGCTCGCCGGTGCGGCGTTTGTAACCACCCGCATGGTCGCTATCGCTGAAGTTCTAGGTCCGGGTTAATCGGCTTTTGCGTTGAGTATGTCGAGCAAATTTCGGGTGTACCATGCGGCATTTTTTGCGGAACCGGAATGCAGCCCCCCATCGCTGATACTACCGCAAGGCATTTGGGCAGGCTACGTAACAGACCTGCGGGTTGGGCAGCAGCGTCTGCGGCGATGACATTGACGAGAACGGTTACACGGTATGAGGCGAACTCGCGCCGCTGAAAACTCCCGTCAGCATCAATGTTCTCCAACTCTTTGCGGAGATCTGGCGACACGAAACTTGGCCAGCGAGTGAACGGCTATGGCCAGCGGAGCACGCCGTATACGCCATAAGCTCAAAAAATCAGTTTGGCTCGCCCCAAAAATTGAGCTTGGCAGATTTGTGCATGCTCCGTTAGGCCATAGAAAAGATGGGCAGGGTCGGCCCGCTCCAATGATGGCACAAGGCAGATGCATGAAACTTCGAGTACCGTAAACTTCGAGTACCGTATCTTCCAGCTTGTACCTTAAAGAGTATTTTATAAACATAGAATATAGATGTATTTACTGAATACCTACTGCGATCTGCCGCTCAACCTGCTGTGGACCGTTTACACCTGGCGCACAGTATTCATCATGGGCAACGGCGCATGATTTCGATCGGTGGCAGATCCATAACATCAGACCGATACATGGCCCACCGATCGGGTCGCCCCCGAACCCTCGCGCTCGATCGCGCGATCCCATTTACACCATGGCTATGTCCAAGGAATACCCGATGGTTGACCATGCTCCGTTCCCGACCGTTGAATGCGAGAAGGACAGCGATCAGATCGTCGCCCGGAAGGTCGGTCTGATACTTGCAATGGAGATCCCCCACTTATGCATGGCGGGCGTGGCTATGAACACGCGGTTGCTGGCCGACCATCTAGCGATCCTGCGCCGCACGCCGGAGGGGGAGGAATGACCCTGCCCTTTACGGCTAACGAAATCGCACAGAAGGTCAGGTCTGGCTCGCTGAGCGCCTTGAGCGTCGCGAAAGAGGCGCTACGCAGGATTGATGCCGCAACCGAGCTTCACGCCGTAACACGTGGGCTCGAAGAGCGCGCTCTAGCGGAGGCTGCGGCCGTCGACGCGACGGTCGAGCGCGGCGACGACCCGGGACCGCTCGCAGGCGTGCCCTACGGCGTGAAGGATCTTTTTGACGTTATGGGTGAGGTGACGACGGCCGGAGCTGCGCGCCTCGAGCATGCCTCACCAGCGTCGAACGACGCTGAGGCGATTGTGAGGCTGAAGCGTTCGGGCGCGGTGTTGCTCGCAACGCTCAACATGGATGAGTTCGCCTATGGATTTGTCACCGACAATGCGCGCTGGGGGATCACCCGCAACCCGCATGATCGCGAACGCTTCGCCGGCGGATCATCAGGCGGATCCGCCGCTGCCGTCGCCGCGGGCCTCGTGAGCTTCGCGCTCGGCTCGGATACCAACGGTTCGATCAGAATTCCCGCCAGCCTCTGCGGGGTTTATGGGATCAAGCCCACGCATGGCTCGCTGCCGATGACTGGCGCCTATCCCTTCGTCCACACACTCGACGACATCGGGATTTTGGCCCGTGAGGCCGAGGACCTTCAGCTTGTCGATGGCGTGCTGCGCGGTGAGGTGCATGAACCCGCAACAGATACGATGCCATCTCTCGCCCTGTTGGAAGGCTGGTTCGGGCAAGACCTGACGAGTGGCATGCGCGACGCCCTTGACCGGTTCATCGGCCAGCTAGATCCTGTGCCTGTCGTCAACCTCACCGGCGTAGCGCAGGCCCGATCCGCGGCCTTTCTCATCACGGCCTATGAGGGCGGCCAACTGCATCGCGAGGCGCTGCGCGAGGCCCCATTGTCCTTCGACCCCGGGACAAGGGACAGACTGCTTGCCGGAGCGGCCCTCGACAAAGCCGTCTATCGCGAAGCACTCGATTTCCGGGCGGCTTTCGCCCTGCAGTTCGACGAGGTGTTCGCGCGCCACGACATTTTGGTTGCCCCGGCGGTGATGGGCGAAGCGCCTCGTATCGACCAACCCACTGTGCTGATCGGTGGCCAACCCCGGCCAGCCCGCGCCAATCTGGGTCTCTTCACCCAGCCCATCAGCTTTCTGGGACTTCCCGTAGTCACGGTCCCGCTGAAGACCGACGGCCTCCCGCTCGGCATCCAGTTGATTGGCAGGAAGGGTACGGATGCCCAGCTGATCGCATTCGCCATGAAGCTCAGCCGGCTCGGGCTGGTCCAAGCCCATTTACTCGCCGCTTGACGGCAAATTTACGGATTCCACAGCGTGCACAAGCTCCTCTCCAGGCTCAACATCGATTCCTACATACTGATGCTCGTGGGCACGGTCGTTCTGGCTTCCGTATTGCCAGCGCGCGGAACCCTGGCAGGCATCGCCGAGAATATCGCCACCGCTGCAATCGTTGCCCTTTTCTTCCTGCATGGCGCTCGCCTGTCGCGCGAAGCGGTGATCGAGGGCGCCAGCAACTGGCGGCTGCATCTGACTGTCGCGCTCACCACTTTCGTGATCTTCCCGGTGATGGGCCTCCTCGTGCACAGCCTGCCCGGCGTTCCTGCCCCGGTGTCGACGGGACTACTGTTCCTCACCCTCCTTCCATCGACGGTCCAATCCTCCATCGCCTTCACGGCCCTTGCGCGCGGCAACGTGGCGGCTGCGGTATGCAGCGCCTCTTTTTCCAATCTCGCAGGGATCGTGCTGACTCCCCTACTCGTCACTGCGTTGATGAGCGCCAAATCGGGTGGTCTGTCCCTCCATGCGGTCGAGACGATCGTCTTCCAGTTGTTCCTGCCCTTCCTGGCCGGGCATCTCCTGCGGCCCTGGATTGGCGGGTGGGTGGCCCGCCAAAAGAGGCTGCTCACCTGGGTCGATCGCGGCTCGATATTGCTGGTCGTCTACACGGCATTCGGCGCGGCGGTGGTCAAAGGCATCTGGCATCAGGTCTCGCCGCAAGATCTCGCGGTGATCGTCCTGCTGTCGGTCCTGATACTGGCGTTCGTCCTCACCATCACCCGCTTCCTTGCGCGCCGGATGCGCTTCAAGCACGAGGACATGATCGTCTTGCAATTCTGTGGATCGAAAAAGAGCCTCGCGTCGGGCGTTCCGATGGCGGGTGTGTTCTTTCCCGCCGCGCAGGTCGGAGCGATCATCCTGCCTCTGATGTTCTTCCATCAGATCCAGTTGATGATCTGCGCCTACCTCGCCAGGAAATATGCGAGCGGCGCAGAATGATGGCCGCCCGTCCCTGCAACGACGCGATCCGAGCTCGTCGCAGCCAAAACCATCACCCTGCAGTGGAGCACATCGACTACAGGCCGCCCCCGCAGAGCATCTGCGCCCCTATTCGGGACGTTCACACCGGCAGCGAGACCCTAGAACCTCGCGCGCTCGGGATGCCTAAACCTTGATCCTATGGACATCCAGGGGAGTGTGACAACTCAGATTCTCATAACCGTTTTCATTGACAAGGAAAAAGTCGCCAACATTGCAGCCGGCGTTCAATGGATCAAGCCATTGGGTATGAAGGACGAAGACCATACCCTCTTCCAGGCGATCATAGTTGTGAGAACTGATGTTATAGTTGTTCATTCCATACATCGATACTGCGTGGCCCAGGTTCGGGTTGTGAGGCCCCTTGGTCGCCGGATAGACATGCATCAACGTGCGCCCCTGTCGTTCCCAGTCAGGCGCTTCAACATATTGGTGAGGGATCTCTCTGGGCTCTCCATTTTCGAGAGCCTGCCAGTTAAACGGCATTTCCCGCGCCTCGGGCGACCCCAAAAACCCCCTTTCAATATACGGTTCAAAGGCCGCGTTGTTGACATCCCGGACCAGCGTTCCCGGCCTGATCAGAGCCTGCGCCCGCTGGACGCCATCGACGCACATGGCGATGACATCTTCCTGCTCCGCGGTGATCTCACCCACGGCGATCATGCGGGCGATCTGAGCCGAATAGCCCTGATAGGTCGTGTTTGAGATATAGAGGTTGATCAGATCCCCGGGCTTGACGATATGCCCATAGGGCTTGCCGCAGTGCGTTCCAAAGCGATTGATCCCGATCTGATAGCCATCGCCCGTCTCGCCGCCACGCGCCATTTGGGCGAAGGTGTAAGCGGCATAAATCTCGTGATCAGTCACGCCGGGCCGCGTCACATGATAGGCTGCCTGGATGCCAATGTCGGCCAATTGGGCTGCAGCCCTGAAGATGTCGCGCTCGAGTGGCGAACGCACCCGCTGCATGCGTTCAATGATGCCCTTCTCATCGACGAAGACTGATGTCGGCATCGCTTTCTGCAGGCCCGTGAAATAGGGTATCGAAGTGCGATCGCCGATCATGCCGATTTTCGCCTCCGACAAGCCCAGAGCTTCGAAAATTGAAGCTGCGGCCTGCACAACCTTCTTTACCGCACTGCCGGGCCGATCGAGATACTCCCGCCCCCATGGACCGACCTGCCAGATCTTCTCCACGAGCAGCGGCTCGCCGGGGGGCGGCAAGACGACCGATGGTGTGTAGAAGGACAGCAGTTGCAACCCTAAATTTTCATCGGTGGGGATGATCAGGAGACCTTCGCGCGCCCAATCGCAAACATAGCGGAGATAAGAGTTCGAGGTATGAAACCAACCGACTCCATCTGTGTGCACGATCAACGCATCGTACTCACCGACAACCGCCTCGCGGCGGATGCGGCGCAACCGTTCTACAAATTCGCATTCCGGCAATGGTCCGACCGGCTTGAATTCGAACGTCGGTTCAAAATCTGCAAGCAAATTCTCAGAACGATACCGGATGCCTTCCATGGCGGATTCAGTGGACATAGTTATATTTCCATATTGTGCGTAATTAGTGCCGCATTCCTTCACGGAGTTGGGCTAGACACATGTTCTCATCGGTCTATGCCGATAGCGGTCAGGTCCGCCGGCTCATCGAACAACCCGTAAGCAAGCATCATGTCCTGATAGCGCGCGACTGGTGCTTTCGAGAGGCGCAGGTCCTTCTGCCAGACACCGCTTGCGATCAGCCGAACGACGACGCGCTCGATGTGCTCCGGTGACGATGACGTGAAACGACGCGCCAGCAGTTCCGACACCTCCGCAGGGGCCGCGTCATGGAGCCAGACCTGCCCCCTTTCGAGCGCGCGCAGGAATCTCTGAACGAGTTTATCCGATCTCTCCATCGTCGCGTCCTTCGCGTAGACGATGCTCCAGGGAACAGGCCCGCCGAGCACGGCCATTTCGCCCGCGATGACCGCGCCCTCATCGATCAGCGTCTCGCCGTCGAGAGGATCGACGAAATAGTAATCGGCATACCCAGCGCGCCAGAGCGAGGTTGTGGTACGGCTGTGAAGGTCGCGCACGAACTTGATCTTGTGCGTGTCGATGCCTTGCTCTTGCAGCAGGCCTTCCAGGAACATCCATTGGCTGGTGGCCGACATCGACAGAAGAACCCGCTTGCCGAAGAGGTCCGACCAGCTGAAAGGTGCTCCGCTCTCGTGGCGCCCTAGAATGAGCGCGGCATTGCGGTGGCACAGGGCTGCGAAGGGCGTGAAGCCGCCAAGCCTGCTCTGCCGGTACATCAAGGGCATCCAGATGCCGCCCAGTGCGATATCGGCAGAATCGTCTATGAGGTTTTCCACCAGCCATGACCCTCCGGGTCCGTCATCGATATCGGTCCGGATCGTGATGCCCTCGCCTTTGAGATAGCCTAGGTCCTCGGCCACGTAGAGTGCCGCATATTTCAGGGAAGGTCCTGATTCTGTGAGTCGAATGAGATCCACTTCGATTCATGCCCTATGATTTATGCTGGAGAAGAATGTCACTGCGCGAGGGTGTTTGGGATTACCGATGACCTCGTGCGCGGGTCCATGTTCTATGACCCGTCCCTGGTCCATCAGGGCGACGTTGGTGGACACATCACGGGCGAAGCTCATCTCGTGGGTCACCACGATCATGGTCCGACCGGCGGCCGCGAGTTGTTTCATCACCGCCAGCACCTCGCCGACAAGTTCGGGATCCAGCGCCGAGGTAGGTTCGTCGAACAAGAGCAGCTTCGGTTCCATGGCGAGCGCGCGCGCGATCGCGACGCGCTGCTGCTGCCCGCCCGACAGCTGACTTGGATAATGGTGGCACCTGTCCGCCAAACCGACTTGGTTCAGTAGCTCAAGCGCCGCCTCGACGGCCTCCGCCTTGCGTTGGCGCTTGAGCAGAAGCGGCGCAGCGGTAACGTTTTCAAGGGCCGTGAGATGGGGAAACAGGTTGAATTTCTGAAAAACCATGCCGATCTGGGCACGCTGCTCGGCGAGCTTCCTATCGCCCACTTCGTACAGACGGCCGTCCTTGGGTTCGTAGCCCACGTAGCGACCATCGACCTGAAGGACGCCGCTGTCGATCCGCTCAAGATGATTGATGCAGCGCAGGAATGTGCTTTTTCCGGAGCCCGAGGGACCGATCAGGCAAAGTATCTCTCCATGGGCGACCTCGAGATCGACGTATCGGAGTATAGGCCGCGTACCGAAGAGCTTCCCCACCTTCCGCGCTGTCACCATATTGGTCATAGAACCTCGTCACGGGTGAGGGAGGAGAGCCGGTGTTCCTTTTGGCCGAAGTAACGCTCGAGATAATGCTGACCCACTGAGGCCATCGCTGTCAGAACCAGGTACCAAATGGCCGCCACGAACAAGAGCTCGATGACCATGTAATTGCGAGCGTAGGTATTCTGCACCTCAGTCAGCAAGTCGTGTGATCCAATGACACAGACAATCGAACTTCCCTTCAGCAGGCCGATCGCCTGGTTTGCTGCAGGAGGTATGATTGTCCGGATCGCCTGCGGCAAAACGATCCGGGTGGCCGCCTGCAGCGGCGTGAGCCCCAGGGCGAGACAGGCTTCCTCCTGTCCTTTGTCGACGGCAAGGAAGCCATTGCGCACGATCTCGGCCATGTTGGCAGCTTCGTGCATCGACAGCGCGAGCAGTCCGGCCACCTGGGCAGTGACCAGAAGATTGGTCGAAACCGTCCAGCTTCCGAAGCCCACTTCAGGGATGAACAGAGCGATATTGAACCAGAAGAGGAGCTGCACCAGTAGAGGAACGCCTCGAAAGAAAAACACGTAGGATACGCTAAAGGCGCGCAACAACTTCTGGTCACTCATGCGCATAACTGCGAGGACAGTGCCCAGCACCGATCCGATGATCATGGCCATGGCCGTCAACTTCAATGTCTCGACGACCCCCATCAGGATCGCTGGATTGAAGATAAACTCAGGGATCTGCGCCCATTCGACCTGTTGGCTGCTGCCAACCACATAGGTGATCACGGCAATTAGGCCGATCACGATTCCGGCCGCTATCTTTGACCCAACCCTGCTGAGTGGCACGACCGTGATCGATTCCGCGGTTCGATCATCCAACGAAATGCCGTCTCCCTTGATAGAAGGATCGCTCGTCATAGTTTATCGCCCGCCGCATTGTTGATCGTAGCCTTCTGAATCGCCAGCGGTGTCACACCCCATTTTTTCAGGATGGCCTGATAGGCTCCCGTATCGATCAGCCGTTGGAGCCCTAGCTGGATGGCATCGCGCAGTTGGTCGTTGTTCTTGGCAAAGACGATGCCAAGCAGCCCTTCGCCCATTTTGGCGTTCTGGATCGCTTCCAGCCCTGCTCCATTACCGATCTGACGGGTCGTCGTGTAGACGCCGGTGCAGTATCCACCGACGATTGCCGCCGCGCGTCCCGTCCGCAGCGCAAGCTGCACGTCGGTCATCTTCGGCATACTCATGACATGGATCGGATTTGCGCAGGATTTCGCTTGCTCGAGCACGACGTCTTCGGTCGGCGTCGCCATGGTTACCGCAACTGTCTTACCGCAAAGGTCTTCCACGGAGTGAATGCCGTGCGGATTGCCGCGCTTGACCATGATGACCATACCATCGCGCAGGAAATTGACCAGATCGACCTGCTGTTCGGCCCGTACGGTGTCGTAAAAGCCACCGATCGACATATCGAAGCGTTTGGCCCGCAAGGTCGGAACGATCGCAGCGAAGTTGCCCAGATCGGTCATCTCGAACTTTACGCCGTACAGAACCTCCAGCGCCCTGATGATATCGGCATCGATGCCGATGATCTGCCGATTGTCGGCAGCGTAGAACACCAAAGGCGGCGTGTACGCCGTCGTTGAAACTCGGACGACATTCCTTTCCAGAATCTCCTTGGGGAGCCTATCATGCAGGGATTGATCGAACGCCAGCTGCGGAAATTCCTTGGACGCAGTTGTGGCCGGCGGAGACGCCAGCGCAGGACTGGCCGGCACGGGTCGCGAACAAGACAGGATGTAGGCCGACGAAAGCGCCGCAAGAGCCCCGACGAAACAGAGGCCAAGGGGCACCTTCGGGCGACGAACTTCAAACATGACGGACGATACCGCCATCGACACGAACGACGCTCCCGGTCATGTAGGACGCTGGCTGACCGCACAGGAATGTCACCACTGCAGCGATTTCATCAGGTTCGGCGTAGCGCCCGACCGGAATCTGCGACCAGGACCTTTGCTCGACCTCGGCGACAGTCAGGCCCTCCCGTTGTGCAGTCGCTTCATCGGTGAGGCGTACCCGGTCGGTCGCGACGCGACCCGGCATCAGAATATTCGCCGTGACGCCCTCGCCGGCGATCTCGTTCGCCAGGGATTTCGACCACGCGATGAGCCCGGCCCGGAGCGTGTTGGATATCCCCAGCACCGGGATCGGCTGAACCGCACCCGCGCTCACCACAGTCACGATCCTGCCCCAGCGGTTCGCGCGCATGGCGGGGAGGAAGAGATCGGTAAGCTTGATGATGGATAACGACATCCCGCGGAAACTGTCTTCCCAGTCGCCTACACCGCGTCCGATCGCACTACCGTAAGGGGGGCCCCCGGTATTGTTGATAAGAATATCGACCGGCCCGACTTGCCCGGCGAAGCCATCAAGGCTGGCCGTATTGGAAAGATCGACGGTGAATGCTCGCGCGCCGCCCAGGGTTTCGGCCGCGCTCTCCAGCGCCGACCGATCGCGAGCGGCAAGGGCGATCTCGACACCTTCTGCCGACAGCGACTGGGCGATCGCCAGGCCCATGCCGCGATTGCCTCCAAGGACGAGCGCTTTGCGCCCCGCGATGTTCAGATCCATGATCCCGGCCCCTCATTCACGCGCCAAGCAGACGACGTTCCCTGCTCGAGGAACTGTCCGTCCCCTGGTTTCGCTTTCAGTTCCCCGCCTTCGACAATGATCCGGCCCCGGCTGATCACGGTCTCGGGCCAGCCCTGCACTTCCATGCCCTCGAAAGGAGTATAGTCGACGTTGTGATGGAGATTCTCATTGCGAATGGTGACGCGCATCTCCGGATCCCAGATCGCGATGTCAGCGTCGGCCCCGATCGCAATCGCCCCCTTGCGGGGCGCCAGCCCGTAGAGACGAGCTGCATTGGTTGCCGTGAGCGCCACGAAGCGCGAAAGACTAATGCGGCCTTTGACCACGCCCTCGCTGAACAAGATCGGCATGCGCGTTTCGAGGCCAGGCATACCATTGGCAATCTGCCGAAAATTGGCGGTCCGGCCGGCACAGAACTTGCCGTTGTCATCGA
This sequence comes from Novosphingobium sp., assembly GCA_047605105.1. GTDB lineage: Bacteria > Pseudomonadota > Alphaproteobacteria > Sphingomonadales > Sphingomonadaceae > Novosphingobium. Next base: position 22,284 of record JASGGH010000029.1, on the reverse strand, counting down.
AGCGATAAGGCGCGTGATCGGAGTTGCACATGTCGAACGTGCCGTCCTCGATGCCCCTCCACATTCCCGCCACATTCCGCGCATCGCGGAGCGGAGGGCTGCACATGCACTTGGCGCCCTCCATGTCCGGCAGGTCCAGGACATCGTCCGTCAGGATCAGATATTGCGGGCAAGTCTCAGCGATCACCGTGAGCCCGCGCGCTCTGGCGCGGCGTATCTCTTCAAGCGGATCCGCACCGGAAACATGCACGATAACCAATGGCACTCCGGCGAGTTCAGCAAGCGTCGCGGCCCGGTGGGTCGCCTCACGCTCTACGGGCGTTGGCCGGGATACCGCATGATATTTCGGTTCGGTACTGCCGTTTGCCAGAAGCCGGTCCGACAGCCAGCCCAGCATGTCGTGGTTTTCCGCATGCATGAGGACAATGGCCTTCTCTCGCCGCGCGGTATCGAGGACGTCGAGGATCTGGCGATCCGAAAGGCGCATCGCATCGTAAGTCATGTAGACTTTGATACTGGTATGGCCACGCCTGAGCAGAGCCGGAAGCTCCTGACCCAGGACCTGTGGCGTGGGATCGCTGACGATTAGATGAAATGCGTAGTCAATCACCGCCTGCCCGTTTGCCCGACGGTGGTAGTCCTCCAGGGCAGCCGTCAGGGAGTTCCCGCGATGCTGGACGCAGAACGACATGATCGTCGTCGTGCCGCCAAATGCCGCACTCATGGTGCCGGAGCGAAACCCGTCGGCCATCACGGCTCCGGCCGAGGCCAGACCTGGTGCCTGCGGCTGATCGAGGTGGCAATGGGCGTCAATGCCCCCGGGAAGCACCAGCTTGCCCGAAGCGTCGATCGTCACGTCACCACCATCGAGGCGTTCAGCAATCGCTGCGATACGTCCGTCGACGATACCGACATCTGCCCGTGTGACTTCCCCAGCAGTGGCGATCGTGCCGCCGCGGATGACCATGTTGAATGTCATATCGAATATCCGATGTGAGAAGACATGTTCAGACAGGAGGCTATAACGGCCATGAAATCCGACATCTGGCGGCTCCTGCCTTCGCCGTCACGCTGACTGTCGCGCAAGCTCACGACGCGGGGCACCCGTGAGCTTGCGAACCCAATGGGGCATGGCGCGGCGCCTCTGCGGCAAAGCGCCCTGAATAGGCCTTTGCCGCTGGCGGCCTGTAGCCCCCGATCTTCGAAGTCGTGATGCCGAGGTAGTGCAGGCTCTCGATGAGCTTCACCGCACAGCCCACGCCGTCGATGACGGGAATTCCATGCATTTCCGATAGCGGCGCTGCGAATGTCGCCATCCCGGCGCAGCCCAGCACGATCGCTTCCGCCCGGTCGTCTCTGATCGCCGCATCGATCTGGTCCGAAATCAGCGTTTCGGCCCGCTCGCGATCGTTCGCCAGGTCGAGGACTGGAATCTCGCACGCCCTGACACTCGCGCACCGGGCCATCAGGCCGTACTTTATAAGGTTCAGTTCGATTGCCGGAATGGAACGCGCACCGGTCGTGACGACCGAGAAACGGCCGGCCACCAGACTCGCCATGTGGCATGCCGCCTCGCCGATTCCGACGACCGGCTTTTGCGAGATCGACCGGGCGGCGTCCAGGCCCGGATCGTCAAAACAGGCGATCACGTGACCGTCAGCGCCGGCCACCTCTCCCGATCTGATTTCTGCAAGCAGCCCAGGAACGCTGAAAGCCTCATCGAAGTGGCCTTCGATCGACGAGGGGCCGTCCATCGGGTTGACCGCGACGATCTCTGTTCCCACCGCCGCCGCGCTGTGAGCCGCGGCGGCGATCTCAGCCGTCATACTGGTGGTGGTGTTCGGGTTGACGATCAAAATCTTCACCGGATTACTTTACCCCTCTCGATCCACGCGTTCGCCAATCTCGTGTAAAAATATGATCCGAGAGGCGCGGCCGGCCGCACGCACGCGGAAGGGCCCACTCCCTTCCGCATGCCTCTTCAGAAATAGTGGTAGTTGAATTGCACACCGACCGTCCTACGGGCCTCCGGGTCGACCACCTGGGTGTAACCTCCCGTGTCGAAAGTCGCCTGCTGACGGGCAGATCGATAATAATGGTCGAACAGATTTCTCGCGAACACCGCGAGGCGCCACCGGGAACCCGCGTCTTCCAGGCCGATGTTCACACCGGTGACGTTATATCCATTGATGAAGGTATGCGGGTTGTAACCTGTCGTCGCGAATTTAGTTCGATAGACATTGTTAACCCCAATATCGATATTCAATGATTCTGTCAGCCGATGTGAATATTTGGCGTTGAAAGTAAGATTCCACTTGCTCGCATTTTGAAGTGGGGACCCTGCGGCCTGAGTAAACTTGGAACTGGTCCCGGGGATCGTATAACAGCCGCCCTCACCGCTTGGATTGGTCGTGACTGGCTGATTCACGTAGCAGGGTGCAAGGAAATCCGTATAACGGGCGTCCTGGTAGGTCACGGCACCATTGATCGTCAGATTGGCAATCGGCCGTATCGAGATATTGGCTTCGACGCCTTTCGACGTCATGCCACCCGCATTGCCGAGAACGAATGCAGCGGGCACGAGATTGGTGTTGAGGACGCTGGTCTGGAAGTTCTTGTAGTGTTGGTGATATGCATTGATGTTGAAGATCACATGCTTGTCAAAGAGAGTTGTCTTAAGTCCAACTTCATAAGCTTGTACCGACTCCGGGGCAGCCGATTGGGTGCCCACAGAATTGATAACGGCAGCTACTGCCCCTTTGTATCCATTTGACGCCGTGAAATAGACTTGCACATCGGGATTTATGAAATACTGCACGCCGGCACGATACGATATGTTGGTATCGCTGACTTCTAGAGATGAAGGCGCTAGATAGGTAGCGCCTGGCAGCAGGTAGACTCCCGGCTCGTCCACTACGTATACGTCTGCATTCGAACGGTCGTAGGTGAAGCGAACGCCGGCGTTGAGGTGAAGCTTATCGGTGATTTCATAAATCACATTCGCGTAAGCCGCCAGGTTCAGCACGTTGTTGGTAGAAAATTGACGTCCACCTGCGTTCGAAACTAGCGCACCCGGCCCATAAGTCGCTTCGGCAAGGCCGTTATACGGACCACTGATTAGGAGGTTGTCGTGTACCGTGCGGTTGTAGAAATAGAGTCCGCCGAGATACTGGAAACGCCCCTTGGTCGGCGAGGCAACACGAAATTCCTGCGAAATCTGACGCATGTCGATCTTGTCATGATCGTTCAGATAGATAATTGGCGTCCCATTGCGCGTCGATTCCAAGTCGACATGCATGTAACGAAGGGCGGATATAGACGTTAGCGTAATGTCTCCGACATTTTTGTCGATCTGAATCGAACCACCGCCCGTGCTGACATGCCTATAGCTTACAGTACTATCGCCGATCTCTGTATTATCGGGACCAGGGACGATCCCGTAGTCGAGAATACCAGAGCCCGCGAGCGGTCCAACCGATTCCCATGTCACGAAGAAATTTGGCGTCGAGCTGTAGTAGCGATAGTCGGAATTGAAATAGACTGAAAGATCACTGCTGGGTTGCCAGAGAATCTTGGCTCGGCCTGAGGCCTGCCATATGTCACCCAGCGTCTGCTTGAGTACGGGATTGTAAAGAAATCCGTCGCGGTTTTTGAAGGAACCCGAAAAATATGCAGCTACCGTGCTGCTGACAGGCACATTCACCTGTACGAATGAATTGGTATCATTATAGCTGCCGTAGCTGGCCTGCAAGTCAGCCGTGAACCGATCGAAGGATGGTCTCACCGTCGTGATATTGATCACGCCCGCAGTTGAGCTCTTGCCGAACGTTGTGCTTTGTGGTCCCCTAAGGATCTCGATTTGCTCAACGCCGGTGAAATCGAGTCCGATATCGTTGTTGAAGCCATAGGTGACGCCATCGACGACGGTTCCCACGGCTTGCTCATTGCCGAGGTTATTGCTCTGCGTACCCACCCCGCGAACGGCAAATCCCACGCCGCCGGCAGACGCGACCTGGATGCTGGGGGACAGGAACTGCAGATCGGAAGGGTTTTTGTAACCCGACTCCATCAACTGCTCCCCCGCCACCACGTTCACCGAAACTGGGATGTCCTGCAGCGAGCGCGCCTGCCGCGTCGCGGTGACGACGATGGTATCGAGCCCGTCACCGTCAGCGTTCGCGTCACCAGTTTCGCTGGCCTCTGGCGTAAGACTGGACTGACCCGTAGACAGATCAGATGCATGCGCAGCCGTGATCGAGACACTAATCATCGCGCCGGCGAATAACGCCTTCGTAGTTTCGGTTAGCAATTTGATTCCCCCTAGTACTGACAGCCACCAGTAGCCGTCGGGACGACATTATCGAAAAGCCGCGGGCGTCTATCCGAGCCGTCTTTGGGTCGACCCGCCTTACTCTTCAGTTCTGACGTAGTGGAGCATACACAAATCTGCCAAGCTCAATTTTTGCGGTGCAGCAAACTGATTTTTTGAAGCGGTACGCATCCGACAGAGCTGCCATGACTCGCAGCAGCCCTTGTCGAACGGAAGCAGAGAAGTAGTGCGCGAACTCGGCGTCGGCTTCCTAACCGACCGCGAGAAGTCGATGCGCAGAGGCAATAGCCACCTTTTGCGGCTATCTCGGTCACCGCCATTCGCGCCGAGCACGTTCCTTGTGGTGGTTGAGGCTTGTCCCCGTATGATATAAGTGCGGTCGCGACCAACGCGGCGGCGCGCATGTTGAGGGGCGTCAGAAAGTGAGGTCATTGCAGAGAATTTTGCCCGTCAGAGCGAAGCGGCGGTGGCCGTCTGATGCAGTTATCTCTGTCCGTCCGCAAAGGGGAGTTTTCCGGCCGCTTTCCGATTTGGTCAGGCTCCGACCTGTGCCGGGGCCTCGTGTGTTGTCCTAGGGTCAGGGCGGCGCTATACTGTTGCCGATGCCACCGCGAAAACCGTGAACATGGGGAGTCATCCTGCGGATTTCGGCGCCTGCTGGATGCTTCGCCGCGAGGGAAGCGACTTTGCGCTGATGTTTGGAAGGGATATCCGGGGAATCTCGTCGCGCGAGCAGTCAAGCGCGAGGGATCGAACTCATTGACGGCGGTCGTGGCTGGCCCCGCTCGACCATAGCGTTACGCCGCCAGCGGGAGCGCGTAGCCTGGAAGGTGGGAGAACTGGCCCGCGACCGCGCAGACCTTGTCGGTATCGACACCCATTCCTGAAGCGGTCTTTGTGACCGCGAGCGCGTCACCGCGCCGCAAGACGCTCCGCTTCGATTGGACCTCGTTGCTCTGCGCAAGGAGCAGTGGAAAGGTATCGAGTGGCTGAAGCCGGCCTCGTGCCGTCGGTCGGCAGCGTCGGCGACAGCTACGACAACGCCTTGGCCGAGACGATCAACGGCCTTACAAGGCCAAGGTCATCTGGCGGCAGCGGTCGGGCACATCCCGCCCGCCGAAGCCGAAGCCAACTGCTATGCAGTCAGCGAGACCCTCGATATGATCGCATGACTCGAATAAAACCGCCTCCGGAAAACCCGGAACGCTTCACACGCTTATCGCAATGAGTTAGACTTCCGATCTTCTTTGGTGCGGTGTTTGCCGTGTTGGAGGAGAAGATCATGCCGAGATTGCGTGCCAGACGATTGCGGAGCTGGAAGGGTTGTGGCGCCATCACCATGAGGGATGAAAGCAAAGCCCGCTCAACCAGCGGGAATATTGCGAGATGCATGGTCTGCCGCTGAAGTAGTTTGGCAACTGACGGGACCGGTTCAAAGCCGAGGATGCAGTGTCGCAAAGCGAATCAATGCCACCTATCTGGACGAGCATCGCCGCCGCGACAAAGCGGTGAATTGTCGCGGCCCGCGCATTGCTGCGTGGCGCCGAGACTCTTACGGTTCGATGCGATGACAGGGAAACCGGAGCCGGTGGGTGCCGGCAGTTCAGGGGAAGGGAACGATCCGCCGGGCCAGTCCGGGTCGCTGCGGGTGTTGGACGTGTTGCGCGCTCTGGCCCAGGCGGGCGAGCCGCGCTCCCTGCGCCAGTTGACCGAAAGCCTGAACCTGCCCCGCGCCAGCCTGCATCGGCTGCTGCGCTCGCTGGAAACCGCGGGTTTCCTGACGCAGGAAAGACGCGGCTATGCCATCGGCCCCGAAAGCCAGCGGCTCGCCAGGCTGATCGGGGCCGGCGCGCGGCCGCTACCGTTCACCCAGGTCGCGCGCCCGGTCCTAGAACGGCTGGCGGCGGAAACCGACGAGACAGTGATCCTCGGCCTGCTGTCCGAACGGCGGCAGGAGATTGTCTATGCCGACGTGATCGTGGCAGATTCGCCCCTGCAATATGCGGTGCCGGCCGGGGACCACCGCCCGCTCTACAGCTCGGCTACCGGCAAATCGGTGCTGGCCTTCATGCCGGAGGACGAGCAGCAACGCTACATCGCCGAGACCCCCTTCGAGCCGATCACCCCCTTTACCACCCGCCACGATCAGATCGGCCCACTCCTGGAAGGGGTGCGCCGGAACGGCGTGATCCACGACAAAGACGGGCACTTCGTCGGGGCTGGGGCCATCGCCAGCCCGATCTTCAACGCGAGCGGCAACGTCTTCGCCGCGATCGTGGTGGCCGGCCCCAGCGACCGCCTGGATCGCATCGCCCAGCAGGTGGCCGACCTTGTGCGCGAGGCCGGGAAAAGCATCTCGCGGCTGATGGAATACGACGGGCCCTATCCGCCGCCCTGGCCAAGGCAAGGCCAAGCATAGGCGCAGAAGGTCTTGCCCCGCTATCCCGCATTCGCCAGCGCGCCCTGCGGCGCGGCGGCGTTCCCCCGCAGGGCGAGGAACAGCAGGCTTCCCAGCAGCATGGTCGTGGCGGAGATCGTCAGGAACAGGCCGTAGCCGCCAGTCATCGCGACCGTGCGGCTGAGCACCAGCGATCCGACGAGGGCCGATACCGCCATCGCCGCGGCGACGAGGCCGAGGACCGTGCTGAACAGCTCGGCCGCGAAGTAGCGCGTGACCAGATAGGCCGCGATGTCGCCCTCCGCACCGAGCGAGAAGCCGAGGCTCGCGACCGCGAAGGTCAGCAGCGGCACGCTGGGAATACCGGCGGACAGCACGGCGAGGCCTAGCGCGGGGATCAGGAAGCAGATCGTGGCGACGAAGCGCGGCGGAAAGCGGTCGAGCGCCAGCCCACAGGCGATCCGCCCGACGATGACCCCCGCCGCGAAGGACGAGATCATCGCCGAGCCGGTTGCGGAATCGATGCCCAGGTCGAGGACGATCAGCTTGAGCTGGGTGGTTTGCATCGTGAAATGCAGGTTGCAGAGCAGCATGGCCCCGAAGATGATGAGGAACGAGCGGTCGCGCAGCAACTCGCCGTAGTCGCGCCCCACGGCGCGGGGGGCCTGGGCCGGCGGCGCGCGGTCGTGGAAGCCGGCGGGGATCGTGGCCAGGGCCGCCCCGCCGATCAGCGCCGTCGCCGCGGCCATCAGGAAGTAGCCCTCGCGCCAGCCGTAGGCGTCGATGAACCGCGACAGGAGCGGCGTCCCGACCGCCGCCGCCAGGGCGGGCGCGCAGGAGGCCACGCCGAGCGCCAGCCCCCGCGCCCGGGTGAAGGAGCGGACGATCAGCCGGTTGTAGACGACGATCCCCGCCAGGGCCGAGATGATCAACATCTGCCCCAGGCTGAGCAGGAAGAACACGGCGAAGCTGCCCTGCTGGAGGGCGAGGCCAACGAAGACCAGCGGCAGGCCGACGACGCCGATCGCCGCGATCCGGCGCATCCCGTGGCGGTCGGCCAGGCGGCCGACGATCGGCAGGAAGACGGCGGCGATCGCCACGGTCAGGCCGATCAGCGCGAACTGCGCCTTGCTCCAGCCGAACGCCGCGACGAGCTGGGGCGAGAACAGGTTGCTGACGTAGTTGGAGATCGTGCCCGCCACCAGGCCGAGGCAGGCTGCCGCCAGGGCCCGCCAGTTGCTCGCGAACTCGCGCAGGTAGGGCGCGTCGTTCATGCGGCCGGGACTTGGCTGGCGAACTCCCCGCGGTGCGCCTCGATCCACGCGGCGAAGGACATCAGCGGCACGTCCCAGGGGACAAGCGCACCGAGATCGATGTGATAGCCCGCCTCGTTGATCCATTCCTGCGAGCGGACCCACTTGGCCGGCTGCCCGGCGGCGAGCGCCTCGTCCGGCCCGACCGATTGCGCCGCGATCTCGCGCCCGAGCACCCGCCCGAGCGTCGCCGCCATCTCGCCCACGGTCATCGTCTCGGCGGCCAGCTCGAGCGTCGCCCCGGCGAAGCGCTCGGGGTCGGCCAGGGCGGCGGCGGCGAAGCGGCCGATGTCCTCGCCCGCGATGAGCTGGACCGGCGCGTCGCCCGCGATCGGGGTCAGGAACCGTCCCTCGGCAAGCTGGGGATAGAGCACGGCGACCTTCGGCGGCAGCAGGTTCTGGAGGATGAAGGAGGGCCGCAGGATCGTCCACCGGGCGAAGCCGCCCGCGCGCACCGCATCCTCCACCGCCGCCTTGTCGTCCCAGTACTTGCGGTCCCAGCGCCCTTCGGCCCAGCCGGGAAAGCGCTCGCGCTCGTCGACATGGCAGACCGAGGAGTGGACGACATGCCGCACCCCGGCGCGGCGCGCGGCTTCGACCAGGCCGAGGCCGTGCCGCAGTTCGGAATCGGTGCCGTCGTCGGGCCGCTGGACCGAGAACAGGCCGGCCGCGCCCTCCAGCGCGGGCGCCAGCGAGACCGGATCGTCGAGGTCGCCGCGGACCAGCTCGACGCCCAGCCGGGCAAGCGCGCAGGCCTTCTCCGTAGCGGGATCGCGGACCAGCGCCCGCACCCGGTGCCCGGCGCGCAGCAGGTGCCGGACGGTGAAGCCGCCCTGGGTCCCCGTGGCGCCGACGATCAGGAAAGGTCCAAGGTCATTCATCGCATCGCTCCCTTCAGGCGCGTCGGGCTCAGTAGCCGGCGCCCTTGTCCATCGGCTTGTCGGATTCCGCCGCGGCGGCGGCAGGCGGCGTTCCCGCGAAACCGAGGTTGTCGCCCTCCTCGCCGTACCAGGTCCGGAACTCGGTGAAGCCGGGGATGCCGACGAAGCTGCTGTTCGCCTCCGCGTCGACCGCGACGTGGATCACGGCCGGCTTGCCCGAGGCGAGCGCGCGCTCGACGGCCGGGGCGATGTCCTCTGCGCGCTCGACATATTCGCCATGCGCGCCGAAGCTCTCGGCGGTCTTGTCGAAGCGCACCTGCTTGCCCCAGCGGGCTTCCGGCGCGGTCGTATCGGCCCCGTAGTTGGCCTTGTAGGAGGCGACCTCGATGCCCCAGGCATGGTCCACCGCGACGACGCAGATGACCGGCAGGTTCTTGCGGACCGCCGTCTCGATCTCCGCGATATGGAACATGAACGAGGAATCCCCGGTCAGCAGCACGACCCGGCGGGAATCCCCCGCCGCGAGCTGCGCGCCGAGCGCATAGGGCAGGCCAGGCCCGATCGCGCCGTAGTTGGAGTTCCACATGGCGTCGCGCGGCGGGAACTGGAGGAAGGCGGAGAACCACATGGTCGAGGCGCCGCCGTCGCGCACCACCACGGCGTCGCGGGGCAGCACCCGGGTCGCCTCGACCGCCAGCCGGGCGACGTGGATCGGCGCGGACGCGCCCGGCACGGAGGCGAACAGCTCCGTACGATAGGCGGCATAGGCCTGGGTCCACTTGGGCATGTCGGCCGGCGGGTCCCGGCGCAGCGGGCCGAGGGCCTCAACCAGTTGCGGCACCACGGCGCGCAGGTCGCCGACCAGCGGCACGTCGATCGGGCGGTTGACGCCGATCGCGGTGGGGTCGCGCTCGACGTAGATCCACTTGCGCGCCGCGTCCCCGCTCGCCCAGTGATGGCCGCGGCCGTAGTGCATCGGCTCGCCGATCTCGGTGCCGATCGCCACGACCACGTCGCTCTGCGCGACGATCTCGGAAGCGACCGCGCTGCCGTAGGGGAAGGTCCGCTCGTCCAGCCCCTCGATCACCGCCTCGGCGGCGGTGGTCTGGATCACCGGGCAGGCCAGCTTGTCGGCCAGGGCCTTCACCGCCGCGTGCCCGCGCGCGGCCAGGGCGCCCTGCCCGACCAGCAGGATCGGGCATTTCGCCTGCTCCAGCAGCCTAGCGGCCTCGGCCACCTCGGGCGTGCCGGCGTGCTGGTCGACCAGGCGATAGCGGTGCGGCGGCGGCGCGGGCGGCAGATCGAGCTGGGCCTGCATGACGCTCAGCGGCAGCTCGACGAAGGTCGGCCCGGGGACGCCGCTCATCGCCTGGCGGAAGGCCTCGTGGAAGATCTCGTCGACCTGCTCGGGATATTCGATCGAGCCGCAATACTTCATCACGCCTTCGAAGATCGGCGTCTGGCTCATGTACTGCATCTTGCCGCGCCGGACGCGCTGCTCGTAAAGCCGGTGGCGCTGGGCCATGATGAAGACGGCCGGCACGTTCTCCTTGGCGAGATAGGCCGCGCCCGCCGCGATATTGGCGACGCCCGGGCCCTTGTTGACTCCCATCACCCCGGGCTTGCCGGTCAGGCGGTAGAGCCCGTCGGCCATCAGCGCCCCGCCCTGCTCATGGTGCGGCGCGACGAGGTTCATGCCCCGCCGCTCCGCCTCCAGGAACATGGCGAAGAAGCTGGGGTCGGGAATGCCGAAGATCGTGTCGACGCCCTCGGCCTGGATGAGATCGACGATACGTTCGTGGATAGCGCGGAGGGTCATCGCAAAGGGTCTCCAAAAGATAAGGCTAGGACAGGGACATTCCGGCCAGGTGCCGGTGGCGGGAGACGAGCGAGGGCAGGACGTGCCCGACGTCCTTCTCCGCCTGGGTTTCGGTCAGCGCATCGAGCACCGGGCCGACGATCGGATGCCGGGCCATCTGCCGGTAATAGGCGGTCAGGACCGAATGGCCCGCCACCGGATCGCCGGGCAGGTCGAGCAGCGCGGCGATGCGAGTGCACAGGTGCAGCGAGGGCGCCAGCATGCAGTCGGCGAGCGAGACCCCGGCCGGGGTCTCGGGTAGCGGATCGCGCAGGAAATGCGCGAGGACGTCCAGGCCCGCGCGCCAGCGCTCGACCTCGTCCGCGACCACCGCCGCGTCGCGCCGCGCGGGATCGAGATGGGGGAACAGGCGGATCACCGGGGTCATGACGTAGAGGTCCATGATCCGCCCGGCGCGGTCCGTCGCGGCGCGCGCCGCGGCGCCTTCGGGATAGAGGCTGGGCTCCGGGAAGCGGGCTTCCAGATAGCGCAAGATCGTTTCCGATTCCGGCAGGACCATGGCGCCATCAAGCACCAGGACGGGAATCTTGGCCAGCGGATTGATCTCCAGGAACGCCGGGGAGCGCAGTCCGCCCGCCGGCAGCGGAGCCTCGGCGAGCGCCAGCCCCTTGGCGCGCGCCGCGATGGCGACGCGCGCGCCGAAGTTGGAGTTCGCCGCCGTGTAGAGCTGCACGGTCGCGCCCGGCTCAGGCCGCGGCCCGCGATGCGGTCGAGTGGCCGAAATCGTGCTCGGGCCGCACCGCCCCGGCGACGATCGCCCAGAACGACCACCAGGCGACCGCATTGGTGAACTCCAGCGCGCCGCCCTCGCCGAAGCGCTCCACGGCGCGGGCGAAAAGGGTGTCGGAGACCTCGCCCTTGCAGGCCGCCAGGGTGAACTCGATGACCAGCGACTGCTCCTCGTCGAACAGCGTCGTGACCTCCCAATAGGGGATCGCGGCCTGCAACTCGGCGCTGATCCCGTCGCGCTCGGCCGTCGCGAGGTGCGACTGGAAGTTGAAGTCGCACTTGAAGAACCAGTTCAGGGTCTGGATCATGAGCTGGCGCAGGTCCTTGCGCTGGGTGGTCCAGGCGCATTCCTTGGTCATGTAGTCGCTGACCTGGAGCAGCATCAGCGCCAGCTTGGGATCGCGGGCGACGATGGCGAAGGCGCCGGCCGTGCCCGGTATCTCCGGCTTCCCGGCGAACGACTTCATATGCTCGAACAGCGCGTCGAGCTGCTGCTGCTGGTCCTTGTCGATCGGACCGGGAAACTCATCGGGCCGGTAAACCAATTGGGCGCGGGGCATCTGCAAACTCCCTGGTATGCGTTGGGGGAGCGGCCGGCGCCCCGGCGGGCGCCGGCCCTCCGTCGGTCTTGGTCAGAAACGGAATTCGGCCTGGAGCGCGACCTCGCGCGGCCGGTTGAAGACGCCGATGAACTCGTTCGCGGTTCCTCCCGGCCGTCCCGAGGTCGAGATCAGGTAGTAGGCGTTGGTCAGGTTGCGGCCGATCAGCGACAGGCGGAAATTGTCCTTCGGCGGCGTCAGGTGCAGCGATGCGTTCAGCCGCCAGTAGGCGTCCTGGATGCCGCCGGGCGCGTTGTCCGCGGCCGACTGGTAGCTGGAGCTGTGGGTGGCATCGATCGAGAACGCCGCCTTCCAGCTCCCCACCGGCACCGAATAGTCCGCGCCCAGGTTGAACACGAACTTCGGCGCGCGGACCAGCGGCGCCCCGGTCAGGTCCTGCTGGCCGCTGACGCATCCTTGCGCGGCCGTCTGGCCCGAATAGCATTGGGCGCCGGCAAAGCGGACGTAGTAGGCATCGTTGTACCCGGCGTTGGCGCGCAGCAAGAGCGCGTCGCTGACGCGGAAGTTGGCCGAGGCCGACACGCCCCGCGTCCGCGCGACGGCGGCGTTCTGGATGCGGAAGCTGACCGTGCTGGAATCGAAGGTGCCGAGCTGGAGGTCCTTGAACCGATAGGTATAGGCGGTGAAGTCCAGCCGCAGCCGGCCGTCGAGCAGGTCGCCCTTGTAGCCGATCTCGAAACCGTCGGCCTTCTCCGCGCCGACCTTCACATTGTCGGGCGTGGCGCTGGCCAGGAGCAAGGCGGCGGTGGAGATCGCGCCCGCCTTGTAGCCGGTCTTGTAGGCCACGTAGAACAACTGGTTCCGCGCCGGCTTCCAGCTCAGCGTGACTTCGGGCGAAATGTTGTCGTCATCGACCCGCGAGGTCAGGACGCTGCCGACCGGGCGGAACGCCAGCGAGGTGACGCCGATCGTGTCGTTGACGATGTCCTGGACTTTGTGGTCCTGCGAATAGCGCACGCCCGCGGTCAGCTCGAGCGTGGGCAGCACCTTCCAGCTCACCTGGCCGAACAGCGACCAGCTTCGCGAGTCGGCATTGGCCGAGGTTTCCACGGTCGTATAGTTGTTCGCGGCGGTGTTGAGCCCGAGGTAGTAGAGCCCCGGATAGTTGCCGAAGAAGCGCGACGAGCTTTCGAAATAGGCGCCGGCCATGAAGTTGATCGGGCCGTTGAACTCGGACGCCAGGCGCAGCTCCTGGGTGACGAGGCGGTAGTTCTCGTGCTGGACCGCCCAGATCATCGCATAGGGCGTGAAGTCGCCGTTGCGGTTGTCGGTGAAGGTCTGCTCGTAATAGCCGGTGGTCGAGGTCAGGGTAACGTCGCCGAACCGCTTGTTGATGGCGAGCGAGGCCAGCACCGCGCTGGTTTCGTACTTCGGCACGCCGTTGTTGCCGTAGGGATAGTTGGCCGCGTAGTTGGACGGAAGGCCGCCCTCGGACTTCACCCCGTCCTTCAGGCAGTCGCCGCTCGGCAGGGCTACGCCCGAATTGGTCGGAACCGTCTGCCCGCCGGCGCAGAAGCTCTCCGCATAGCCGGTCGAGGAATTGAGCCGCTCATGGGCGCCCAGCACCTTCAGCAGGACGTCGAGATCGCTGGACGGCTCCCACTTCACGGTCAGGCGGCCGGCATAGCTCTGCCCGGCGGGCTGGCGCACCCCGTTGTTGGCCCCGGCGGCGAAGACCCCGGGACGGCCCGGCAGCTCGACCGGCACGGCGACGTTGCGCATCCAGCCTTCCTGGTCGCTGGCGCGCAGGGCGAAGCGGGCGCTCAGCGTATCGCTGAGGGGGCCGGAGATCGCGGCCTCCAGATAGCGCTCGTCGGCGTTGAACTCGTAGCCGGCGCGGACATAGCCCTCGAAGCGCGAGGTCGGCCCGGCACTCGTCACCGAGATCACGCCGGCCGGGGAGTTCTTGCCGAAGAACAGGGCCTGCGGTCCTTCGAGGACCTCGACCTGGGCGAGGTCGAACATCGCGGTGTTGACGATGCGGCCCCGGCTGAGGACGACGTTGTCGATCGCCACGGCGACGCTCTGGTCGAGGCCGGGGTCGGTGGAGGTCGAGCTGATCCCGCGGATGCCGATCACCGCGCCGGTGCCCACGGTCTGGCGGCCGATGATGACCTGCGGCGCGAGCTCGGCGATCTTGGTCAGGTCGGTCGCGAGGTTGTTCTGCAAGGTCGCGCCCGTCACCACGGAGACCGCGACCGGCACGTCCTGCAACGATTCCGCCCGGCGCCGGGCAGTGACGATGATCTCGCCCGCGCTCCCCTCGTCGCCTTGCGCCGCCGCCGCCTGCCCCGCGTCGCCGGCCACCTCCTGCGCGCCCGCCACGGCCGGAACCGCCAGCAGGGTCAGCGCGGAGCAGCCCAGCAAGGCCCGCCTCATGGAAATGTTCGTCATGTCGCCTCCTCTCCTTGCCGAATCTGCCCCGAGGTCGTTCCCGGTTCGACTGCCCGAACCGCTTCGCCACAGGTTTTGCTCGGCTATAGTTCCTATATAAGAACTATTCCCATTAATGAGATAATCGGTCTCAGGCGGGATTGTCAACCTCTCGAAGGGCATGCGCGACGAAACGCTCCCTCCAGCGAAGCGCGGAGGGCTGAATGCCGCCGTGAAGATTTCAGATGGTCAGGCGTCAGTGAGCGGGTAAGAGGCCCGATGGCCGAGAACCTGCGAGATGCGTCGCCCCGCTTCGAGAACCAATTCGCACAGCCCTTCGCCTGCCGCTTCGAGCCGTTCCACGGGTCCCGCGACGGAAACCGCGTATCGGGCCTGTCCGCTCGCATCGAAGCAGGCGCTGGCGACCGCGCCGGCCCCGATGAAGCTGCCGTTGCGCTCGAAGGCGAAGCCCTGTGCCACTATCGCCGGCAGTCGCGCGGCCAGTTCATCGGGGCCGAGCGTCTCCTCGGTCAGCCGCGTGAACTCGGCGTCGGCCAGATAGCGCTCGCGCTCGGCCACCGGCAGGTAGGCAAGCATGATCTGCCCCGCCGCCGCCGCGTAGAACGGGCGGGTGTGGCCAAGGGGCACCGTGAAGCGCAACGGCTTGGACGAATTGATGACGTCGAGATAGTGAACATGGCGCCGGTCGCGCGTCAGCTCGGCCAGGATAACCGATTCGCCGGACTCGTGCGCCAGCCATTCCAGTATCGGCCGCACCGAACGCGGATAGTCCTCGGCAGGGGCGGCTTCGGCCAGTTTCTGGATCATCCGCGTGGTGGCCGGGCCGAGCGCATACAAGCTGTTGCGCCGGGCGAGATAGGCCCCCTGCTCCAAGGTCTGTAGCAGGCGATGAAGGCTCGACTTGGGTAGGCCAAGGCGCTCGCACAACTCTGCGAAGCCCATGCCCTTAGCATTGGCGGCCACCGCCATGAGCACTTCCGGCACCCGCAGCACCGCGCGCGAGCCCTGATTTTGCCCACCATTTCCCGACGCGCCGCCCTTCGCCATGAATCCAGTTAGCCCACAGCCCAGATCATGTCCATTCGCGGGCATGTCGAAGGACGTGGAGCATATGATCAGGGTTCAGGCGGCCCTTGTCGCGGCCGGTCGCCGCGAGCCGCTCCCACGCGCGTTCAAGTGGGCTTCAGGCGTAGACCCGAGACGATCCCTTATTGATCCCAGGCGGCTAATCCATACGACATGGCTCCCAACAACGATACATTGGTGAACCATATGGAAGACAAGAAGAAGCCCTCCCATCCGATACCGGATATCCTGATCGACATGATCGGCGACCACTTCCTGGAAGCGGCCAATCACCTCCGCACACTCCATGACGAGGTGCCGGACCAGTTCATACCGGTCGTCAAGCAACTCGGCATCGGCCTGCGCAAGGCCTATGCGCTGGCGCAGATCGACCGCGCGTTCCACGACCGCGGCATCGAGCGTGAACGCCTGCGCAGGCTCGGCTGGACCAAGCTCGCCATGCTCGCGCCGTACGTCGATGACGACAACATCGAGACCTTGCTCGCGCTGGCCGAAGAGCGTCCCACGCATGCGCTGCGCCGGCTTGTGCAGGGCAGCGAGATCGATCCCAAGGGCAGGATCGTCGCGCTCTATCTCGACACCCGGCAGATCTTCGTGTTCGACAAGGTCATGGAGACCTTCGGGGCGGTGAAAGCCCCCCGCGGCTGGGTGCTGAAGGAAACCGCCCTGTTGAAGGCCATGGAATGCGCGCTGGAGCACAAGGCATAGGAAGGAAGACGGCTCGTCGGCAATGCGGCGAGCCTTTTCCCGATGATCGATCCCAGACTATCAAGGACCACTCAATGCCCGAGCAAAGACCAACACCACTCTCTGTCCAGCGAGCCCAGCATGCCACTGGAGTTCAACTTGCATCCTCGCGCTCACCCACGCACATTCAGGCAATGGAGGATGTGTCAGCCCGGTTGAAGCGGATTCATCGCAACCTGCGCCAGATCACCTGGATGATGGCAGCGATAATCGTGCTGGAAGCCATCGTGTTGGTGAAGGTCTTTTCTCAATAGTCCTGAACACACCGGGCGAACGCCGTCAGCAGCACTGTCAGCCTGGTAGAACACCGTCGCGATTCGTGGCCGCCGTCACGCAGGGTCCATCCGTGCCCAAGGAGACATCGGGAGTTATTGCATCCCATCGGGATATTCGCATCCGCACGGTTATCCACAAGCTTGGGCGCCGCGTTACCCGCCAGGTGTTTTGTCCCTGGAATCCCGTTTCGTCACAATCGAGCGGATGCGATGTCGCAGCATATCAGCCCGCTAGAAAAGCGCAGGGATCACCCCTATTCCCAGGGACAGAACGAGAGACATTTTCGTCCATCCGATCCCTGGCTTGGAATGCAAAAATCACGGGTCCCGCCATCTTGCCTCCCCAGTCCTTCATGGCCATCCTCGAGTTCGAACAGCTCACCGGGTGACCTGACCAGTCCCCGGTGCTCGGCAAGCCGGGCGGGCCAGGGTCAAGATTTCTATCGCAGGATTTGTCCAGATGAGCATTCGTCTCCCAAAGGCGGCGCGCGCCGATGCGCGTAAGTCGCCCGATCACTCTGAGCCGCTACGGGGGCGCGCAAAGCCCCACAAGCGCACCTACGCGCCAGGCGGTCAGCAGCCGTTCTACACCGTCGCCGGCCTAGCCGCACGTTGGGGCATGTCCCAGCGCCACATTCGGCGACTGATCGAAGGCGGCGATCTGCGTGCACACCGGTTCGGCAAGGCCGTGCGCATCTCGCTCGCCGATGTGCTCGTATATGAAGCCAGCTGCATCGCTGTCACCTGAGGGCACGCACTGACAGGCAATTCTCGGCCTGATCGGCACCGCGGTGAAACTCCCAGGCCCCATTTTCAATAAACATGGGCACCGGGGGCTTCACCAGCCAGCCCCCCAGTCATCACCAGTCATCACCAGGCGTTTGACGCCGCGAAGGAGGGCTCACCATGCCTGCTCCTGATACCCCAACTTTGACCCTTGCCGGGGTCCAAAACCTGGTCCTCGCGAAGGACGACCTGCCGATCCGGACGCGCCGGGAGATACGATCGAGGATCGAATGTTTTGCCCGGGTCAGCGGCCGCAGCCCGGCCGACATCATCGCCGATCCCGCAACAATCCGCGCCCTGGCCGACAAGGCGCAGTGGCATCTCGCCGGCTACAGCAAGGCGTCCTGGGCGAATGTCATGTCCACGCTTCGTCGCGCCTTGAACATTGCCGGGGTACGCGTTCACCGCCAGCGCCGCAACTTCACGCTCGATCCGGCCTGGGATGAACTGCTGGCTCCCCTCGCTCGCCGCGACCGCGACGAATTGCGGCGCTTCGCAGGCTGGTGCTCGACCACGGGCATTGCGCCGATCGGCGTGACGGCAGCGGCGTTCGAGCGGTTTTTGGCATTCTGCGAGGAGAGCATGACGCAGCGCAATCCGCGCGAGCGTGCGCACGTCGCGCGGCGCGCCTGGAACCGGGCGATTGCGATTGAAGGCTCGCCCTATGCGAGCGTTCCCGCGCCTGCTCCATCCAACAAGGCGGCGATGCGCTGGACGGACTTTCCCGAGACGCTTCGTGCCGAGATCGCCGACTGGTCTGATCATGCAGTGCGGACTGGCAAGTTCACCGAGGGATACAAGCCAATCAAGCAGGTGACGCTAGACGGTTATCTGACGCGCCTGCGTGTTCTATTGACCGCCCTGGTCGAAAGCGGCGTTGCCGCCGGATATTTCACCTCGATCGACCAGCTTATCGACCCGGCCATGGTCGTGCGAGGACTGGAGCATCGGCTTGGCGATCATGAGCTCGATGATCGGGCGCGCCAGGACCTGCACGGCTTGGTCGTCGCGTGCCTCAATATCGGCCGCTACCGCAAGATCGACGAGGCTCACCGTACCAAGCTTTCCCGATTGGAAAAGAAGGTCCGCTTCGTCGCCAAGGGGATGAACACCAAGAACAAGGAGCGCCTGGCTGCGCTGATGCAGCCCAAAGCCCGGCGAGCGCTCCTCACGCTGCCGCAGCGGGTCCTCGATGACCTCAAGGATGTAGCAAAGCCCACGGTCCGCCAGGCGCAGCGTATGCAACATGCGCTGCAGCTCGATATCCTGCTGCACCTGCCGATGCGCGTTCGCAATCTCGCCGAACTCGATCTGGCCTCGATCATCGTGCCACCGATCGCGGGCACCGCGGGCCGATGGCTCATTTCCATTCCGAAGGATGACGTGAAGAACAAGGTCGCCGTCACCGGCGAATTGATCGAGCGTCCCAGTGCCATCGCCACACGGTTTTTGGAAACGCATCGGCCCGTGCTGGCAAAGGACAATTCGACGCGCCTTTTTCTGGGTCAGACCGGCAAACCGAAGGAAATTCGCTCCCTTGCTAAGCAGCTGGTGCGTTTCCTCAAACGCGAAGCGGGCGTCATCGTTCACCCCCACCTCATGCGCCATCTCGCAGCGCACCTCTATCTGGCTGCGCATCCCGGCGACTACGCAACCGTCAGCAAGCTGCTCGGACACAAGAAGATCGAGACCACGATCCGCTTCTATTCGGGTTTGGAGGCTGAGGGTGCGGTCGCCACGTACGGCGCACTGGTCGAGCAGTTGTATGAAGCGCACGAGGCAGCGGGCTCGAAGCCTCCCAATATGCCAGGCAAGAAGGGAGGTGCGGGCAAATGACCAGGCTCGCCCTAAGGCCAGTCCCGGTCCCTGGATGGCCCCAAGGGGATCGTCAGCGTTGGCTCGCTAGCCGAGAGCCTGCCGGTCCCTTCGACGACGATGCCGGTCTTGCCGCGAACTGGCGCGCGCCGACGATCCGCAACTGCGAGCGCGGTTACGGCATCTGGCTTGCGTGGCTGACAGCGCGCGGCGAACTTGCCACTGAAGCCCTTCCCTCGTCGCGCGTAACCCGTGAGCGCATTGAGGCATTCCTGGCAGATTACCGTCCGGGTCGCGCGCCCGCAACGGTAGCAGGAACACTGCGAGGGATCGCCTATGTCCTGCGGGCCTGCGAGCCTCCCGACGGCGTCGCCTGGCTCACGAAACTCGCCCACCGCCTCACCAACACGGCCAGACCAGTGCGCCCCAAGCTGCCGCGCATGGCACCGGTCGCCGCCATTGCCGGGCTTGGCGCGAAGCTGATGGCCGAAGGTCTGGCGCAGCTTGACCGAGGCAAGCGCAGTGGCGCGGTCATCTATCGCGACGGCCTGCTCTTCGCGCTGCTGATCCGGCGGCCGCTCCGGCGCAGCGAGATGTGGCGGCTGCAGCTCGGCACGACCTTCCGACTCGAGGACGGCATCATGCGCATCCGGATCGACGGCAGGAACACCAAGTCGGGCATTGCCCCGGCCGAGCTGGTGCCGGCCGGCATTGTCCCGGGCATCGCGACCTATCTCGACAAGGTCCGTCCGGTCCTGCTCCGGCCAGACAGGCCCGACGAGGGCTGGTTCTGGCTGAACCGGCGCGGCGGCCGTCTCGCCCTTCAGGACATCACGACTCGCATCGCCAGGCTCAGCCGACAACATCTCGGCAGAGACCTGTCTCCGCACCTGTTCCGAGACTGCGCGGCCACCACCATCGCGCTCGAAGCGCCTGAAAGGATCGGCATCAGCAAATCCGTTCTTGCCCATGCATCGCTCGCGACCAGCCAGACCTTCTACAATCAGGCCACCGGCTTTGCTGCGGTCGCGAAGCACGGCGACCTGTTGCGCAGCCTCTACGAAGACGGGGATCAAGAATGATCGCGCTCGATGAATGGGCCTGGATGATCGGCGAAGAGGAAGCGTCCAGGAAGCTCACGCCCCAGGCATGCCGCCTGCGCGAGACGCGGCTCGCCGCCGCTGTGTTCAAACGGCGCTGGCCGCTGCTGATCCGTTGGCGGCAGCAGGCCCATCGCCGCGCGCAAGAGCGCAAGCGCGCGTACGGACGGCGCAATGTAGATAATAATGTTCGTCAGCGCTGGGCAACCGGCGACGGGGAAATCACCATCACCACCAACCTGCCGCGCCTCTTCCCGATCCTGCGCGACGAGATGGCCATCCTGCGCGCCTTCCTCTCGCGCGAGGTCGACCATATCCTGTTCGGAGATACCTGAGCCCATGCCCCGTACCGCCGCCATCTATGCCCGTGTGTCGACCACTCGGCAGGCCGAGCACGACCTGTCGCTGCCCGATCAGATCGCCCAGTGCCGCCGCTGGTGCGAGCGGCAGGACATCGAGGTCGTCCAGGTGTTCACCGAACCGGGCGCTTCGGCGCTCGACGAGGACCGCCCCGTCTTCCAGGAGATGATCTACACCGCCAAGCGCGCGGACCATCCGTTCGATCTGGTCGTGGTTCATTCGCTCAGCCGGTTCAGCCGCGACTCGCTGCATTCCGAGCTTTACGTGCGCGAGCTGCGCAAGGTCGGCGTCGAGCTGGTCTCGATCACCCAGGAAGTGTCGGCGGACCCCAGCGGTGAGATGTTCCGCAAGTTGCTGACCATTTTCGATGAACACTCAAGCCGTGAGAATGCCAAGCATGTCCATCGCGCCATGCTGGAGAATGCCCGCCAGGGCTTCTGGAACGGCTCCCGCCCGCCCTTCGGCTATGCGATCGAGGTGGCCGAGCGGCGCGGGTCCAAGGACAAGAAGGTCCTGGTGGTCCAGGAGAACGAGGCGCGGATCGTGCGGCTCATCTTCGAGCTTGCCACCGGGGCCGAAGGCCGCCCCAAGGGCATCAAGGCCATCGCCACCTGGCTCAACGAGCGGGGCGTCCTGCGGCGAGGACGCCGGTTCTCGACCGGAGGCGTCCATGATATCCTGACCTCCAGCACCTATCACGGCCTGCACCACTTCAACCGCAGGGACAGCCGCAGCGGCCGCCCCCGCCCGCCTTCCGAATGGGTGCGGCTGGCGGTGCCGCCGATCATCGACGAGAAGACCTTCAACGCCGCCCAGGCGCTCTTGCAGAGCCGCGCGCCGAAGCGGGTGCCGCCGCGGATCGTCAACACGCCGACGCTGCTCGCAGGGGTCGCCCGCTGTGGCCATTGCGGGGCGGCATTGATCCAGAATACCGGCAAGGGCGGACAGTACCGCTATTACTGCTGTTCGCGCCGGCTCAAGGAAGGCCCGCTCAGTTGTACCGGCCTGCGCATGCCGATGGACAAGCTCGATCGCCTCGTCATGCGCGAGGTCACCAGGCGCATCCTCGATCCCGAACGGTTGAAGACCCTGCTGGAGGACTATCTGCGGACAGCCCTGGAACGGGAAGACCGCAATCGCGACCAGCTCCGGCAGCTGCGTCAGGCCCACAAGGAAGCCGAGGCCGGCCTCGCCCGGCTGCTCGAACTGGTCGAGAAGGGGCTGATGGACACCGGGGACGCCTCGCTGCGGGAGCGGATGGTGGCGCTGCGGTTCCGGCGGGACGAGCTGTCGCAGGAAATCTCCGACCTCACCCGCAGGGTCGAATCGGCCGAGCCGGCGGTTACGTCCGATAAGGTCGAGCAGCTGGCGTTCGCCCTGCACGGGCATCTGCACGGCGGCTCGCCCGAACTGCGCCAGGCCTACGCCCGGCTCGTGCTCGACGAGGTCAGGGTCACGCCCGAGGAAATCCGTATCAGCGGCTCCAAGGCCGTCCTCGCCCGAAGCGCCGCGAAGGGCGTGGATGACACCACGCCCCAAGTTCTCTCTTTTGTTCGGAAATGGCGCGCCCG
>JASGGH010000028.1:0-34531 GCA_047605105.1 Novosphingobium sp. | reverse complement strand
TAGCGGGCGGCCGCCAGCCGCGCCTCCAGCTCGGCGAGGATCGCCAGCCCCGCCGCGCGGTGCTCGGCCGGGTCCGAGCCGTGCCGCTCGGGATACTTGTAGCGGTCGAGGTGGTGCTTGAATGCGCCGTCGTTGGCGGCGATCGAGGCTTCGTCGGTGCGCTCCATCCAGCCGAGCGGATCGTTGCGGCCCAGCGCCCAGCGCATGATATTCAGGCTCTCGTCGATCACCTGGCCGTCCGGCAACACCAGCACGGGCACCGTCGCCTTGGGTGAGGCGGCCAGCATTTCCGCCGGCTTGGCCGCCAGCTTCACCTCGCGGATCTCGCAACTGGTTCCGCTCGCCAGCAGCGCGAGGCGCGCCCGCATCGCATAGGGGCAGCGGCGGAAGGAATAGAGCACGGGCCTCATCGCGGTGGCAGCACCGCGCCGACATGCGCCTCCCCGCGGCCTTCCGCGAGCTTCTCCTGGCGGTGGCGCTCGGCGTAGCCGGCGCGCTGCTCGTCGCTGCGCTCGTCATGGCAGGCGGCGCAACTGATCCCCTCGACATAGTGCGGCGATTGCTGCCCTTCGGCGCTCACCGGGCGGCGGCAGGCGTGGCACAGCACGTGGGTGCCCGGTGCAAGCCCATGGCCGACCGCGACGCGCTGGTCGAAGACGAAGCATTCGCCCTGCCACAGGCTCTGCTCGGGCGGGACGGTCTCGAGGTATTTGAGGATGCCGCCCTGGAGGTGGTAGACCTCGTCGAGCCCTTCGGCCTTGAGGAAGGCGGTCGATTTCTCGCAGCGGATGCCGCCGGTGCAGAACATCGCCACGCGGGGCGCCTTGCCCGCTCCCAGCAGCCGTTCGCGCTGGCTGCGGAACCAGGCGGGGAAGTCGCGGAAGCTCGCGGTCCCGGGATCGATCGCGCCCGCGAAGGTTCCGGCGGCCACCTCGTAGTCGTTGCGCGTGTCGATCAGGATCGTGTCGGGATCGGCGATCAGTGCGTTCCAGTCTTCGGCCGCGACGTAGTGCCCGACCCCCGCCAGCGGGTCGATGTCCGGCTGGCCCATCGTCACGATCTCGCGCTTGATCCGCACCTTCATCCGGTGGAACGGCAGCGTGCCGGCGCGCGACAGCTTGATCTCGGCGTCGGCGCAGCCCGGGATCGTGCGGATCCGGGTCAGGGCCGCGCCGATCGCGGCATCGGTGCCGGCGATCGTGCCGTTGATGCCCTCGGGCGCGAGCAGCAGCGTGCCCTTGATCCCCAGCCCGCAGCACAGGCTGCCCAGTTCCCGGCGCAGCGCGGCGCAATCGGGAATCCGCACGAACTTGTAGAGCGCGGCGACGCAGATCGGCTGGTTGGGGGCGGTTGCGGGTTCCATCGGCGCTGCGCCTCCTTCACCGCTCGGAGCGGCGCCGTCAACGGCGGTGCGCCACCTCGCCGCTTGCGCCCGTGCCCGCCGCCGGTGCATGGATTGCCCCATGGACGGCCCAGAAGACCCCGCAGGCAAGCCGGAAAGCCCCGCAGGAAAGCCAAACAGCTCCGCGGGAAAAGACGCGTCGCGCCGCAACCGCGCCTATGCGGCCACCCACCAGGCGCTGATCGAGGCGGCGGTCGGCCTGATTTCCGAAAAGGGGGTCGAGGCGCTCTCGGTCGCCGCGCTCGCCCGCTGCGTCGGGATGGACCGGGGGACGGTCTACTATCACTTCGCCAGTCGCGAGGCGCTGCTCGAGGCGGTCGGAACCTGGTCGGCCGAGCAGTTGAGCCGCGGCTTCGCCCCCGCCGAGAGCCGGGACAGCCGGATCGACTTCATCGCCCGGTTCGTGCTCGACAACCCCGATCTGATCAAGCTGTGGATCGACGAGTTCATCGCGCCCGGCGACATCCGCGAACGCTATCCCCGCTGGGACGACCTGGTCGCCGGCTTCGCGGCCGGCGATGCCGGTATCGATGCCGAGGTCTACAGCACCTACCTGCTCGCCGGCGCGATAATCGGCCCGCGGATCTTCGCCAACAGCGTGCGCCCGGACCTGAGCGAGGAGGCGATCGTCGAGCGGTTCCGCGCCGAACAGCAGCGGATGCTCGAGCGCGACGGCATCGTGCCCGAATAAATTTCAACACATATGTTGAAAAACATCGTCGGATGGTCCATATCCTGTCCGCAGGAGAGGATACGATTCCCATGGACCAGCCGCGCACCCCGTTCCGCCCTGTCGAGGCCGATGACCTGGCCTGGCTCGGCACCGATCCCGTCCCCGCCGCGCCCTATTACGATCCCGCCTGGTACGAGGACGAGCGCAAGGCGGTGTTCCTCAAGTCCTGGATCCAGGTCGGCCACCAGTGCGAGGTGCCCGAGCCCGGCAGCTTCATCCGCCGCGACCTCGAATTCGCGAAGGCCTCGCTGCTGATCGTGCGGGGCAAGGACGGCGAGGTCCGGGCCTTCCACAACGTCTGCACCCACCGCGGCACCCAGCTCGTCCAGGAAGCGGCGGGCAGGCGCTCGAAATTCAGTTGCCCCTATCATATGTGGACCTACGGCCCCGACGGGGCGCTGCTTTCCGCGCCCGATTTCGAGGCCTTCGGCGCCGCCAAGCAGGACTGCGCCTTGCCCGGCGTGCGGCTGGAAAGCTGCGGCGGGCTGCTGTTCGTCAATTTCGACCCCGCGGCGCTGCCCTTGCGCGAATGGCTCGGCCCCTATGCCGGGATGCTCGACGAGATGCCCGTGGCCCGGGCCACGACCTTCACCGAATATGCCTACGAGATGGCCGCCAACTGGAAGCTGACCTACGACAACTTCCAGGAGAACTACCACCTGCGCTTCGTGCACCCGCTCTCGGGCGGGGCGGGGATCGGCGAGGGCAATCCCTTCGGCTATCCCGAGAGCGTCGGCTTCAACGGGCCGCACCGCACCCAGCGGATCTGGTCGAACCCCGCGCCGCAGATCAAGCCGTTCCAGGGCCGCGCCTTCGCCCGCGCCTTCAAGGCGGCGGCGGCGCGCGGGATCGTGAACCTGCCGCATGCGCGCGACTATCTGGCGCTGTTTCCGAACTTCTTCATCATCGGCACCCCCAGCCAGCATTTCTCGCACACCGTCTATCCGCTCGGTCCGGGGCGCTCGCGCGGGGTCATCCGGCTCTACTGGGTGGGCGAGGACGCCACCGCCAGCGAGCGCTTCGCCCGCGAGCACGCGCTCGCCAGCCTGCGCGACATCCATTCGGAGGACATCTCGATGATCGAGGCCGGCCAGCGCGGGCTCGAAAGCGGGGCGCTGACGCATATCCGGTTCCAGACGATGGAGGCCCTGTGCCGCCATCTCTACAACGGCATCGACGAGCGGGTCAGCGCCTACCGCGCGGAGCAGGCGGCATGAGCGGCGCCGCGCTGCTGCCCGCGGGCTTCGCGCCGCTGGAGCCCTTCGTGGCGCGCTTCGCCGCCTCCACCTCGGCCGGGCGCGCGGCGGTGCGGGACCGCGCCGATCCGGGCGAGCAGGCCGCGTTCTTCGCCGCCGCCGAGCCGTTGCTCGACGCCGCGCTCGACCACCTCGACCAGCGCGACCTGCGCGCGCTGACCCCGGCCGAGCGCAACCTGATGAACCTGATGCTCGCGCTCGCCCATGTCGCCCAGGCGGTGGAGGTCCACGGCGCGGCCGAGGCGGCGCTGACCCCCTGGCGCGGGCGCATGACGATCACGCGCTCGCCCGCCGACGCCTGAGATCGGGCGGAACCAGCCTGCGGCGGAGTGAAGGAACGTCGGCCAAGCCTCCGCGTTACCGCGCGGAGGGGATAATCCGACGAGGTGCTCATGAAGAAGATCCTAGCACTGGCGATGACCGCCGGCATCGCCCTGGCCACGACCGGCATCGCCGAAGCCCGGCAGGGCTGCGGCCCGGGCTATCACCGCGGGCCGCACGGGCGCTGTCTCGCCAATGCCCGCCACGGCGTCGGCGTGGCGGTGACCCCGGGCGGCCGCCTGGTCGTCGGCCGGTTCTACCACGGCCGCGGCTATTGGAACGGCCGCCGCTATTACCAGCACCGCGCCCGCCGCGGGCCCGGTTGGCATTACTGGTAACGGTTGGAGCTACAGCCCGAACCGCAGCTTGACGCTGCGATAACGGTCGCGAAGCTGCTCGGCGCGCTGCCCGGAGGTGACCATCGCGGTGTCCTTGGGCAACTCGTCGAGCAGCTTTTCGCGCTGGACCAGCCGGGTGCGGAAGCTGGCCGGGCTCTGGCTCATGAGGTTGCGATAGGTCAGGTTGCCGTCGCCGAAGCCCGCGGTGTCGAGCCAGTTGTGCACGCCGGGATCGTCGTGGGCGATCACGAAGCGGACCACTTTGTCCGCGCCGACCCAGGTGCGCGCCGGGGTGTAGCTGACCGGGCGGTAGAGGTAGTCGCTCGAGCCGACGAAGACGTTGCCGAGGTTGAAGATCCAGAAGCCGTCGTGCTGGTCCATCTCGACGATCAGCGCCTCGTCGGCTTGGAGCCGCCAGACCATGTGCGCCGCCATCCGCCCGCGCTTGGCGTCGGAAGCGTCGTTGGCTTGTCTGTCCTCGGGGAAGCGGTTGAGCCGGTGCGGATCGACCACGCCGCCGGAGGTCGCCCATGCGTGCTCTGGCCAGTCGCGCATCGCGCCGTAGAGGAATTCGCCGGCCCATTCGAAGGCCCCGACCATGCGCTCGGGCGTGGGATTGGGCGGTGGGCCTTCCATGCCGAGCCGCTCGATCGTGAGCGTGGTCGGGGTCTCGTACCAGGCGTCGAAGGCCTCGCGGATGAACAGCTTGCGGCTGCCCGGCGTGGTCGGGAGCCAGTTGCGGGGGCGCTCGGGGCCGCCGATGTAGAGCTCGAAATTGCCTTGCGCGTCGGTGGCGATCTGGTGGCCGAACAGGTTGCTCTCCGGAATGTCGCCGAAGGGCTCGTGCAGCGGCGCGAAGTCGGTGCCCGGAATCCTGTCCGGCCGAGGCCCCTGGACGGTCAGGTTGAACCACCGCGCCGTGCCTTTCCGGCCGGTGACCTTGTACTGGTATTCGCCCGAGACCCACGCCTGGCGATAGGTGAAGTCGGCCACGTCGCCGCCCAGCTTCATCGTCGGATGGGTGAACCAGTGGATCTGCGGGAAGGCCGGGTCCCTGGTCTCCAGCGCCAGCGGGAAGGCCTGGCCGAGGTTGCGGGTGAGGAACCGGAATGCGTCGGCGCGCGACAGCGGATCGGCGGGATTGGCCTCCTTGAACGCCTTCTCCCCGGCCTGGCGCAGCCGCTCGCAGAAGGCGTCCCACCCGTCGCGCAGGGTGCGGTCGGCGGGCCCGTCGCCATAGGCCATCGTCAGGCTCCCAGCTTGATGAGGATCTCGGACAGGTTCTCCGCGGCGCGGCGGAAGGCGGCGCGGTGCCCTTCCTCGGTGACCCGCGGCCCGGTCAGCTCGATGTCGAACACGCCCCGGTAGCCGAGCTCGAGCAATTGCCCCATCTGCCGCTCCAGCGGCACCACCCCGTCGCCCGGCACCGCGCGGCACGGCGTCGAGCGATCGCCCAGGACATAGTCGCTGACCTGGACCAGCCGCGTGCTCGGCAGGGCGCGGCGGAACTTGTCCTGAAGCCCGCTCTCGAACCAGCAGGCGCCGAGGTCGATCGTCACCCCGATCCCGGCGATCTCGGCGAGGCGGATCGTGTCGTCGAGGGTGTGGGCGATGTGGATGTCGGCATTGAGCAGGTTCGCCGTTTCGACGGACAGCTCGACGCCCCGGGCGGCGGCATGGTCGCGGCAGGCGGCCAGCAGGTCGCCCATGCGCGCCGCGGCCTGCTCCCAATCCAGCCCGCCGCGCCCGCCGCTGACCAGGTAGACATGCGGCATGTCCATGGCCGCGGCGGCGTCGATCGCCTGGTTCAGCACGGTCGCGGCCTCGCCCTCGTCGCGCTCCAGATCGGGGTAGCGGGCGAAGGGCTGGGCCATGTTGGTCGCGCCGACCCCGCCCGGCGCCAGGGCCGCCAGCGTGTCCTCCAGCGCCGTGGGGCCGAGCATGAGCGGGTTGGCCAGGGTCATGTGCGCCACGCCGATCCCGCGGCAGAACTCGACGAAGGCCGGAGTGCTCTCGCTGAGGAAACCGACCTGATGGAGGCAGACCTTGGGGTGCATCACCGCTTCTCCATCTCCACTCCGAACCGTTCGCGGAACGGGCGGAACTCCTCGTTGAGCCGGTCGAGGTCGTAGCCCGCATCGACCAGCACCTGCGAGGAATATTCGAACTTGCCGTGGCGGTCGCCCCGGTTCTCGGCGAGGTAGCCGCGCATCGCCGCTTCGGCCTGGGGCGTCAGGTCGCGCCCGGCGAAGTAGTAGTAGCCGCGGATCGTCTCGATCGGATCGGCGACGAAATCGCGGTAGCGGACATGGTGGATCCGCGCGTCGTGGATCAGCGGGCTTGCCATGGTGTTGGCGATCGAGCCGCGCACCCGCTCGACGTGCATCCGCGCTTCCTTCGCGAGGTCGATCTTGCCGACGATCCCTTCCATGATGTCCGACATCATCATCGTCGACGAAGCCGCGACCTGCACCGGGTCGCGGTGGAGGTAGACGAGGGTCGCATCGGGATAGGTCTCGAAGAACTCCTTGAGGCGGAAGCCGTGGAAGCCCTTGAGCACCCAGTACTTTTTCTCGCGCCGGTACTGCAGCGCCTGGAGCATCATCCTGTGCAGGCGGTTCTGCGCCGCGCTGTCGGTCGGCAGGCCGAGCGAGAGGTTCTGCATCGGCACCCGCCACCAGGCGGTGGGAGTCATCACCCGGAAGTCGAAGGCCCAGGTCCGCTCGTCCTCGGGCAGGCCGTTCCCGAGCATGTCGTTGTAGGGGTGGCAATGCAGCCACTTCCACATCTTGGTGTTGATCTCGCGCCATTCTTCGTCGGCCTGGGCGATGCGCGGGTCCAGGCCCTCGACCACACCCGGCGGCGGCGAGGGATGCATGACCTCCCAGAAGCGCAGCGCCCGCGCGTCGGGATCGACCGACATCAGCGCATGCATCAGCGTCGTGCCCGAGCGCGGCTCGCCGGTGGCGAACATCGGGCGGTCGATCGCTTCGTCGGCAAGGGGGTAGAGCTTGCGGTCCTCGAAGAACCTGAGCCGGTCGGTCAACAGCCAATGGATATTGTCCGCCGCCGCCCGGCGCCCGGCGGCATCCATCGGGATCGAATTGATGTGGGCGACGGCCAAACCGAAGCGCTCCTCGAAGCTGGGATCGCCCCAGTCGGAGAGGCCGGTCGTGGCCTTGGCCCGGGTCAGCAGTACAGCGGCATCGAGTTGGCTCATAAACCAACACCCTCACCAAACCGTCCGTCCTGAGCCTGTCGAAGGACCGTTCTTCTTTGCGGCAAACGCTGCGCCTGAAGAAAAGAACGGTCCTTCGACAGGCTCAGGACGGACGGGTGTGGGGAAGTGGGCATCAAGTTACGCCACCAGCTTCTGGATCTCGTCCTCGGTCTCGCGGACCTTGGCGGCGGAGTTGGCGCTGAACCGCGCCCCGCCCATGCTCCCGTATTCCATCAGCTTGTAGACCTGCATCCCGGCATCGGCGAAGCCCTTGATCCTGGCGGCGACCTGCTTGGGCGTGCCGACCGGGAAGATGTCGCGGATCATCCGTGTATCCAGCACTTCGCAGAACTCGATCATCTTCTCGCGGGTCAGCACGTGGGGATCGAAGTCCATGATCCCGTGCCAGTCGCTGCCCATCGGGTGCGTATAGCCGAACTGCTCGACATCCTTGGCATCGAGCATGAGGATGATCGACTTGACCATCGGCGCGCGGAGCATCTCCTCGATCTCGCCCTCGTCGCCGATCAGGCAGATCTGGGTCAGCGCCGGGGTGAACCGGTTCATGTCGCGGCCGACCGCTTCGCCGGCCTGGGTGATGGTCTTGAGCTTCGCCGCATAGTCCTCGGGCGTATAGGCGCCTGCCGGCCACCAGCCATCGGCCTCGCGCCCGGTGATCCCGAGCATCCGCGGGCCCGCCGCGCCGGTCCAGATCTCGGGCGCCTTGCCGTCGTAGAGCTCGGTATCCATCCGCGCATGTTCGAGCTTGTAGAACTCGCCTTCGAAATCGACCGGGCCGTCCGCGTGCCACAGCAGCTTGATGACCCGAATCGCCTCCTCGAAGCGGCTGACCGGCTTGCGGAAGTCGAAGCCGTAGGGGACCGTGTTCTCCAGCTCGCCCGAACCGAGCCCGAGAATGAAGCGGCCTTTGGACAGGTGGCTGATCGTCAGCGCGCTCTGGGCCAGCAGCGAAGGGTGGCGGCGGACCGTGTCGATCACCGTGGTCGCGATCGGCACGTTCTTGGTCAGCACCGCCGTCGCCGCGGCCACGGCCATGCCGTCGAGGTGGCGGTGCGGGCTGGGCGAGGCCACCGCCAGGTCGGTGAACTCCGGCGTCCAGATCGAATCCGGCCAGAACGAGACCATGTGATCGGGCAGCCAGATCGAATGGTAGCGCCCCGAATCGTACTGCGCCGCCATGTCGATGCCGAGCGGCAGGGTGGTGCGCAGGAACGCCGCGGGTTGGACCATGGGTCTGCCTCTCCGATTGTTATCGGCACCGTTGTGGCATAACGCTCGGCGCCGAGAATTTCCCATTTGGGGATATGGCCATGTCCTCCGTCCAAGACCTGATCCTGCCGCTGCTCGAAGGCCTGGGCGAAGAGCCGCTGTGGCGGACTTTCGTTGCCCGCCTGCGCGAGAAGCTCGGCGCGGACTATGCCTCGATCGTCTTTCGCCCGATCCCTGTCGGCCAGCCGCAGAGCCGGGTCGTCCACCTGTTCTCCGGCGCCGATTGGCCGCCCCTGATCGCCCAGGCCTACCGCGACGGCGGCTACCAGGACGATCCGCTGCCCTACTTCCAGCTCGCCGAGGGCCGGGCCTACCGGCTGAACGACCTGCTCACCGCCGGCGATCCGCGCCACGAGGCCTACCGCCGCCGCATGCTCGAGCCGAGCGGGATGAACGTCCTGCGGATCATGCGCCTCGAGGAGCGCGGCGGCATCAACGCCTGGCTTACCGCCTCGCGCCAGTCGGGCGACTTCGCGCCCGAGGCCGATGCCCTGCTCAAGGACCTTGCGCCCTACTTGCGCGCCGCGATCGGCGCCCAGGTCGCGCTGGAGCGCGAGCGGACCAGCGCGACGGTCGCCAACGAGGCGATCCGGCGGATGAACTTCGGCTGGATCACCCTCGATGCGACGGGGAAGGTGATCGAGGCCGACAGCCACGGCGCGCAGTTGCTGGAGAGCGGCGCGATCCTGCTGCGCGGCCGCGGCGGGCGCCTGGCGGCGCGTGAGGCGCAGGCCAATCGCGAGATCGCCGAGGCCGTCCGCGACCTCGCCAAGGACACCGGACTTCGGCCGCGGGCCATCGTCCTCAGCCGCGAGCCCTGGCTCGACATGCTGCTCGTCCCCGCCAACCTGCACGGCGCCGCGGCCGGACCCGCGCCCGCGCTCGTCGCCTATGTCCATTCCGATAGCTGGTCCTCGGCCGACCGCTGCGAGCAACTCGGCCAGCTGTTCGACCTGATCCCCTGCGAGGCCCGGCTCGCCCTGGCCCTCTCGCGCGGCATGTCGATCGCCGAGGCGGCAGGCGAACTCGGCCTGACGGTCGAATCGGCGCGGACCTATTCGAAGCGGATCTATGCCAAGACCGCCGCGCGCGGGCAGGCCGATCTGGTGCGCTTTATCCACCGTTCGGTACTGGCGATCGCCTGAACCGCAAAAAATTTGAACACCTGTTCAGCAAACCCATTGACTCGTGGCGAGCGATGGACGAGCAGGCGGTCATTCCAAGGTAGAGGCCAACGGAGAGGCTAAAGATGACCCAACCGCTCGCAGGCAAAGTCGCGCTCGTCACCGGCGCTTCGTCAGGCATCGGCGAAGCCACCGCGATCGCCCTCGCGGCTGCCGGCGCCACCGTCGCGGTTTCCGCTCGCCGCGCCGACCGGCTCGCCGGACTGGTGCAGAAGATCGAGGCCGCCGGCGGCAAGGCCCTCGCGCTGGCTGGCGACATGGCGGTCGAGGCCGAAGCGGTGAAGGCGGTGAACGATACCGTGGCCCAGCTCGGCCGGATCGACATCCTGATCAACTCGGCCGGCATCATGCAGGCCGGCGGGATCGAGGGGGCGGACCTCGCCGAATACCGCCGGGTGATCGACATCAACCTGATGGGCACGGTCTATACCAGCCAGGCGGCGATCCCGCACATGCTCAAGCAAGGCGTCGGCGACATCGTCACCATCTCCTCGCTCGCGGGCAAGAAGGGCGGGCCGCAGACCAATGCCTATTCGGCGAGCAAGCATGCGGTGAACTCGATGACCGACGCCATGCGCCAGGAGCTCGGCAATCGGAACATCCGCGTCTCGATCCTGATGCCCGGCGCGACCGAGACCGAGGTCGCCACCGGCATTTCCGATCCCAACTGGCGCGCGGCCATCGCCGCCCACGTCAGCAAGGAGGGCGCGGTCCAGCCGAGCGAGATCGCCGACACGCTGGTCTTCATGCTCAGCATGCCGCGCCATGTGAACATTTCCGAGATCTCGGTTCGCCCGACCATAGACACGACCGCATAATCCGGGGCCTCAGCCCTACGCTTCCAGGAGAGAGACAATGGCAGGACGGCTGCAGGACAAGGTTTGCGTCATCACCGGCGCCGGCTCGGGCATGGGCAAGGCGATGGCCGAGATATTCACCCGCGAAGGCGCGAAGCTCGTCCTCGCGGACATCAGCGGCAACCAGGACGTGGTCGCCAAGCAGGTCGGCAACGGCGCGATCGGGGTGCACTGCGACGTCTCCGACGAGGACGACATCCAGGCGATGATCGCCGCGGCCGAGCAGGAGTTCGGCCGGCTCGACGTGCTGTGCAACAACGCCGGCTTCGGCGGCGGCATGGGCCCGCTGCACAAGCAGTCGACCGAGCTGTGGGACAAGGTCCACGCCACCAACATCCGCGGCGCCTTCTTCGGGATCAAGTACGGCGTGATCTCGATGCTGAAGACCGGCGGCGGGGCGATCGTCAACACCACCTCGGCCTCGGGCGTGGTCGGGTGGAAGCACCACTCGGTCTACGGCGCGGCCAAGGCGGGCGTGAATCAGCTGACCAAGACCGCGGCGCTCGACTATTCGGACAAGAACATCCGGATCAACGCGGTCGCGCCGGGCACGATGTGGACCGGCCTGGTCGAAGCATCCAAGGCCCATGCCGAGCCGCCCGCCGACTTCCCGGTCCTGGCCGGCATCCCGCTGGGCCGCTGGGGCACCGCCGCGGACATCGCCAATGCCGCGCTGTTCCTCGCGAGCGACGAGGCCAGGTACATCACCGGCGTGATCCTGCCGGTCGACGGCGGCTATTCGATCGGCTTCTCGGGCATGGGCGCCGAGCGCCCCGGGATCGGCAGCGTCGAGCCCAAGGATTACATTTGATCGATCCCTTCGGCGATGAGCCGCGCTGCGCGCTCATCGCGGAAAGCTTCGCGCGGCTGCTCGGGCGGCCCTTGGCCCCGCCGGGGGTCGCGCTGTGGGAGGCGCCCCTGGCGGTGGTCGCCCACGGCACCGAGCCCGATCCGCTGTTCTTCTTCGGCAACCGCGCGGCCCTTGCGAAGTTCGAGACCACGGCGGAACGGTTCGTCGGCATGCCCTCGCGCCTCTCGGCCGAAGCGCCGCTGCGCGAGGAGCGCCAGGCCCTGCTCGATCGCGTCGCCCGCCACGGCTTCATCGACGACTATGCCGGGATCCGCATCTCCGTGCAGGGGACGCGCTTTCCCATTCGCAATGCGGTGGTCTGGAACCTGATCGACGCATGGGGCGCCGTCCACGGTCAGGCGGCGGCCTTCGCGGTCAGTTGAAGATGTCGGCCTTGCTCGCCGTGATCGCACCGATCGACAGGATCTTCTTCATGCGGCTCTCCACATGGCGCCGATCCTGCGCGGCGGAGGCTCAACCCTGGCCGAACCGTTAGTGTAAAGGCCCGTAAAGCACGATTTTCAGGCTCGCAGAGCGGCCCATTCGGGGTGACGCCGGAAGGCGGCATCGACATAGGAGCACTGCGGATCGATCCGGAAGCCCTGCGCCTCGGCATCGGCGACCATCGCCTCGACCAGCTTCGCGGCGACTCCGCGTCCGCCGATCTCGGGCGGGACGAGCGTGTGCGCCGCGATCCGCGCGCCGCCGCGCTCGAACCAGGTCAGTCGGCCGATCGTCTCGCTGCCGGCGACATGCGCATGGTATTCGCCCGCGGTTCCGTTGTCGTGACGGGTGATGGTGACTTCGCTCATGACGGCTCCTTCGACCGGACATGTGGGAGCAGTGGCCCCCGGATGCAACTCGGCCTGCCGAGGTGATCCCCGGCAGGCCGCTTGCTGCTTGCCGCCGTGCGCTCAGCGGGAGCCGAAGGCGACGCGCAGGTTGAGCGCGAATTCCCGGCGCGGGGTGTAGGTGATGCTGGTGTAGCCCGATGACGCGGTCGTGCCGGTATTGCCGAAGGGCAGGTTGCGCTGCGGAGTGATCAGCGTGCCCTGCTGGATGCCCTGGGTCAGCACCGACTGCTGGTTGAACAGGTTCTTGGCCGAGAGCGACAGCTCCCAGTCGTTCTTCTCGCCGCGCAGGCCGAGCCACAGGTTGACCAGGGCATAGGCGCCCGGGATGATCGCATTGCTGTTCACGTCGGCATTGGGATTGCGCGGATAGTAGTTGACCAGGCCGCGGATGAAGCCGCGGTTGCCGCGGTAGATCTCGTGCGAATATTCGCCGCGCAGCGTCAGGTTCCACGACGGCGAATTGGTCGACGAACTGTTCACGGTGCAGATTTCCGGACCGTAGGGCCCGCCGTTGGCAAGCCAGACCGCCGGATCGGTCGTGACCGTGCCGCCGTCTGGCGTACCGTCCCGGTTCGAATCGCGGCAGGGGATGCGGGCATTGTTGAACTTGCCGCGCGACCAGCTGAACAGCAGGCCCATGTTGAAGTCCTCGCTCAGCCGTAGGCTCGCGTCGAAATCGATGCCGATCGCCTTGGCCGGCGCATTGTAGGTGAAGCTGCCGCTGCTGACCGTGCAGACCTGGGTGTTGATCGGCGGGGCGCAGTTGCCCGAGAGATAGGGCACCGCGCCGCCGAGGATGAAGAGGCCGCTGTAGGTCTGGCGGTAGGCCGCGACCGCGAGGTTCAGGCGGCGGTCGAACAGCGCGGCTTTGACGCCGATCTCGATCGCCTTGGAATCCTCGGGATCGAGGAAGTTGAAGCTTTCGCACTGGTTCGCGTCGACGCCCGCCGGCAGCGGGGTGGTCACCGCCGCCGAGCAGGTCGGCGCCGCGGTGATCGGGCCCGGGCCGGCGCGCCAGGCGGTGCCGTAGGAGGCGTAGACCGACAGGTCGGGCGTGATCTTGTGCGACAGGGAGAAGTTGTAGACCACCGGGTTCCACTTGCGGGTGCCCAGCGGGATCGGCCGGACCACCGTCGCCGGCGCGCCGTAGCCCAGGGTCACCGGAATGTCGCAGGTGCCGGCATAGGTCTGGCCTACGACCGGGATCGGATTGGCGACCGAGCCCGTGACGGTCCCGCCGCCGGTCAGGAAGGTGCCGGAGGTGATCTGCGCCGGACAGGCGCCGAGGCCGTTGGGATTGAGGATCGCGGCCAGGCCGGGCTCGGCGACGATGTCCACCTGCTTGGTCGCGCTGCGCCAGATCTGCCGCGCCCCGGCGGTGAACTCGGTATTCTCGCCGAGGTGCAGCGATATGCTGCCGAAGATCGATTTCTCGATGTCCTTGCGCGGCGTGTTGATCAGGAAGCCGACGACATAGCGCCGATCGTAGGTGAAGGGGCTGAGCGTGCCCGGCGCGGTGCCGCCGCCGGGCAGGGTCCCGGCGCCCAGCGGCGAGCCGAAGGCGCCCTGCATCAGGATCGCATTGCGCTGCTCGCTGGCGCTGAGGCCCGAGAGCTTGAGGTAGAACCCGCCCACGGTGTAGTCGAGCAGGCCATCGAACAGCGGCTCCTCCGACGACAGCCGCAGCTCGTGCGACATGCGGTTCTCGGTCGAATCCGAGCCCTTGCTGGTGAACCGCGCGCGGCCGACGACGGTGTTGTTGCCGTCCTGGTCGCTGTAGGTCTGGACCACGAAGTTCTGGTAGGAGCCGACGTAGCTCAGTTTCTGGCCGCCGAAGCGCCAGTCGAGCTGGCCCGTCACGATATGCGCTTCCTGGTGGGTCAGGTTGATCTGGTCGCCCACCGTGGCATAGTCGCCGAGCGCGATCGGACCGCCGTTGAAGTTCGGCGGCGCGAAGACCGCGGGGTTGCCGCAGTTCGTCAGGCCCGAGCAGGCGACCGAGGTGGCCGGCCTGGTGAAGTTTGCGAAGGCCGTGTTGCCGACCGTGCCCGTGCCGAACAGCGAGCCGCCGTAGTCGTGGATGTCGCGGACCAGCCGCTGGTACATGACCACGCCGCTGAAGCTGCTGCTCGGCTCGAAGCGCAGCGTGGCGCGGCCCGACCAGGTGCGGGCATGCGGCTTGCCGCCCGCGTTGAGGCTGCGCACGCCGCCGCCGTCGGTCTCGTCGAGCAGGCCGGCGATGCGTAGCGACAGGACGTCGCTGACGATAGGCAGGCTGACCGCGCCCTGCAGGTTGAGCCCGCGCAGGCTGTTCAGGCTGAAGCTGCCGTAGCCGCCGAACTCGGCCAGGTCCGGGCGGCGGGTGGTGCTGGTGATCGCGCCCGACGGCGCCGAGCGGCCGCGCAGCGTGCCCTGCGGTCCGCGCAGAACTTCGATCTGGCCGATGTCGTAGTTCGAGGCGAACATCAGGTTCGGCTCGATCGGCACTTCGTTGAGGTACTGCTCGACGGTCGGCGAGCCCTGCGAGGTCACCTGGAACAGCACGCCGCGGGTCTGGGCGCGGGCGTTGAAGCCGGAATTGTCGCTGTCCAGCGTCAGGCCAGCGACGAGGGTGGAGATGTCCTCGAACTTGTTGACCTGGAAATCCTGGAGCTGCTGCGCGGTGACGGCTGTCACCGTGGCCGGCACGTCGATCAGCAGTTCGTCCTTGCGCCGGGCGGTGACGACGATGTCGGCGGGATTGGCTTCTTCGCCCTTGGAAGCGGCGTTCGCCTCCTGGGCTGCGCTACCCGGATTGGCTGAAGTCTGAGCCTGGGCCACCGATGCCATCATCAGCATGCTGGCGCCCGCCAGAAGGTGCAGTGTCGTCTTGCGCGACATATTGTTCTCCCCTGTGTGCCGCAGCTCATTCGGCTGCTGAACTATTCGATAAGTGAATTATTTATCGATAGCCAGAGGAATCTTGGCGAATTTTTATTGCGGGATCTGTGGATGTGGAAAACAGATATTGCTATGGTCCATAGCAGGCCATAATATTGCGCAGGCCCTCGCGATAGGTCGCGAAGCGTGGAGCCCAGCCGAGCATGCGCCGCGCCCTGGCATTCGCGACCCGGCGGTTCTCGGTATAGAAGGCCCGCGCCATGGGAGAGAGCCGCGCCTCCTCCAGCGTTTGCAGCGGCGGCGCGGCCAGGCCGAGCAGGCGGCTCGCTTCCTCGATCACCGCGTTCTGGCCGTAGGGCAGGTCGTCGGCGAGATTGTAGGCTCCGGCCGGTGCTTCAAGCCCGGCGACCACGCCGCGGGCGACGTCCTCGACGTGCACGCGGCTGAAGACCTGGCCGGGCAGATCGATGCGGTGCGCCTTGCCTTCGCGCACCCGGTCCAGGGCGCTGCGTCCCGGACCGTAGATCCCCGGCAGGCGGAATACCCTGGCGCCCCGCGCCAGCCAGTCGCGGTCGGCTTCGGCGCGGGCGGTGCGGCGGCCGGTGCCGACCGGCGCGCTCTCGTCCACCCAGGCGCCGCCGGTGTCGCCATAGACCCCGGTCGAAGACAGATAGCCGAGCCATTTGCCGGCAAGCGCGTCCCCGTAGCGGTCCAGCACCGGGTCGAGCCCTTCGCCCCCCGGAGGGACCGAGGAGAGCACGTGGCTGCTGTCGGCCAGGGCCAGGCGCACCGTGCCCTCGTCGTCGAACGACAGGGCGCCGTCGCAGTCGGTGGCGACGACTTCCCAGCCGCGCGCGGTCAGCGCCCGGGCGATGAAGCCGGCGCTATAGCCCAGGCCGAAGATGAACATGCGCGCCATGACGCTTTCCATAGCCTTCCCGCTGGCAATCGGAAGCATGCGCCTTAGATTGGCGCGCATGGACATCGCCAGCAGACCCTCCGCCCCCGAGAACATCGAAACCACGGACGCCGCCGCGCCGCCCTTGGCGCCGGCCGTCATCCGCCGCGAGGACTATCGCCCGCCCGCCTGGCTGGTGCCGGAGGTCGCGCTCGACTTCGCCCTGGGGCTGGACGAGACCCGGGTCGTCTCCCGGCTGCAGGTCCGGCGCAACGGCGATTCCGCCACCCTGCGGCTCAACGGCGACGGGGTGGCCGCGCGCGCGGTCCAGGTCGACGGCCAGGCGGCGAACGACTGGCGGATGGACGGCCCGGACCTGCTGATCGACCTGCCGGGCGACGCGCACGAGGTGTCGATCGAGACGCTGATCAATCCTTCCGGCAACAGCCAGTTGATGGGGCTCTATGCCTCGAACGGCATGCTCTGCACCCAGTGCGAGGCCGAGGGCTTCCGCCGGATCACCTTCTTCCCCGACCGGCCCGACGTGCTTTCGGTCTACCGGGTGCGGATGGAGGGGGACAAGGCGGCATTCCCGATCCTGCTCTCCAACGGCAACTGCGAGGCGCAGGGAGAGGGAGCGGACGGCAGGCACTGGGCCGAATGGCACGATCCCTGGCCCAAGCCCTGCTATCTCTTCGCCCTGGTCGCGGGCGATCTGGTCGCGAATTCCGACAGCTTCACCACCATGTCGGGCCGCAAGGTCGCGCTCAATATCTGGGTCCGCGAAGGCGACCAGTCCCGCACCGACCATGCGATGCGCTCGCTGATCAATTCGATGAAGTGGGACGAGGAGACCTTCGGCCGCGAATACGACCTCGACCTGTTCAACGTCGTTGCCGTCTCGGACTTCAACATGGGGGCGATGGAGAACAAGGGCCTCAACGTCTTCAACACCCGCTACGTCCTGGCCGACCCCGAGACCGCCACCGACGCCGACTACGACGGGGTGGAAGGGGTGATCGGCCACGAGTACTTCCACAACTGGTCGGGCAACCGGATCACCTGCCGCGACTGGTTCCAGCTCAGCCTCAAGGAAGGCTTCACCGTCCTGCGCGACCAGCTGTTCAGCGCCGACATGGGCAGCGAGAGCGTCAAGCGGATCGAGGACGTGCGGGTGCTGCGCTCGGCCCAGTTCCCCGAGGATTCGGGGCCGCTGGCCCATCCGATCCGGCCCGATTCGTACCAGGAAATCTCCAACTTCTACACCGCGACGGTCTACAACAAGGGCGCCGAGGTGATCCGCATGATGCGCACCATGGCCGGGCCCGAGCGGTTCCGCGCCGGCACCGACCTCTATTTCGAGCGCCACGACGGCGAGGCCGCGACCTGCGAGGACTTCGTGCGCGCGATCGAGGAAGGGGCCGGGCTCGACCTGAAGCAGTTCCGCAACTGGTACGCCCAGGCCGGCACGCCCCAGCTCAAGGCGCGGCTCGGCCATGCGGGCGACACGGCGACCCTGCACCTCGAACAAGTGGTTCCGCCGACCCCGGGCCAGCCGGTCAAGCAGCCGATGGTGATCCCGCTCAGGGTCGCGCTGTTCGATCGCGCCACGGGACGCCATGCGGGCGAGCGGCTGATCGTGCTCGACCAAGCTCAAGCGGACTTTACCTTTGCCGGATTCGCCACCCGCCCGGTCCTGTCGCTCAACCGCGGCTTCTCGGCCCCGGTGGCGATCGACAGCGACCTGTCGGCGGCCGAGCTGCTGTTCCTGGCCGCCAACGACGACGATCCTTTCGCCCGCTACGAGGC
Source organism: Novosphingobium sp. (assembly GCA_047605105.1). Taxonomy (GTDB): domain Bacteria; phylum Pseudomonadota; class Alphaproteobacteria; order Sphingomonadales; family Sphingomonadaceae; genus Novosphingobium. The sequence continues at coordinate 16,639 of JASGGH010000028.1, read as the reverse complement.
GATGCAGAGCCTGGTCGTCCAGCATCTGGTCGCCGCGGTCTCGGGCGGGCTGCTCTGCGCAGCCGACCGCGATGCCGGGCGTGAGGCGATTCGCGAGGCGCTGGCCGCGGTGATCCAGGATCCCGCGCTCGACGACCTGATGCGCGGCGAGCTGATGATCCTGCCGTCCGAAGGCTATCTTGCCGAGCAGTTGTTGGTCGCCGATCCGCTGCTGATCCACCGGGAGCGCGAAGGGCTGAAGGCCTGGCTCGGACAAGTGCTGGGGGCCGAACTGGCCGCGCTGCACGACCGGGTCAGCGCCGTGCCCTACGGCCTCGACGCCGCGGCGCGGGGCGCGCGCAAGCTCAAGACCCAGGCTCTGGTCTATCTCGCCGCGGCCCAGCCCGCCGCGGCGGCGCAGCGTGCCCTGGCGCAATACCGCGCCGCGACCAACATGACCGACCGCCAGGGCGCGCTGATGGTGCTCTGCGGCCTCGACGGAGCGGAGCGCGAGGAAGCCCTGGCCGACTTCTACCGGCGCTATGCCGGCAACCCGCTGGTGATCGACAAGTGGTTCTCGCTCCAGGCGGGCTCGCTCAATCCCGAGGCGCTCGAGCATGTGAAGCAATTGGCCGGGCACCCGGACTTCACCCTGTCCAACCCCAACCGCGTCCGCGCGCTGTACATGGCGCTGGCGGTGAACCCGCAGGCGTTCCACGCGGCCTCGGGCGAGGGCTATCGCACGATCGCCGATCTCATCCTCGCGCTCGACCCGCTCAATCCGCAGACCGCGGCGCGGTTCGTCGCCCCGCTCGGCCGCTGGCGCCGGATCGAGGCGGGCCGGGCGGCGCTGATGCGCGCCGAGCTGGAGCGCATCGCCGCGGCGCCGGGCCTCTCGCGCGACACCTTCGAACAGGTGACCAAGAGTCTGGGCTGAGCTTCCTCTCCTTCGCGGGGGAGAGGGGTGGCGAGCAAAAAACCGTTTCCTGTGGCAGCGAAAAGGTGTCACCCGTTCGCGGTCTGGAGAAGTGACTGGAAAGATACGAATGTTTTCGGAAAAGAGGCGCTCACAGGGTGACACACGTGTCACCCTGTGAGGTCGAAGTCATTCGCGCCGAGTGCCTCGCCGGCCTGCCCCACGGCTTTCTCGGCCGCCGCGGCGGGGTTTCGGTGGGCGCGGTCGCCGGGCTCAACGTCGGCCTGGGCTCGGGCGACGATCCCGCGGCGATCGCCGAGAACCGTGCCCGCGCCGCCGCGGCGGTCATGCCCGGGGCGCGGCTGGTCACGGTCTATCAGGTCCATTCGCCCGACTGCGTCACGCTCTCGCAGCCCTGGGACGAGGCCGCCCGCCCGCCCGCCGATGCCCTGGTTACCGCCCGGACCGGCGTGCTGCTCGGGATACTCACCGCCGACTGCGCCCCGGTGCTGCTGGCGGACCGCGAAGCCGGGGTGATCGGCGCGGCCCATGCGGGCTGGAAGGGCGCGGTCGGCGGGGTGATCGAAAGCACCGTCGCGGCGATGGTCGGCCTTGGCGCGCGGCGCGATGCGATCGCGGCGGCGATCGGGCCCTGCATCGCCCAGCCGAGCTACGAGGTCGACGAGGGCTTTCGCGCCCGCTTCGTGAACGCGGCGGCGGACAACGCCCGCTTCTTCGCCGCCGGCGCGCCCGGCCGCCACCAGTTCGATCTGGAAGGCTTCGTCGCCGCACGGCTGGAAGCGGCGGGAATCGTCAGGATCGAGCCGCTCGGGCTCGATACCTATGCCGATGCGGACCGGTTCTTCTCCTTCCGCCGCGCCACGCACCGGGGCGAGGCGGCATATGGCCGGCAAATAGCGCTGATCGGCCTCGGTTAAGCTCGGATTCAAGGTGGTCGAATGGCTTGGCAAAAAGGCGGTTGGCAGGGGGGGCTTTCGCAGCTATCAGCGCGCCAAACCGGCACCTGCCATGGGTCCATCCTGCGGCGGTAGGGCGGAAACGGGGGCCGGAAAGCATACACAGGGTACAATCGGCCGGCTCTCGTCTAGGAAGCGGGTCATAATAGCAGGGCAAGTCAATCATGGCACACGATGCGGGCACCGATGCTCCGGAGCTTACGGCCGGGGATGGCGTGCGGCGGCGCGATTTCATCAACATTGCTGCGGTCAGCGCCGCGGGCGTCGGGGGCCTCTCCGTCCTGCTCCCGCTGATCAGCCAGATGGCCCCTTCGGCCGACGTGCTGGCCGAAAGCTCGACCGAGATCGACGTCAGTGCGATCAAGCCGGGCCAGGCGATCAAGGCCGTGTTCCGCAAGCAGCCGGTCTTCGTGCGCAACCTGACCCCGCATGAAATCGCCGAGGCCGACAAGGTCGACATCTCGGGCCTGCGCGATCCGCAGACGCTCGAGGAGCGGACCAAGGAAGGCAAGACCAACTGGCTCATCACCATGGGTGTCTGCACCCACCTCGGCTGCGTGCCCCTGGGCGCCGGCGAGGGCGAGGTGAAGGGCGAGTTCGGCGGCTACTTCTGCCCCTGCCACGGTTCTTCCTACGACACCGCCGCGCGTATCCGCAAGGGCCCCGCGCCCAAGAACCTCGAGGTTCCGGAATACGCCTTCACCTCCGACACCGTCGTTACGATCGGTTGAGCCCAAAAGAATTCGCTGAGGACAGATCATGAGCTTTCCCTGGGCCAAGGAATACAAGCCGAGCCACCCCTTCATGCAGTGGATGGACGAGAAGCTGCCCCTGCCGCGCTTCGTCTACAACGCGGTCGGCGTCGGCTATCCGGTGCCGCGCAACCTGAACTACTGGTGGAACTTCGGTTTCCTCGCGCTGGTCTGCCTGACGATCCAGATCGTCACCGGCATTGTCCTGGCGATGCATTACGCCGCCAACCAAGCGGTCGCCTTCGATTCGGTCGAGCACATCATGCGCGACGTCAACTGGGGCTGGATGATGCGCTATGCGCATGCCAACGGCGCCTCGGCGTTCTTCGTGGTGATCTACGTCCACATCCTGCGCGGCATGTTCTACGGGTCCTACAAGGCTCCGCGCGAGATGGTCTGGCTGCTCGGCGTGGTGATCTTCCTGCTGATGATGGCCACCGGCTTCATGGGCTACGTGCTGCCCTGGGGGCAGATGTCCTACTGGGGCGCCAAGGTGATCACCGGGCTCTTCGGGGCGATTCCCCTCGTCGGCGAGACGCTCCAGCACTGGCTGCTCGGCGGCTTCGCCCCCGACAACGCCGCGCTCAACCGCTTCTTCTCGCTACACTACCTGCTGCCCTTCGTGATCGTCGGCGCGGTCGTGCTGCACATCTGGGCGCTGCACATCCCGGGCTCGTCGAACCCGACCGGGGTCGAGGTGAAGAGCGAAAGCGACACCGTGCCCTTCCACCCCTACTACATCGCCAAGGACGGCTGGGCGGTCGGCGCCTTCCTGTTCTGCTACTGCGCGGTGCTGTTCTTCGCGCCCAACGCGCTCGGCCACCCGGACAACTACATCCCGGCGAACCCGATGAGCACCCCGGCGCACATCGTTCCCGAATGGTACTTCTGGCCGTTCTACGCGATCCTGCGCGCCTTCACCTCGGACTTCTTCTTCGTGCCGGCCAAGCTGATGGGCGTGCTCGCGATGTTCAGCGCGATCCTGGTCTGGTTCTTCCTGCCCTGGCTCGACAAGTCGCCGGTCCGCTCGGGCAAGTACCGTCCGATGTTCAAGTGGTTCTTCGTGGTGCTCGTCATCGACGTGCTGGTGCTCGGCTATTGCGGCGGCGCCCCGGCGGAAGAGCCCTACGTGATGATCAGCCAGATCGCGGCGATCTACTACTTCGCGCACTTCCTCATCATCCTGCCGATCGTCTCCGCGATCGAGCGCCCTGATCCGCTGCCCTTCTCGATCACCGAAGCCGTTCTCGGCAAGGACGAGAACGCCGCGCTCGGCGCGGCTGCCTGAACCCTAGCGAGACGGAAAGACTAGAGACATGATCCGTATCTTCTCCATCCTCGTCGGGCTGTTCTTCACGGTGGCCCTGGCCTGGTCCTTCGGCAACGGCGCCTATACGGCGGCGACCGAGCACGTCGCGGAAACCGCCGAGCATGCGTTCCACAAGCATCCGAACAAGGTGCACTTCGCCAGCGACGGCCTGTTCGGCAAGTTCGACAAGCAGCAGTTGCAGCGCGGCTTCCAGGTCTACAAGGAAGTCTGCTCGAACTGCCACGGCCTGCGCCTCGTCGCCTTCCGCGACCTCAAGGCGCTGGGCTACAACGACGACGAAGTGAAGGCGATCGCCGCCCAGGCGCCCAAGCAGCCGACCTTCGATCCGAAGACCGGCGACCGCGGCGAGCGTACCAGCCTGCCCGCCGATCGCTTCGCCCCGGTCTATTACGCCGGCCAGGGCTCGCCTCCCGACCTCTCGCTGATCACCAAGGCCCGCCATGACGGCGGGGCCTACGTCGAATCGCTGCTGACCGGCTATGCCCAGCAGGAAGGCTACAAGAACGAGAAGGGCGAGGAGATCCTCAAGAAGTTCCCCGACGCCAAGACTCCCGACGGGCTGCACTTCAATCCCTACTTCGCGAACCTCAATCTCGCGATGGCTCCGCCGCTGGTCAGCGACGGCCAGGTGACCTACGGTCCGGGCAACCCGAAACCGACGGTCAAGCAGATGGCCACCGACGTCGCGGCCTTCCTGATCTGGACCGCCGAGCCGAAGATGGAAAAGCGCAAGCAGACCGGTTGGCCGGTGCTGGGCTTCCTGCTCTTCGCCACGATCCTGGGCTATGCGGCCTACCGGAACATCTGGGCGGGCGTGAAGCACTGAGGCTGGCGGGCAGTGAACCTCACCGCCTGAGCAACACGCGCCCCTTGCATCACCCGATGCGAGGGGCGTTTGCCTTCGAGGACATGCGATGACGCCCGACGAACTGAAGGCGCTGGTCCGCGCCGTCCCGGACTTTCCGCAGCAGGGCATCCTGTTCCGCGACATCACCACCCTGATCGGCAACGGTCCCGGCCTCGCTGCCACGGTCGCCCAGCTTGCGGCCCGCGCCGAGGCGGCGGGCGCCCAGGCGATCGCGGGGATCGAGGCGCGCGGCTTCATCTTCGGTGCCGCGGTGGCGGCCCGGCTGGGCCTCGGCTTCGTGCCGGTGCGCAAGCCGGGCAAGCTGCCGGTGCCATCGCTCGCCCTCGACTATGCGCTGGAATACGGCACCGACACGCTGGAGGTCGACCCCGGCGCGATCGGCGACGGCCAGCGCGTGGTGCTGGTCGACGATCTGATCGCCACCGGCGGGACGGCCCGCGCGGCGCTGCAACTGCTGCGCACGGCGGGCGGGATCGTCGACCAGGCGCTGTTCGTGATCGACCTGCCGGATCTCGGCGGTGCCGACCGGCTGCGGGCCGAGGGCATCACCGTCGCCGCGCTGATCGACTTCCCGGGACATTGAGCAAGGCCCCTCCCCTCCCCGGCGGGGAGGGAGGAGGCGCGTTCAGGCCGCCTTGGCCCGCTTGCGCTTGCCGCCCTCGGGTTCTGCGGGAGCCAGCAGCTCCTGTACCCGTTCCGAAGTCGCGATCCTGTCCAGCTCCGACAGGGCCAGCAGGTTCGCCTCGATCTCGTCGAGATCGTAGAGGTAGTTCACCATCACCCCGTGCGACTGCCTGAGCCCCTTGGCCGAGAGGTCGCCGCGCAGGTGGATCGCCTCGAGCCGCGCCCCGTTGCCGAGGTGGAACCGCGCGACCGGATCGGCGACGCCGCCCTTGGGGCTGCGCGCTTCGACCAGGTAGCGCGCCGCCGCGGTGCGCAGCTCGGTGCCTTCAGGCGTCGGGGCTTCGCCCAGCTCCCGCGCCAGCCACTTGGCGAAGCCCGGCACCGGCGAGAGCGTGGCGAAGCAGCGCAGCTGGGGCAGCTCCTGCTTGAGCAGGCCGACGACCTGCTTGATCAGGAAGTTGCCGAAGGGGATGCCGCGCAACCCTTCCTGGCAGTTCGAGATCGAATAGAAGATCGCGTAGCTTGCTTCCTGCGGGCCAATCGTCTCGCGGCCTTCGCTGATGATCTCGGCGATGGCGGTGGGCAGGTGGTCGGTCAGCGCGACCTCGACGAAGATCAGCGGATCGTCGGCCATCTGCGGGTGGAAGAAGCCGTAGCAGCGGCGGTCGGCCGGCTCGACCCGGCGGCGCAGGTCGTCCCAGCCGTGGATCGAATGGACCGCCTCGTACTTGATGATCCGCTCGAGGATCGCGGCGGGCGCGTCCCAGCCGATCCGGCGCAGTTCGAGGAAGCCGGCGTTGAACCAGCTCTCGAACACGTCCTCGAACTCGCGGTCCAGTTCCTGCAGGCCCGGCGTCTTCGCGGCGCCGAGCAGGTCCTCGCGCATGGCGATCAGCCGGGCGGTGCCGCCGGGCGCCAGGTTGAGCTGGCGGATCAGCGAGTGCAGCGGCGATTCGGTCGCCTCACTCAGCAGGGCGGCGGCGGCCTCGTTGCGCTGTTCCCGCCACACCGCGATGGCCCGGTCGATCGAGTCCTTATCGCGCTGGAACTGGGCATGCAGTTGGCTGAGGAAGGCTTGGCGCGAGGCGAGGTCGCTGGCTTCGTAGAGGTCGAAGAAGGTCGAGGCGAGCGACGGTCCGGAGGCTTTGCCGCGCAGCGAAAGCAGCGCTCCGGCGAGGTCCAGCAGCCCTTCGCTGGTGGCGGAGACCTTGGCGCCGCGCCGGTTGAACAGCCGGCCGACCCGCGATCCCAGGACGTCCAGCGAATTGCGCACGCGCTGTGTCGCCAGGGAAAAAGCGTTGGGCTGCGGAGCCAGGTTCATCGGCGTTCCTTCGAGTCTCGATGACTGCAATATGTCACCGAATCACGACAATAACATGAACGAAGCCGAGTTCCCCTGCCAAGGCCTTCGCAGGTGCAACATCGCAGGGGAGATGCGGCCCGGCGAATCGTGGAGCAATTCGAGCGATTGACCAGACCGGCCGCCTGCCGCATATGCCCGCCCCAGGCCCTTGCATCGGGCGGGTATAGCATAGTGGTAATGCACTAGCCTTCCAAGCTAGCTAGAGGGGTTCGATTCCCCTTACCCGCTCCAACTCCGTGCGAACTTTCGAGAAGCGCAAAATGACAAGGGCCGGCGCGAGGCCGGCCCTTGCCTTGCTTGCTTGACCGCACGGGGCAGACCAGGGGGAAGTCGCCGGGCGGTGTTGCTGACAGAACGGGCGATGGCGGACTTGGTTCCGCACATCCGCCGAAACGAAAGAGGGCGGGCCTTGCCGCCCGCCCTCTTCCCTGGATATTCGAAGGCCTTAGTGCGCGAGCGGCGCGGCCTGCGAGGCGTTGTCGGGCAGGCCGCCGAGTTGGCTGACCAGCTTGGTATAGGCGTCGAGATAGGCCAGCACGATGATCTGGCCGATCGCCGTGTCCTGGTAGCCGCCGCCGGCCGCGCCGCCGAAGGTGCCCCCGAAGAAGCCGCCGCCGCCCGCGCCGAAGCTGACGTCCGACTTGCGGGCATAGCCTTCGACCAGCGCGGTCTCTTCGGTGGTGCGGGCGTTGACGACCGAGAGCGTCACGTTGGCCTCACCCTTCTTGACGTTGATCGAACCGGCGATGGCGCCGAGGCCGCCCGCGCCGAACATGCCGCCGAGGCCGCCGAGCAGGGCGCCGGCGCCGCCGCCGCCCGAATTGCGGTTGGCGGTAACGATGTCGGGCTCAAGGTAGTAGTCGGCGGTGCGTACCTGCCCGCGGCCGAGGTTCGAGCCGGACTGCAGTTCGCCGTTATCGGCCAGCGCGCGCTCCATGGCGCGGCTCTGCATCGCGCGGCCGCGGTTGACGATGGTGAAGCAGCCCGAGCGCTGGACGAAGACCTTGAGGATCGCCTCGGGGCTGCCGAGGTTGAACTCACGCCACCACTGCTTGTCGGGCTCGACGATGGCGACGGTGCCGAGGTTGCGCGAGCAGACCGGAATGTCCTGCGTGCCGCGCACCTGCTTCTGGCGGCCCGAGGAACCGCGATCGGCGGCAAAGGCAGTCGTGCTGCCGACGATCATAGCGAACGCAATCACGCCGCTGGCAAAATTCTTCATCGAAAACTCCCCATAACATGAGCGAGCCGGCCTGTTCGCCTGACTGTTCGATGCGACCCCAACGCGGCGCTTCTTAGCGCTTAATGACTCGGAGGGAAACGACGAATTCGGCGCTCGGTCAGACCGCCATATTGTCGATCAGCCGCGCTTTTCCGATCCGCGCGGCGACCAGCAGCCGGGCGGGCCGATCGTTCAGCTCGCCGATCGCCTCGAGCGTTTCGGCATCGGCGACCGCGGCATAGTCGCTGCTGCTGAAACCGCCCGCGAGGAGCGCGCTCGTCAGTGCATCCAGCGCTGCCGGGACCGCCCCACCGGCGCGGATTCGCGCGATCGCCTCGCGCATGGCCCGCGGCAGGACTGCCGCCTGGGCGCGCTCGGCCTGCGTCAGGTAGGCGTTGCGCGAGCTCATCGCGAGGCCGTCCGCCTCGCGCACGGTCGGCACGCCCAGGATCCGGGTGACGTGAGGGCGCGAGAGATCGAGGTCCCGGGCCATGCGGCGGATCACCGCAAGCTGCTGCCAGTCCTTCTCGCCGAACAGCGCGAGATCGGGCAGGACCTGGTTGAACAGCTTGGCCACCACCGTGGCGACGCCGTCGAAATGCCCGGGCCGGGCGGCGCCGTCGAGCCCTTCGCTGACGCCCGATACGCTCACCTCGGTCGCATAGCCGGCGGGATACATCTCCGCGACATCGGGCGCCCAGATCAGCGATACGCCTTCGGCCGCGAGGAGTTCGGAATCCCGCGCAAGCTGGCGCGGATAGGCGGCGAGATCCTCGTTCGCGCCGAACTGCCGCGGGTTCACGAAGATCGAAACCGCGACATGCGCGGCGCGCGACCGGGCTTCGCGTACCAGGGTCAGGTGCCCCTCGTGCAGCGCGCCCATCGTCGGGACCAGCGCGAGCGGGCCGTCGCGGCGCAGGGCGTCCACCGCAATTCGCAGTGGATCAATCCGATTGATGGTTTGCACGCACCCGGCCCCTTCGCTTAAAACGCTCCCGCTGCCCTAGCGCCGCCGCGGGCCAGCCAGCAACCGTTCTCGTCAATAGTCGAAAGCCGCTACGTGCCGTCACCTTCCGCTCCGCACCGCATCGTCTTCGCCAACGAGAAGGGCGGCACCGGCAAGTCGACCACCGCGGTCCACGTAGCGATCGCGCTGGCCTACCAGGGGGCGAAGGTCGCCGCGATCGATCTCGATCCGCGCCAGCGCACGCTGCACCGCTATCTGGAGAACCGCGCCGAGACCGAACGGCGCCGCGCCATCGCCTTGCCCGGCGCGCGGTTCGAGGTCTTTGGCGGCACGACGATTGCCGAGCTCGAAGCGCTGACCGCCGCGGTGGGCGAGGGCATGGACTTCATCGTCTTCGACACGCCCGGGCGCGACGACGAATTCGCCCGCCACGCCGCGACCGGCGCCGACACGCTGGTTACCCCGCTCAACGACAGCTTCGTCGATTTCGACCTGATCGGCCAGGTCGACGCCGAGACCTTCAAGGTCCGCCGCCTGTCGTTCTATGCCGAGCTGATCTGGGAAACGCGCAAGCGCCGCGCGATGGCGACGATCAAGGAGCAGAAGCGCGAAATGGACTGGGTCGTGGTCCGCAACCGCGTCCACCACGTCGAGGCGCGCAACCAGAAGCGCATCGACCAGGCCCTGACCGAGCTCAGCAAGCGCGTGGGCTTCCGGATCGCCAACGGCCTGTCGGAGCGCGTGATCTTCCGCGAGCTGTTTCCCTCGGGGCTGACCCTGCTCGACAAGGGCCACCTGGGCGAATTGGGCACCAGCCACCTCGTCGCGCGGCAGGAACTGCGCGCGCTGCTCGCCGGGCTCAACCTGCCGATGCCGGCGGCCTCGGCGGCCCAGCCGCAAGAGACCGAATTGGCCTTCACCACGCACGGCTAAGCCTGCATAACGCCCGCCGGACGGCGCAGGCAGGACGGGTTTCGAGCAATGACCAAGTTGATCCTGCTGGCGGCGGTCGTCGCGCTCGGCTGCAAGCTGGTGTTCAATCGCTGGCCGTGGGAACTGCTGGGCCAGTCCGCCCGTTCGGGCGAGATCAGGCAGGCGCGGGCGCTGCTTGGCTTGGCGCGCGATCCCAGCCGGGACCAGGTGATCGAGGCGCACCGGCGACTGGTCGCACAGGTCCACCCCGACAAGGGTGGCACCGTGGAGCTGGTCCACGAAGCCAATGCCGCCCGCGACCTGCTGCTCGATGAACTCGGCCGCCGCATTCCGGAGAAATCATGACCCACCAGTTCCATTCCACCGTCCTGCGCGAATACGACATTCGCGGGATCATCGGCGAAACGCTGGGGCCGGACGATGCCCGCGCAATCGGGCGGGGCTTCGCAACCCTGCTGCGCCAGGCGATCGGCCTGGACGAGAAGATCAAGGTGGCGGTCGGCTACGACGGCCGGGTCAGCTCGCCGCTGCTCGAGCATGCCCTGGTCGAGGGCCTGAACGCCAGCGGGGTCGATGCCGTGCGGATCGGCCTGGGAGCCACGCCGATGCTCTACTACGCCACGGCTTCAGCCGAAGACGTGGCAGGCGGCATCCAGATAACCGGCAGCCATAATCCCGCCAACTACAACGGCTTCAAGATGGTGTTTCAGGGTCGCCCGTTCTTCGGCCAGGACATCCTGGAACTGGGGCGGCTGGCGCGCGAAGGCGCCTGGCTCGACGGCAACGGGACCAGCGAGCGCCGCGAGGTCCAGCAGGCCTATGTCGAGCGCCTGCTGACGGGGCTGGCCGGCATTCCCGACGCTACTCTCGATCGTCTGCGGATCGGCTGGGATGCCGGCAACGGCGCGGCTGGCCCCGTGCTCGAGGATCTCGCCGACAGATTGCCGGGCGAGCATCATCTGCTCTACACCGAGGTCGACGGCAATTTCCCGAACCATCATCCCGATCCTACCGAAGAGAAGAATCTGGCGGACCTGAAGGCGCTCGTCGCCGAGAAGAACCTCGATTTCGGCATCGCTTTCGATGGGGACGGCGACCGGATCGGAGCGATCGATGGCGAGGGCCGGGTGATCTGGGGCGATCAGCTTCTGATGATCTATGCCGAGGATCTGCTCCGCCAGGTCCCCGGAGCCACGATTATCGCCGACGTGAAGGCTTCGAGCGCGCTGTTCGAACGGGTCGCGGCGCTCGGCGGCAAGCCGCTGATGTGGAAGACCGGGCACAGCCTGATCAAATCCAAAATGAAGGAAACAGGCGCGCCGCTGGCCGGGGAGATGAGCGGCCATGTTTTCTTCGCCCATGATTACTACGGGTTCGACGATGCCCTCTACGCCGCGATCCGGCTGATCGCGGCCTCGGTGCGGCTGGGCAAGTCGGTCACCGAGCTGCACGGCGCGATGAAGCCGATGGTCAATACCCCCGAGCTGCGCTTCCAGGTCGACGAGAGCCGCAAGTTCGCGGTGATCGACGAGGTCAAGGATCGCCTGGCCGCGTCGGGTGCGGATGTCGACGCGACCGACGGGCTGCGGGTCAACACCCCCGACGGCTGGTGGCTCCTGCGCGCCTCGAACACCCAGGACGTGCTGGTGGCGCGGGCGGAAAGCTCCGACGAGGCCGGTCTCGACCGCCTGATGGCGCAGATCGACGGGCAGCTCGCGGCATCGGGGCTGGAGCGGGGTCCGCAAGCGGGCCACTAGCTTGGCCGGGCGGCTCACCCGGGAGACTCTGCCCGCCGAGATCGCGGCGTGGTTCGCCGGGCGCGGATGGGCGGTGCGGCGGCATCAGTGGGACATGCTCGCCGCGGCCGATGCCGGGCGCCATGCGCTGCTCGTCGCCGATACGGGCGCGGGCAAGACGCTTGCCGGGTTCCTCCCCACCCTGGCCGATTTTGCGCCCTCGCGGCTGGGCGGGGCGCTGCCTGCGGAAGGCCTGCACACGCTCTATGTCTCGCCGCTCAAGGCCCTGGCCCACGACGTCCAGCGCAACCTGCTCGCGCCGATCGAGGAAATCGGGCTGCCGATCAGGGTCGAGACCCGCAGCGGTGATACGCCGTCCGACCGCAAGGCCCGTCAGCGCGCCCGGCCGCCGCATGTCCTGCTGACCACGCCCGAATCGCTGTCGCTGCTGATCTCCTATCCCGAGGCGGCGCAGATGTTCGCGGGCCTCGAGCGGGTGGTGATCGACGAGGTCCACGCCTTCGCCACGACCAAGCGGGGCGATCTGCTGGCCCTGGCCCTGACCCGGCTCCAGGCCATCGCGCCCGGGATGCGGCGGTCCGCGCTCTCGGCGACGGTCGCCGATCCCGATGGGTTTCGCGATTGGCTGGCGCCCTGGGGCGATGCCGATGCGGTCGAGCTGGTCGAGGGCGAGCCCGGGGCTGATCCGGAGGTCGAGATCCTCCTGCCCGAAGAACAGCGCGTGCCCTGGTCGGGCCACGCCGCGACCTGGGCGATCCCGCAGCTCTACGCGCAGATCCGCGCCAATCGGACCACGCTGGTCTTCACCAATACCCGGTTTCTGGCGGAGCTGATCTTCCAGCAGCTATGGGACGCGAACGCCGACCACCTGCCGATCGGCATCCACCACGGCTCACTGTCCAAGGAAGCGCGGCGCAAGGTCGAGGGGGCGATGGCGCGGGGCGAGCTGCGCGCGCTGGTCTGCACCGCCAGTCTCGACCTGGGGGTCGACTGGGGCGACATCGACCTGGTCGTGCAGATGGGGGCGCCCAAGGGCTCGTCGCGCCTGCTTCAGCGGATCGGCCGCGCCAACCACCGCCTCGACCAACCGAGCCGCGCGCTGCTCGTGCCGGGCAACCGCTTCGAATACCTCGAGGCCCAGGCGGCGCTGGAGGCGGTCGCCGCGGGGCAGCGCGACGGGGAGGATTTTCGCCCGGGCGGACTCGACGTGCTGGCCCAGCACGTCATGGCCTGCGCTTGCGCCGGGCCCTTCGACGAGGCCGCGCTGCTGGCCGAGGTGCGCGCCTGCGCGGCCTATGCCTGGGTCGGCGAGGCCGAATGGCGCCGCGTGCTCGATTTCGTCGCCACCGGCGGCTACTCGCTGCGCGCCTACGATCGGTTCAAGCGGATCGTCCGCGACAAGACGGGGACCTGGCGGCTGACCCATCCCGAGCACGCGGCGCGTCACCGGCTCAACGCGGGGATCATCGTCGATGCCGAGATGCTCGACGTGCGCTTCCGGAACGGCCGTTCGCTGGGCCGGGTCGAGGAAGGCTTCGGCGCTTCGCTCAGCCCCGGTGACACGATCCGCTTCGCGGGCCTGGACCTCGAGGTCGAGGGGGTGCGCGACATGGAGCTGATCGTGCGCGCCGCCAAGCAGCCGGGCATGATTCCCAGCTACATGGGCGCCAAGATGCCGCTGACGACACACCTGGCGAACCGCGTGCGCGAGATGCTGTCGGATCGGGCATCCTGGGGCAAGCTGCCCGACGACGTGCGCGAGTGGCTCGAGGTGCAAGACTGGCGCTCTCGCCTGCCCGGACCGAACAAGCTGCTGGTCGAAAGCTTCCCGCACGCGGGGCGCGAGTATACCGTGTTCTATCCCTTCGAGGGCTGGAACGCGCACCAGTCGCTGGGCATGCTGATCACCCGGCGGATGGAGGATCGCGGCCTGATGCCCCTGGGTTTCGTCGCCAACGACTATGCCCTGGCGGTCTCGGGCCTGAAGCCGATCGACGATCCCGCCGCGCTGCTTTCGCCCGACATCCTCACCCATGAATTCGTCGCCTGGGTCGAGAACAGCCACCTGCTGCGCCGCGCCTTCCGCGAGGTCGCGGTGATCTCCGGCCTGGTCGAGCGCCAGCATCCGGGCAAGCGCAAGTCGGGCAAGCAGGTCACTTTCTCGACCGACCTGATCTACGACGTGCTGCGCCGCCACGAGCCCGGCCACGTGCTGATCCAGGCCGCCTGGGCCGATGCGCGCAGCCGGATGACCGACGTCGCCCGCGTCGCCGACGTGCTGGAACGCGCCGGACGTGAGGTGGACCATGTCGTGCTCGACCGGGTCAGCCCGCTCGCCGTGCCGGTCCTCGTGATGATCGGCCGCGAACGGCTGCCGGCCGGTGCGGCCGACGACGAACTGCTGCTGGAGGCGGAAAGCCTGGCGGCGGCGGCGATGACGCCGAACCAGGACCAATCGCCATTCAGATGAGGACGCGCCGAAAATGGCGGTTCTCCGTGACCCGGAGCGCAGCTCTCCGGCGGAGCGATCCAACGGCGATGCCGCCAACAAAAAAGGGGCGGATTGCTCCGCCCCTTTTCATGATCCAGCGCGCGGCGCTTACTTGGACTGTGGCGGCGCGACCGAGTTCTTGGCGCGGTCGAACTGCGCGAACTGCTCGTTGCCGACGAAGCCGAACTTGGTGACCCCGGTGGTCTTGATGATCCGCAGGACCCGGGCCGACAGATCGTAGCCGGCCTGAGATTCGGGCTGGAACTGCAGCTCGGGCTCTTCGGCGAACTTGGTCTTGTCGGTCGATTCCTTGAGGTAGGTCACCAGCGTCGACTGATCGATCTGGCTGGCCGGGCCTTCGGCGCCGGGCTGCCACATGATCTTGTTGTCGTAGGTCAGGATGATCTTGTTCTTGACCGGCTTGACCGTGTTGGGCGGCGGCGGGTTCGGGTTCGGCGGCGGCAGATCGATGTCCACCGAGTGGGTTGCGACGGGGATCGTGATGATGAACATGATGAGGAGCACGAGCATGACGTCGATAAGCGGCGTCGTGTTCATTTCCATCATCGGCTCGCCATCGTCCTTGCCGCCTGACATTGCCATAGTCGTTACTCCTGAAAATCTCGGGCGAAGCGGCTCAGCCGTTCGGATCGACCGGGTTCGAGATGAAGCCGACGGTCGGATAGCCCGCTACCTGGACGTTGTAGATCGCGCCGGCGACACAGCGCCATGGGGCCTCGACGTCGCCGCGGATGTGGACCTGCGGGACCTTCTCCGGGTTGGCCATGAGCGCTTCGGGCCCGCCTTCACGCTTCACGATCGCATCGAGGCGGTTGTACGCCATCTTCTGCAGCTCGGTCGAGTTCACCGGGGTGATGTTGTTGAAGTAGATCCGGCATTCGCCGTTGCGCGAGGCGCCGGTGAAGCCCGGGTCGCCCGCGCTGCGGCCGTTCTCGTCCGAGGTGCTGACCGTGAGGAGCAGGTTCTCGACCTTGTCCTTCGATTCCACCGAAGGCAGAATCGGAAGCTTGAGCTTCTCGATGGTCTGGATCGCGACCGGAACCGCGATCAGGAAGATGATCAGCAGCACCAGCATCACGTCGACCAGCGGCGTGGTGTTGATGTCCGACATGGGCTTTTCGTCCCCACCGGCGCCGCCTACTGACATAGCCATATTGTCATCCTATCCTTGGTTGCCTGGGGCCGCCGCGGCCGCCGAAGCGAGCCGACCTGGCCCGTGTGGCGCGGCAACCGGGTGGCTGCCGCGCCGCAGGCGATTAGGCCTTGGGGGCCGCGGCGGCCGGAGCTGCTGCCGGCTTGGCGGCAGGAGCCGCGGCGACCGACGGCTTCACGGCGCCCTTCGAGTTGATGTTGGCCAGAACGTCCGTCGAGAAGCCGTGGAGGTGCTCGGAGATGCGCTTGTTGCGGGCCTGGAGGTAGTTGTAGGCGAGCACCGCGGGAACCGCGACGAGCAGGCCGAGCGCGGTCATGATCAGTGCTTCACCGACCGGGCCCGCGACCTTGTCGATCGAGGCCGAACCGGCGATGCCGATGTTGATCAGCGCGCGGTAGATGCCGACCACGGTGCCGAACAGGCCGATGAACGGCGAGGTGGCGCCGACGGTGGCGAGGAACGGCAGGCCCGAAGCGAGGCGGGCGTTGACCGAGGCTTCCGAGCGCTCCAGCGAGCCGGTGAGCCAGTCATGCGCATCGAGGCTGTCGGTCATCTTGGCGTGCTGTTCTTCGGCGGCGAGGCCGTCGTCGGCGATCTGGCGGTAGGCGCTGTTCTTCTCCAGCTTGTTGGTGCCTTCGCGCAGCGAAGCGGCGCGCCAGAAGCTTGCGCGGACCTCGCGGCCCTGGCGGATGATCTTCGACTGCTCGAACCACTTGGTGAACAGGATGTAGAACGAGCCGAACGACATCACGCCGAGGATGACGACCGTGGCGTAAGCGATGAAACCACCCTGCTCGAGGGCTTCGGCGAAACCGAACTTGTTCTGCGGGGCGGCAGCGCCGGCGGCGGCCAGAAGTTCAAAAACCATGCGATTGTCCTCTCAAGAATGGAAACGAATGATCAAACCGAACGGTGAAGCGGGTCCGGTGCGAGAAAGAATTCAGTCCTTAGGAATCTGCCAGCGGACGGCACTGGCCCAGGTGCCCGTCGTGGGCTGGCCTTCGCCATCCTTCGCCGGAGTGAAGCGGCCGCGCCGGGTGACCAGGCTGCAAGTCGCTTCGTCGAGTTCGGGGCTCCCGCTCGAACCCGTGACCGAGCAGCCCGTGATCCGTCCGTCGGGACCGACGGTGACGCGGAAGCGGGTCGTGCCTTCCTTGCCTTCGCGCAGCGAGCGCGAGGGATAGTCGTTGGCGTTGGCCCAGTCGCCGGTCCGGCCCTTGGGCACGGCGGCCGTGGGCGTGAAGCGCGGCGGGGGCGGGGCCGCGGGCGGCGGCGGCAGCGGGATG
>JASGGH010000027.1:0-35819 GCA_047605105.1 Novosphingobium sp. | reverse complement strand
TCGTCGTCATCACCTCGAACAACGAGAAGGAACTGCCCGACGCCTTCCTGCGCCGGTGCTTCTTCCACTATATCAAGTTCCCCGATCGCGACGTGATGCAGGCGATCATCGATGTGCACTTCCCCGGTATCCAGAAGACCCTCGTCGTCAAGGCGATGGAGATCTTCTACGAAGTGCGCGACGTGCCCGGCCTGAAGAAGAAGCCTTCCACCAGCGAGCTGCTCGACTGGCTGAAGCTGCTGCTGAACGAGGACATGCCGCTCGACGTCCTCCAGAACCACGATCCGACCAAGGCGATCCCGCCGCTGCACGGCGCGCTGCTCAAGAACGAGCAGGACATCATGCTGTTCGAACGGCTTGCGTTCATGGCCCGGCGGCAGGGGGCTTGAGCCCCTCCTCTCCCTTGACGGGAGAGGATACGAAGGCTTGGCCCGCGAGGGCCTAGCCGCAGTTGGAGAGGGTGGAGCCCCCTCCCCAAGCTTCGCTAGCTTCTGCGAAGCAAGCTGCGCTATCCTCTCCCGCGAGGGGAGAGGAAAAGGAGTTCGAACCATGTCCCACACCGGCCATTGTCTCTGCGGCCAGGTCCGCTTCACCGCCCAGGCCGAGCCTCTGGGCGCGCGGATGTGTTGGTGCCGCGATTGCCAGTACATCGCCAGCGGTTCGGCGACTGTGAACGTGCTCTTCCCGGCGGAAGCAGTCCACTATGAGGGTGAGCTCGGCACCTTTCAAATGATCGCGGACAGCGGCAACACGGTCGAGCGAGGGTTCTGCACCAAGTGTGGGGCGCAGATGTACAGTCGCCCGCTCCAACCCGCCGGAGCCCCCATCCGCATCCGTTCGGGGACGCTCGACGATCCTGACCTGATGGCCCCGACCGCGATCATCTGGGCCGCCAGCGCTCCGGACTGGGTGGAGCTCGATCCCAAGCTGCCGCAGCATGCCCAAGGCCCGGATTCGCCGATAATCGAGACCTATTCCTGATGACCGCGGCCTATACCGGCCGCTGCGCCTGCGGACGGGTCACCCTGACCATGACCGGTGAGCCGGTGCTGACCCGGCAATGCTGGTGCCGGCAATGCCGTCAGGTCGCCGCCGGGGGGCCGGCCAACAACGCCGCGTTCAAAACGGATGACGTGACCATCGCCGGCGAACTCGCCAGCCACGCCTATGTCGCGGCGAGCGGCAACACGCTGACGCAGTGGTTCTGCCCGAGCTGCGGCACGCCGCTGACCGCGCAGAGCTCTGCCCGTACCCACCTGCTGACGGTCCGCTTCGGCGCGATCGACGAGCCGCACGGGCTGAAGCCGGATACCGCGATCTGGACCGACGATGCGCCGGCCTGGGCGGTGATCGATCCGGCGCTGGAGCAGTTCCCGCAGCAGCCTCCGGCAGCGCCGAGTTCCTTGTGATTCCCCGGGAGTCGTTTCACGCAACCCGCGTGTTTGGTTGCCTGTTCGCATTTCTGCTCGGCGCAGGAATGGGCTCGATCATCTTTGTCGGCAGCGCGATGGGGGACTGCTTGCCCGACGAACCCTGTCCCAATCGCACCGCGCAATTTTTCAAGGGCATCGCTCTGACCCTGCCGATTGTGGCTCTCGGCGCTCTCGCCTTCTGGATTCTCTCATCGGGCTTGCACCGTATTGTCCAAGGCAGGCTCTCACTCATTGCGCTGCGAATAGTCTTCTTATTTGCGACGATTGGAGCAGTATGGTGGTCTTTCGATCCAGCCTTCGAATTGTTCTTTTGGATTCAAGGCAACGACTAGCGCCGAACGATAGAACGATTTTCCTACATGGCCGCTCCCTGCTATGGGCAGGATGAATCGGCAGATTCCCCGAGGTTCCTCCAAGTCTTCCGGGCCACGGGAAACGGTCTCGCGAAAGGTCACAGATCGGCGTGCAAGGTGGCAAAAATTTTCGAATTACTCCAAGGGTTTGATGGTAAAGTGACACCTGCGTTTCACCCCCTGTTTCGCGTAACTCCCACGCGTCACCTTGCGCAGGCCTGAGCCGTGTTCTTCAACTTCATCGACGAACTCCGCGCCGCCGGCATCCAGGCCTCCTTCAAGGAGCACCTGACCCTGCTCGAGGCGCTCGACAAGAACGTGATCGAGCAGACGCCCGAGGCGTTCTACTACCTCTCCCGCGCCACCTTCGTGAAGGACGAGGGCCTGCTCGACCGCTTCGACCAGGTCTTCAACAAGGTCTTCAAGGGGCTGCTCACCGACTACGGCCAGCAGCCGGTCGACATCCCCGAGGACTGGCTCAAGCAGGTCGCCGAGCGGTTCTTCTCCGAGGAAGAGATGGAGCAGATCAAGGCGCTCGGTTCGTGGGACGAGATCATGGACACGCTGAAGCAGCGGCTCGAGGAGCAGCAGAAGCGCCATTCGGGCGGCAACAAGTGGATCGGCACCAACGGCACCTCGCCCTTCGGCCATGCCGGCTACAACCCGGAAGGCATCCGCATCGGCGGCGAAGGCAAGCACGGCCGGGCAATCAAGGTCTGGGAGAAGCGCGAGTTCGCCAATCTCGACAACACCAAGGAGCTCGGCACCCGCAACATCAAGGTCGCGCTGCGCCGCCTGCGTCGGTTCGCCCGCGAAGGCTCGGCCGAGGAGCTCGACCTCGACGCCACGATCGAGGGCACGGCCAAGCAGGGCTGGCTCGACATCCGCATGCGGCCCGAGCGGCACAATGCGGTCAAGGTGCTGCTGTTCCTCGACGTCGGCGGCTCGATGGACCCGCACATCAAGCTGGTCGAGGAGCTGTTCAGCGCCGCGACGGCCGAGTTCAAGAACCTGGAGTTCTTCTACTTCCACAACTGCCTCTACGAAGGCCTGTGGAAGGACAACCGCCGCCGCTTCTCCGAGCGCACGCCGACCTGGGACGTGCTCCACAAGTACGGCCACGACTACAAGGTGATCTTCGTCGGCGACGCCTCGATGAGCCCCTACGAGATCACCCACCCAGGCGGCTCGGTCGAGCACTTCAACGAGGAGAGCGGTGCGGTCTGGCTCCAGCGGGTGACCAACACCTACCCGGCGACGGTGTGGTTGAACCCGACGCCGAAGAAGCAGTGGGAGTACTCGTCCTCGACCAAGGTGATCAAGGAACTGCTCGGCAATTCGATGTATCCGCTGACCCTGGGCGGCCTCGACGACGCGATGCGCGAACTGACGCGCAAGAAGCATTGAGGTGCCCCTTCTTCCCCCTTGATGGGGGAAGGATGCGGAGACTTGCGAGCTTGCTCGCTAGTCATAGCTGGATGGGGGTGAGCTATCCGCAAACGCTGCGCGGGCGGAGCGCTCACCCCCATCCAGCTTCTGCTAGGCGCTAAAGCGCCAAGCTCCAGCATCCCTCCCCCATCGAGGGGGAGGAAGCCTTGCCTACTCCGAAACGAGGGCCATCTCCCGCCCATGACCACCCGCTTCCCCGCCCTCTTCCTCGGCCACGGCTCGCCGATGACCACGATCACCGACGGGCCGGAACGCCGCGCGTGGCAGGCGCTCGGGCGGCAGCTTCCGCGTCCGCAGGCGATCCTGGCAATCACCGCGCATTGGGAAACCCAGGGCGCGACGCACCTGACGGCGGGCCCCGCACCCCGCACGATCCACGACTTCCGCGGTTTCCCGCAGGAATTGTTCGATCTCCAATACCCCGCCCCCGGCTCCGACGCGCTGGTCGAGCGGACGGCGGCCCTGCTCGGCCACGACCGGGTCATCCGCGACGAGACCTGGGGCTTCGATCACGGCGCCTGGGGCGTGGTGCAGCCGATGTACCCCGCCGCCGACGTGCCGCTGGTCGCGATGAGCCTCGATCGCCAGCTCAACCCAGCCCAGCACCTGGCCCTGGGCGAGCGGCTCGCCCCGTTGCGCGACGAAGGCGTGCTGATCGTGGCGAGCGGAAATGTGGTCCACAACCTCGCGCTGTGGCGGCAATCGCAAGGCACGGTGCCGGATTGGGCGGCGGCCTTCCAGGCGCGGATCAATGCGGCCGTGCTTGCGGATGACCGCGCAGCCTTGCTGGCCCTCGACACTGATGACGCCCGGCTCGCGGTGAACAGCGGGGAGCACTATCTGCCGCTCCTCTACGCCGCCGGGGCACGGCTTCCGGGCGATGAGGCGGTGATCTTCAACGATACGGTCGACGGCGCCCTGTCGATGACTTCGGTGCTGCTGGGCGATCCTGCCTATGCGCCGTAGCGGTCGAGCTCCGCGGGCAAGTGCTTGCGCGCCTGCCAGAGCAATAGCCCGGCGATCAGCGAGACCAGCCCGGCAATGAACAGGACGTAACGGACGCTCTCGGCGCCGTAGCTCGGCTTGAGCAGGTCGGAGCAGAAACCCAGCAGCACCGGGCCGAGCCCGAGTCCGATCAGGTTCTGCAGCAGCAGGATCGCCGCGCTCGCCACGGCCCGGGTCGCCGGCGGGACCAGGCCCTGGACCGCGCTGTAGTAAGGCGCGACGTAGAGCCAGTTGAGGACGATGGCGGGGAAGAACAGCGCCATCGAGAGCCGCCAGTCGCCGACCAGCAGGGCAGCGAGGAGAAACGGGACCGAGAGCACCTGGGTCAGCGCCGGGATCGTCAGCAGGTGCTGCTTGCCCTGCCGGCGGTGGCGGTCGCCGATCTGGCCGCCGAGCCAGACGCCCAGGATCGAGCCGATCCCGTTGACCAGGCCGAACCACAGCCCGGTCTCGGCCGGGGTCAGGTAATGGCTGCGCTGGAAGAAGATCGTCGTCCAGATCAGCACGCCATAGGTCGCGAAGGAGGCGAAGCCCGCGGTGGTAAGCAGCAGCCGCATCGCCTTCGAGGCCAGGAGCTGGCGCAGCGCCTCGCCCAGCGGCAGCGGCACGGCGTGGAGGCTAGGCTCGCCCGAACGGCGTGGGTCGCGCAGGACCAGGACCAGCAGCGCCAGGACCAGCCCCGGCGCGCCGACCGCGACGAAGGCCCAGCGCCAGCCCAGCGTCCCGGCCAGGAACCCGCCGAGCACCATGCCGATCAGGCCCCCGATCGGCGGCCCGAGCTGGTAGATCGCGAAGGCCCGGGCCCGCTTCTCCGGCGCGGCGATGTCGGTGATCAGCGAGTGCGAGGGCGGCGTGCCCCCCGCCTCGCCGAGCCCGACGAAGACCCGCGCCAGGGCGAGCTGGGCAAAGCTGCGCGCGCTGCCGCACAGCGCCGTCGCCAGCGACCACACCGCGACCGCGGCGGCGATCAGCTTGACCCGGTCGGTCCCGGGCCGGTCGGCCAGGCGCGCGATCGGCAGGCCGAGGGTCGAATAGAGCAGCGCGAAGGACAGCCCCGTCAGGACCCCGATCTCGGTGTCGTTGAGGCCGAGGTCCCTGGCGATCGGTTCGGCCAGGATCGTCACGATCTGCCGGTCGAGGAAGTTGAAGACATAGACGATCAGCAGGACGCCGAGCGTCAGGTTCAATCCGCTTCGCTTGTTCATGCCCCTCTGCCCCCCGGCATCGTCATCGGTAGATCAACAGCGGCCTTACCCGCTCGGCCCAGGCCGCCTCGTCCGCCGCGGCGATCCGTTCGAGGTCCCCGGCTGCGCTGCCCGTATCGTCGACCCATTCGCGCAAGGCCGGCCCGCCGTTGATCACGTCGATCGCCAGGCGGGTCAGCTCGTACTCGTAGGGGAAGTCGCGCCAGATCGGATAGTCGGGATAGAGCCGCCGGATCGCCTTGAAGGCCAAGGCCTGGAGCCGCCAGGGGCGGAACTCGTGGTGGTCGTAGAACGGCCCCTCGGCATGGACCATCAGGCCGTTGCAGAGCGACTTGGCGTGCTTGTGGAAGGTGGGCTCGAACCAGCATTCGCGCAGGGCGCAGCCGGCGAGCCAGTCCGGCGCGAAGCTCCGCATCTCGGCCAGGATCGCCTTGGCATCCAGGTCGGGCGCGCCGAACAGGACCTCGAGCGGGCGCGTCGTGCCGCGGCCCTCGCTGAGCGTCGCGCCCTCGATCATCACCGTCCCGGCATAGGCCCGGGCCATGTTGAGGCTGGCGGCATTGGGGCTGGGGTTGATCCAGATGCGGCTCTCCGGCCATCCGAAGCCCGGGCCTTGGGGCTGCCAGCCCTCCATCTCGATGACGCGGTAGTCGACATCGAGGCCGAAGTGCTCGATGAACCAGCGGCCCATCTCGCCCAGGGTCAGGCCGTGCCGCATCGGCATCGGCCCCGCGCCGACGAAGCTCTCCTGCCCCGGGATCAGCGTGGTGCCCTCGATCGGCCGCCCGGCGGGATTGGGCCGGTCGAGCACCCAGACCGCCTTGCCATCCTTCGCGGCGGCCTCCAGCAGATAGAGCAGCGTGGTGACGAAGGTGTAGATCCGGCAGCCGAGGTCCTGGAGATCGAACAGGAACACGTCGGCGGTGGACATCATCTGCGCGCTGGGCCGGCGCACCTCGCCGTAGAGGCTGAACACCGGGATGCCGTAGACCGGATCGGTCTCGTCCGCGGTCTCGACCATGTTGTCCTGCTTGTCGCCCTTGAGGCCGTGCTGCGGCCCGAAGGCCGAGGTCACGTTCAGCCCGGCGGCGACCAGCGCGTCGAGCGAATGGGTCAGGTCCGCGGTGACCGAGGCGGGGTGCGCGACCAGGGCGATGCGCTTGCCTTCGAGCGGCCTGCGCAGGATGGGGTCCGCCAGCAGGCGGTCGATGCCGAACTTCATGCCCTGCTGGGTGCCGCAAGCTCTCCGGCGAAGCAAGCCGGGCTGTGGAAGTCCGCCTTCCCCTCGGGATGGGCGATGGCCCAATAGGAGATCACCCCGCCCGCTTCCTCGATCACCGCGCTGAAGCCGTAGCGCCAGGGCAGCGGCGGCAGGCCGGCGATGGGGACGGCGGCGTCGAAGATGGTCATCGACTGACCGACCCGCGCCGTGCAGGCCGGTTCGTGCGGCATGGGCCGCTCGGCCATGCCGCTGCGGTAGCCGGCGAGGTCGTAGGCCTGCCAGCGCTCGGATGGCGAGAGGTTGAGCTCGACGTAAGCCTCGCTGCCTGGCTGCCGCAGGAAGAACTCGAAACAGGTCGTCTTCCACAGGCCGTCCGCCCGGCCCTTGCCTGCGAAGGGCGGCAGCACGACCTGCCCGGCCCCTTCGATCCGCCAGCGCAGCCGCAGCCACTGCGCGTCGACCGACACGACCCGCGCCTCGATCTTGCGGATCATTGCCGGGGGGCCGTCCGGATGGGGGATCAGGCTGTGCGTTTCCAACCGGGGTTCCTCGTGCTAGGCGCCGCCGCGCTATGACAAATTACAAGTCCGACCTGCTCCGCCTGCTCGACGAGCGCGGCTATATCCACCAGCAGACCGACGCCGCGGGACTGGACGCCCTGGCCGCGCGCCAGATCGTGCCGGGCTATATCGGCTTCGACGCCACCGCGCCATCGCTGCACATCGGCAGTCTGGTCCAGATCATGCTGCTGCGCCGGCTGCAGCAGACCGGGCACAAGCCGATCGTCCTGATGGGCGGCGGGACCACGCGGATCGGCGACCCGACCGGCCGCGACGAGAGCCGCAAGATGCTGACCGATGAAGTGATCGAGGCCAACATCGCCTCGATCCGCACGATCTTCTCGCGCCTGCTGACCTTCGGGGACGGGCCGACCGACGCGGTGATGGTCAACAACCAGGACTGGCTCGGCCGGCTCGGCTACATCGAACTGCTGCAAGAGGTGGGCACGCATTTCACGGTAAACCGGATGCTGACCTTCGATTCGGTCAGGCTGCGGCTCGAGCGCGAGCAGCCGATGACCTTCCTCGAATTCAACTACATGATCTTGCAGGGCTACGACTTCCGCCATCTGGCGCGGACCGCCGGAGCGCGGTTGCAGATGGGCGGATCGGACCAGTGGGGCAATATCGTCAATGGCGTCGAGCTCGGCCGGCGGATGGACGGGGCCGAACTGTTCGGCGTGACCACCCCGCTGCTGACCACCGCGGACGGCGCCAAGATGGGCAAGACCGCGGCCGGCGCGGTCTGGCTCAACGACGATGCGCTGCCGGCCTACGATTTCTGGCAATACTGGCGCAACTGCGACGACCGCGACGTGGGCAAGTTCCTGCGCCTGTTCACCGACCTGCCCCTGGACGAGATCGCCCGCCTCGAAACCCTGGCCGGGAGCGAGATCAATGCGGCCAAGGTCGTGCTCGCCAACGAGGTCACCAAGCTCTGCCGCGGTGAGGATGCAGCCGCGACCGCGCAAGCGACCGCCTCCGCGACCTTTGCCGAAGGCGGCCTCGGCGCCGACCTCCCGGTTCTGGCTCTGCCCGCCGGAGGGCTCTCGATCGTCGATGCGCTGGTCGGCATCGGATTTGCGGCGAGCCGCGGCGAGGCCAAGCGGCTGGTCGCCGGCGGGGGTGCGAAACTCGACGGTGCGGCGATTTCCGACGAAGCGCACCACATCCCCGGCACTGCCGGAGAACTGCGGATTTCTGCAGGAAAAAAGAAGCACGGAGTGCTCCGTCCAGCGAGCTGACGGTAGGTTTTCGGCAAGATTTTGCCGGGATTTACCGTTTCTTCGCCATTCCTGTGCGACATGCCCTCTTCCGGTATCGCTTAGGAAGCAGAGGTGGGAATGGTCGCTGGAGCACAACTGTCCGTAACGGACCTTCGCCGTGCAGCGCGCCATCCCGTGGATTACCCGGTGATCGGCGAGCACCGCCAGCTGGGTGACGTGCATCTGCACGTGGTCAACATCTCGGCCCACGGCTTCATGACCGAGGGTGTCCACGGCATGAGCCGCGGCGAGCGGATCACTATCCGCCTGCCCCAGATCGGCCGGATCGAGGCGCATATGATCTGGAGCACCGAGGACCGTGCCGGATTCCAGTTCGAGCGGATCCTGCGCCTCGACGATTTCGTGTCGCTGATCGACCAGCTCCAGCCCAACCCGCGCCTGCGCAAGGGCCGCTGAAGCAACCCCAGCTTTAATCGCCGATACCATCGGTTCGCTTGGCAAAGCTGCAAGGCGGTGCCATGCGATGGGCCGTGACCGATAGTAATACCGCCGCCGAGCCGAGTTCTCCGCTCCAAATCCCCGACTATCGGCTGTTCTGGCTGTCGCGCTTCAGTTCGGTACTGG
Source organism: Novosphingobium sp. (assembly GCA_047605105.1). Lineage (GTDB taxonomy): Bacteria > Pseudomonadota > Alphaproteobacteria > Sphingomonadales > Sphingomonadaceae > Novosphingobium. Next base: position 26,742 of record JASGGH010000027.1, on the reverse strand, counting down.
CGACGACCGGCATGGTCGTCATCATCGGTTACCAGCTCTACGACGTCGCCCGCAGCCATTATGGGATGAGCATCACCCAGGCGGCCTTTCAGCTCGGCCTGCTAGGGTTGGTCCAGTTCATCCCGATGTTCATCCTGACCCCGATCGCCGGGGTCGCCGCCGACCGCTTCGATCGCCGAATCCTGGGCGCGAGCGCGGCCGGCGTCGATTTGCTGATCGCCCTGTCGCTGGCGGTGTCGACCTATACCGGCGCGGTCAGCTTGCCGCTGATCTACGTCCTGGCAGCCATGCACGGTGCCGCGCGCGTGTTCGTCGGCCCAGCGCTCAGTTCGATCGTTCCCAACATCGTTCCGCCCAGCCTCCTGCCGCGGGCCATCGCGATGAATTCGATCGCCTGGCAGGTAGGCTCGGTCGCGGGGCCGGCCATCGCTGGCCTGCTCTTCGCCTTCACGCCCAGCGCGCCCTATTGGGTTTCGACGATGCTCCTGCTGATCGCGGTCGCGGGCCTGCTCTCGGTGCGCAAGCAACCTGTCCACGAGGCCAACCGCGGACAGCACCCGGTCCGCCAGATCATCGACGGCTTCAAATACGTCTGGAACGAGCGCTTCCTGCTCGGCTGCGTGACGCTCGATCTCTTTGCCGTGCTGATGGGGGGCGCAACCGCCCTGCTTCCGGTCTTCGCCCGGGATATCCTCCACGTCGGATCGGAGGGCCTCGGGATCATGCGCGGCGCACCCGCGATCGGGGCAGCGGTGATCGCGGCCGTGCTGTCGTGGAAGCCGATGGCGACCAACGTCGGCAACAAGATGCTGCTGGGGGTCGCCGGCTATGGCCTCGCGACGATCGGCTTCGGGCTGTCGACCTGGTTCCCGCTGTCGCTGCTGATGCTCGGGCTGCTGGGGGCGGCCGACATGGTTTCGGTCTACGTCCGCTCCAGCCTGGTTCAACTCAACACGCCAGATCACGTCCGCGGCCGGGTCTCGGCGATCTCGGGTCTGGCGATCTCCGCCTCGAACGAACTCGGCGAGATGCAGTCCGGCCTCGCCGCCGCCTTGCTCGGCGCAACCGGAGCGGTTGTGTTTGGCGGGGCTGGTGCGATAGTAGTCACGCTGCTGTGGGCGGTCTTGTTTCCTGAGCTCCGCAACGCAAGGACGTTCGCCCCGCAGTATCGCCAGACTTCAGAATAACTTCCCCCCAAGGAGCAAGCGACATGAAAGCGGAATCCATCCTCGCCACTATCGGCAATACCCCGCACATTCGCCTGTCCCGCCTGTTTCCCGACCACGAGGTATGGGTGAAGTGCGAGCGCGCCAATCCGGGCGGCTCGATCAAGGACAGGATCGGCCTCGCGATGATCGAGGCTGCCGAGAAGAGCGGCGCGCTCAAGCCGGGCGGCACGATCGTCGAGCCGACTTCGGGCAACACCGGCATTGGCCTTGCCATGGTCGCGGCGGTCAAGGGCTACAAGCTCGTGCTGGTCATGCCCGAATCGATGTCGCTGGAACGGCGGCGGCTCATGCTGGCCTATGGCGCCAGCTTCGATCTCACCCCGCGCGAAAAGGGCATGAAGGGGGCGATCGAGCGGGCCAAGGAGCTGATCGAGAGCACGCCGGGCGCCTGGATGCCCCAGCAGTTCGACAATCCGGCCAACGTGGCCGTCCATGCCCGGACCACCGCGCAGGAAATCCTCAACGACTTCCGCGACACCCCCTTCGATGCGCTGATCACCGGGGTCGGCACCGGCGGCCACCTCACCGGCTGCGCCGAGGTGCTCAAGCAGGCCTGGCCGGGCCTCAAGGCCTGGGCCGTGGAGCCGACGCTCTCGCCGGTGATCTCGGGCGGCCAGCCCGGCCCACACCCGATCCAGGGCATCGGCGCGGGCTTCGTGCCCGCCAACCTCCACACCCAGGCGATCAACGGGGCGATCCAGGTCGATCCCGCCGACGCCAAGGAATGGGCGCGGCGCAGCGCCACGGTCGAAGGCCTCCTCGTGGGCATCAGCTCGGGCGCGACCTTGGCGGCGATCTCGCAGAAACTGCCCGAACTGGGCGCCGGCGCGAAGGTCCTCGGGTTCAACTACGACACCGGCGAGCGGTATCTGTCGGTGCCGGACTTCCTGCCGGAATAGCCACCCAATCCCGTCCGTCCTGAGCTTGTCGAAGGACTGTTTTTCCTGCTGCGACGGTGCAAAGAAGAGCAGCCCTTCGACAAGCTCAGGGTGGACGGAGTTTGGGTATGTTCTTGGAGCGGGTGGATTACGCTGACGGTGAACTCCCGCTCACGGGCGCGCTCGTCAAGCCCGAGGGTAAGCCGCGCGGCGCGATATTGGTTTTCCCGACGATCGCCAATATCACTCCGGCGATCGCGCACCGTGCGTGGATGCTGGCGGATGCCGGCTTCGTCGCGCTGATCGCCGACTTCTATGGCGAGCCGGTGGAAAGCTTCGAAGCATCCCGTCCGCTGGCCGAAAAGCTACGGGCCGACGTCGCCGTGTACCGGCGCCGCCTGCTGGCCGCGATCGATGCGCTCAAGGCGCATGCCCCCGGCCTCCCCCTCGCCGCGGTCGGCTATTGCATGGGCGGCCAGGCGGCGCTGGAAACCGCCAGGGCCGGTGCGGAGCTCGAATTGGTCGCCAGTTTTCATGGCCTGCTCGAAACGGCGCGTCCCGCCGATCAGCCGATCGTTCCGCGCCTCCTCATATGCCACGGCGATGCCGATCCGATGGTCCCCCGCGACCATGTCCTGCGCTTCTGGGAAGAGATGGACACCGTCGGCGCCGCTTGGCACTTCCACAGCTACAGCGGCGTGAAACACGGCTTCACCGATCCCGGCAGCGATGCCCGCGGTCTGCCCGCGATCGCCTACGACGCCAGCGCCGATCGCCAGTCCTGGGCAGCGCTGATGGGGCTGTGCGACGAAATTTTCGGCGCCGCTTAACCGGCCAACATAAGTCTATCGACGACTCATTCGAATCGGCGCAGTATTACTCCGTCGGCACGGGTGACCCCGTTCGCACCGGGCTCCGGGCCGACGCTGGAAGCGCACAAAGCGCTCCGAGGGAAAGGAGCCGAAGCCGATGACCGAAGGGGACCGGGCCTACTATCAGCGCCGCCTCAAGGAAGAAATGAACCTCGCGCGCGCGATCAGCGATCCGGAGAGCAAGGCTCTCCATCTCCAGTGGGCGAAGTGGTTCAACGACCGGCTTGAGGGAAAGCGCCCCAAACGCCCGCCGCCGCTGCCCATGCATCAGGCGAGCTAGCGGATGACGGCATGATCCTGAGGAAGGGCGAAGCAGCAGCGGCGCCCTTCGAGACGGCGTTTCAGCTTGCAGTTGCAACGCCTCCTCGGGGCGAACGGGTCACCTGATCGATATGCAGCCGTCTCTCTAGTTGCGCCTGACGAAGCTGTCGGCATCGAGGCCGAGTTCGCTCAACCGCTTGCGCAGGGTATTGCGGTTGATCCCCAGGATCTGGGCGGCGCGCAGTTGATTGCCGTTGGTGCCGGTCAGCACTTCGGCGAACAAGGGGCGCTCGAAAGCGGCCAGGGCTTCGTCGTAAACAGTGCCCTGGGCGGGGTCGGTGCGCCGCAGCCAGCTTGCGACGGCGCCGTCGAGACTGGCGGCCTCGGGCGCGTCCTCGGGCCGCACGTTCTGCGCCAGCAAGGCATCGAGCGCCGCCGCGTCGATCAGGTCCTCGCGCGCGAGCAGGGCGAGCCGGTAGATGAAATTGCGCAGCTCGCGAACGTTGCCCCGCCAGGGTTGACGACCGAGCAGTTGCGCCGCCTCGGGGGTCAGCTGTCGGCGCGGCAGCCCTTCGCTCGCGGCCAGGCCCAGGAAATGCCGAGCCAGAGCCTCGATGTCGTCCGGGCGCTCGCGGAGCGGCGGAAGATGGATCGGCACGACGTTGATCCGGTAGAACAGGTCTTCGCGGAACTGGCCGGCCGCGATCAACGGCTCGAGGTCCTTGTTGGTCGCGGCCACGATCCGCGCGTCGATCCGGACTTCCTCACGGCCCCCGACGCGGCGGATCGAGCCCGATTGCAAGGCGCGCAGCAGCCGGGTCTGGGCCTGCATCGGCATGTCGCCGATCTCGTCGAGGAACAGCGTACCGCCCGCCGCCTGCTCGAACTTGCCGATATGCTGGGCGACCGCGCCCGTGAAGGCGCCCTTCTCGTGCCCGAACAGCTCGCTCTCGATCAGTTCGGCGGGGATCGCCGCGGTGTTTATCGCCACGAAAGGCCCGGTGCGGCGCTGCCCGAGCTGGTGGATCGCCTCGGCCACCAGCTCCTTGCCGGTGCCCGATTCGCCCAGGATCAGCACGGTCAGATCGTTGCGCAGGACCCGGGTGATCATCCGATAGACCGCCTGCATCGGCGCCGAGCGGCCGACCAGGGGCAGGCCCTGCCCATCGGGCTCGGAAACGTCGCTCTGATCCCCGATCGAGCTCGCGCCGATCGCCTGGTGGACGGTACGGGCGAGCTCGTCGATGTCGAAAGGCTTGGGGAAGTATTCGAAAGCCCCGGTGTCGCTCGCCCGGACCGCGGTATCGAGGGTGTTCTGCGCCGAGAGGATGATGATCGGCAGCTTGGGGTGGAGCGCGCGCACGGCACCAAGGGTCTCGATCCCGTCGCCGTCGGCCAGCACGACGTCGGTGATCAGCGCCTTGTAGCTGTTTCGGCTGAGCAGCCGGTCGCGCTCGGCGATGGAATCGCAACGGGTGACCTCGAACTCCTCGGCCTCGAGCGCGGCGGTGATGACGATCGCGATCGATTCGTCGTCTTCGACCAGCAGGATGCTCATGCCGCCTTGCCCCGCTTCACTTTGGTCTCGCTGGCGAGCGGGAGATGGATGCGAAAATGGGTCCAGCCGGCGGCATCGTCGCGGTCATGCGTGATCCGGCCGTTCATGTCGCGGATCAGCTTGCGGACCAGCGCCAGGCCAAGGCCCTGCCCACTCTTCTTGGTGGTCACGAAGGGCTCGAACACATGGTCTCGCATGGCCGGATCGATGCCCGGGCCATTGTCGCTGACGCGCAGCTCGATCGGCAGGCGCACCGGCTGGCCGTCGACCGAACTGTGCAGTTGCAGGCCGCTGGCAAATCGCGTGCGCACGACGATCCGCGGCTGCGCGATCTCCCGGCAGGCCTCGCGCGCGTTCGAGAGCAGATTGATCAGCACCTGAACGAGGCCGTCCGAACTGCCCAGCACGAGAGGCAATGAAGGGTCGAACTCCTCCTCGATCCGCGATCCATCGGTCGCCGCGGCGCTGAGCACGGCGCTCGCGCGGCGCACCGCCTCATGCAGATTGCACGGCGCGACCGGCTCCGCGGTGCGGCGGCTCAGCGTCTGCATCTGGTCGATCAGCTTGGCGATCCGATCGACCTCGTCGGCGATCAGCGTCGTGAGCGCCCGGTCCTTTTCCTCGAGCTTGCGGGCCAGGAGCTGCGCAGCGCCGCGGATCCCGGCAAGCGGGTTCTTGATCTCGTGGGCCAGAATCTCCGGCGCGCGGAGCACGGCGTTTTCGCCGGCGCTGCTATCCTCGCCGAGCGCCTCGGAGCCGGTGCTGTCGTGGATCGTGACGAGCTGCCAGCCGATCTCGTCGACGATCGGCGTGATCGTGACGTCGAGGCGCTTGGCTCCCTGCCCCGGCACCGTGACCCCGATATCACGCGCCGCAATCGGCGCCTCGCTATCGGACAGGCGTTCGGTCAGCCGTGGTTCGTCGAAGCCGAGGACTTCCTGCAACCGCCGGCCCGCCAGGCGGCGCAGGCTCTGGCCGAGGAACTGCTCCGCCGCGGGGTTCGCCCAGTTGATCCGCTGCCCCGGCGCCAGCAGCAACACCGCCAGCGGCAGGCTGGCGACCACGCGCTGGGCATCGACGGTTGACGTCATGCCGCCCGGCGCTGGAGGAACGGCGCGTAGAATTCGCGCAGGCTCCGCATGACTTCGCCCGCATCGTCGACGAAGTTCACGCGGTTGCGGAACTCGGCCGAGCCAGGCAGGCCCTTGGTGTACCAGCCCAGGTGCTTGCGGGCCATCTTGACCCCCGTATCATTACCATAATGCATGAGCATTGCTTCATAATGCTCTAGAATCAGGTCCAATTGCACGTCGATCGTCGGGTCTGCCAGTTCGCCGTTGCCATGCAGCCAATGCATCACCTGGCCCAGCAGCCACGGCTTGCCGTAGGCACCGCGTCCGATCATCAGCCCGTCCGCGCCCGATTGCGCGAGCGCTTTCGCCGCATCCGCGATGGTGCAGATATCGCCGTTGACGATCACGGGGAGCGAGGTCGCTTCCTTCACCGAGCGGACGAAGGCCCAGTCGGCCTCGCCCTTGTACATCTGGTTGCGGGTGCGGCCGTGGACGGTGATCAGCCTGGCGCCAAGGTCCTCGGCGATCCGGGCCAGTTCGGGAGCATTGAGACTGTCGTGGCACCAGCCCATCCGCATCTTGACCGTGACCGGCACGGAAACCGCCCCGACCGTCGCCTTGATCAGGCTGGCGGCCAGCGGCAGGTCGCGCATCAGCGCCGAGCCGGCATCCCCGCTGGTCACCTTGCGGACCGGGCAGCCCATGTTGATGTCGATGATCGCCGCGCCCTTCTGCTCGGAGAGCTTGGCCGCCTCGGCCATCTCGTGCGGGGTGCAGCCGACCAGTTGCATCGAGACCGGCTCCTCGACCGGATCCCAGGCCGCCTTCTGGATCGATTGGCGCGTCTCGCGGATCGCCGCGGGAGAGGCGATCATCTCGGTGACGTTGAGGCCCGAGCCGAAGCGGCGCACCAGCCTGCGGAACGGCATGTCGGTCACGCCGGTCATCGGCGCGAGAATCACCGGGCAGTCGATCCGCACGGGACCGACCGAGATGGGCTGCAGAGAAGGCGGAGTGGGAAGCGTCATGCCTGTGCCTAAAAAACAGGCAGCGCATAGTGGATTGCTCTCGGCCCGGCAAGGGATTACCGGCGCGAAAGGTTTATGGCCGAAAGCATTTCTCCCCTCACTGCCGCAATTGTCGTCGCCGCCGGCCAGGGGCTGCGCGCCGGACAACCTCTGCCCAAGCAGTTCGCCGTATGGCGAGGCAAGCCGGTGCTGCGCCATTCCGTCGAGGCGCTGGCCCAGGCGGGGATCGCCCCGATCGTGGTCGCCATCCCCGAAGGCGCGGACGAGATCGCCGCCAGTGCATTGAACGGCCTCCCCGTGCGCTTCATCACCGGCGGCGCGACGCGGCAACAATCGGTTCGCCTGGGGCTGGAGGCCTTGGCGGGCGACGGCGCGGAACTCGTGCTGATCCACGACGCCGCGCGGCCCATCCTGCCCGCGGTGGTGATCGACCGCCTGGTGGCCGCGCTCGCCGACCAGCCCGGGGCGATCCCCGTCCTCCCGGTGGTGGACAGCCTCACCCACACCGAAGGCGCACTCATGGGCGCCCCTGCCCGCCGCGAGGAGCTGCGCCGGGTACAAACCCCGCAGGCCTTTCGCTATTCCGCCATATTGACCGCGCATCGTGACTGGGAAGGCGAGCCCGACGCCGGCGACGATGCCCAGGTCGCCCAGGCCGCGGGGCTGGCCGTCGCGCTGGTCGAAGGAGACGAAGCCTTGCACAAGCTGACCGTCCCAAGTGATTTCGGTGCCAGCGGCTTCGCAAGCGCCCTGCCCGCCTTCCGCGTCGGTTCGGGCTATGACGTGCATCGGTTGGCCGAGGGCGAAGAGCTCTGGCTCTGCGGCATGCGCATCGAGCATACCCACGGGCTTGCCGGGCACAGTGATGCCGACGTGGCGATCCATGCCCTGGTCGATGCCCTGCTCGGCGCGGTCGGTGCCGGAGACATCGGCCAGCACTTCCCGCCGAGCGATCCGCAGTGGCGCGGCGCGAGCTCCGACCGCTTCCTGAGCCACGCGGCCAAGCTCGTCGGCGAAGCGGGCTATGCAGTGGCGAACGTCGATCTGACGCTGATCTGCGAGGCTCCGAAGATCGGCCCCCACCGCGAAGCGATGCGCGCTCGCCTGGCGGAACTGCTGGGCGTTGACTTGGGCCGGGTTAGCGTGAAGGCCACGACCACGGAGAAGCTGGGTTTCACCGGCCGCAGCGAGGGCATCGCCGCTCAGGCGGTAGCCACCGTGGCCCGGACGTGATCGGAGACTGCATGCGTAGAGCCTTCCAAGCGATGGTGATCGGCCTCGCCATGGTGCCCGGACTGGCCCAGGCGGTGGAGCCCCCGTGCCTGACCGCGCGCGAATTCACCGACCTGTCGACCTATGCCCTGCCCAGCATCATCACCGGCACGGCCGAGAAGTGCGCAGCCTCACTCGGGCCCGACGCTTTCCTGAAGCGCAGCGGAAGCGCCCTTGCCTCGCGCTATGCGGCGGGCCGGCCGGCGGCATGGCCCGGCGCCAAGGCGGCGTTTCTGAAGCTGAGCGGCAGGGAGGCGGCCGATCTCTTCAAGAACCTGCCCGACGATAAGCTGCAGCCTTTGGCCAACACTCTGGTCGAAGGCCTGATCGCGCAGCAGATTCCATCCGAGCGCTGCCGCACGATCGACACCGCGGTGCGCCTGCTCGCGCCGTTGCCGCCGCAGAACACCGCCGAACTGATCGCCTTGGCCGTCGGCCTCGGCTCCCGCAGCGGCGGCGGAAATCTGGGCAAGCTGTCGATCTGTGCGGCTTGAAGGGGTACGCTTTCGCAGGAGAAAACCGATGAAGCAGGCTCTTTTCCGCCTCGCCGGAACAATGGCGCTGCTCGCCGTGGGGCAGGCCCAGGCGGCGGAGCCCAAGGCGGCCCCGCCGCGTCCGTGCATCACCGATGCCGAGGTTCACGGGCTCGTCGGCTATTTCCTGCCGAACGTGCTGCAGGAAGTCACCGGCAAGTGCGCGGCCTTCCTGCCCGCCGAGGCCTACCTGCGCCGCGGCATGCCCGGCCTGATCGAGCGGCTGCAAGCCGGCCGCGAGGCCGCTTGGCCCCAGGCCCGCACGGGGTTCTTCAAGTTCGCTCCGAATGAGCGGGACATCCGCGCCGCCAAGCTTTCGGATGCCCAGTTGCGCGAAGTGGTCGATCAGGTGCTGGCCCGCGAAATCTCCATCCCCATGACCGCGGACGTCTGCGGGGAAGTGAACGACATCGCCGAAGCCATGGCACCGCTCGACCCTCAACAGACCATCCATCTCGTCGCGGCGATCCTCAATACCGCCGGACGAAAGGCCAAGTCCCTGAACACCTGCCCGCGCCAGGGCTGAACGGAAGCCCGATGAGCCTGCTACCCGACGACCTCATTGACCTCGCGCGCCGCGTAGTGGCCGAAAACGCCGCCGCCGGGCGCAGGGTCGCGCTGGCCGAAAGCTGCACGGGCGGCCTCGTCTGCGCCGCGCTGACCGAAATCGCCGGATCCTCGGCGGTGCTCGACCGCGGTTTCGTGACCTATTCGAACGAATCGAAACGCGAGCTGCTGGGGGTGCCGGCGGACATCATCGATACGCTGGGGGCAGTCTCCGTCGCCACGGCCTGGGCCATGGCCCAAGGCGCGCTCAAGCACAGCGAAGCCGACGTCGCGGTGGCGATCAGCGGGGTCGCCGGCCCGGACGGCGGGACCGAGCAGAAGCCGGTCGGCCTGGTGGTCTTCGCCTGCGCCAAGCGCGGCAGCGACGAAGTCGATGCCGAGGAACGCCAGTTCGACGGAACGAGCCGCGCCGAAGTACGCCGTCAGGCCGCGCTCGTCGCGCTGGAGCTGCTGCTGCCGTAGAGCTCGGCCGCCCGCGTCTCGAAGGCCGCGACCATCTTGCGGAACGCGCGGTCGAAATACTGGCCGGCGAGCTTTTCGAACAGGGCGTTGCGGAAGCGGAACTCGACGTGGAAGTCGATCTCGCAGGCGTGATCGCCGAGCGGACGGAACTGCCAGACGTTGTCGAGATCCTGCAGCGGGCCGTCGATGTAATGGACCGTTAGGCGCTCGGGGCGCTGCAACTCGACCCGGGAAGTGAACTTCTCGCGCAGCGCGTTGAAGCCGATCAGCATGTCGGCGATCATCTCACTGCCGTCGTTCGAGCGCACCCGGGTCGCCATGACCCACGGCAGAAACTCACCATAGCGCGCCACGTCCGCCACCAGGTCGAACATCTGCTCGGCGCTGTAGGGTAGCGTGCGGACTTCGTGAATGCCGGGCACGAGGCTTACCGCACGGCCTTGGCCAGCTGGGCTTCACGCGCCGCGCGCATCTCGCGGAAGTCGGCGTCGGCGTGATAGCTCGACCGGGTCAGCGGGCTCGCCGCCACCTGGAGGAAGCCCTTGGCGCGGGCGATCGCGCCATAGGCTTCGAATGCCTTGGGCGTAACGAAGTCCATGACCTTGGCGTGCTTCGGCGTCGGCTGCAGGTACTGTCCCATGGTCAGGAAATCGATGCCCGCGCAGCGCATGTCGTCCATGACCTGGTGGACCTCGAGCCGTTCCTCGCCGAGGCCGAGCATGATGCCCGACTTGGTGAAGACCCGCGGGTCGTGGCGCTTCACTTCCTCCAGCAGGCGCAGCGAGGCGTAGTAGCGCGCGCCGGGGCGGATCGTCGGATAGAGCCGGGGCACCGTCTCGAGATTGTGGTTGTAGACGTCGGGCCCCGCCGCCACGATCGCCTCGATCGCCGGGAGCATCTTGTTCCGGAAGTCCGGCGTCAGGATCTCGATCGTGGTTTGGGGCGTGTTCCGCCGCAGCGCCTCGATCACCTTGACGAACTGGCTCGCCCCGCCGTCGGGCAGGTCGTCGCGGTCGACCGAGGTAATGACGATGTGCTCCAGCCCCAGCTTGGCGGCGGCCTCGGCGACATGCTCGGGCTCGTTGGCGTCCACCTTGCGCGGCATGCCGGTCTTGACGTTGCAGAAGGCGCAGGCCCGGGTGCAGACATCGCCGAGGATCATCACCGTGGCGTGCTTCTTCTGCCAGCATTCGCCGATGTTCGGGCAGGCGGCCTCCTCGCAGACGGTGTTGAGCCCCAGGCTGCGCATCAGGTCGCGGGTCTCGCCGTAGGCCTTGGAAGTCGGGGCCTTGACGCGGATCCAGTCGGGCTTGCGCTGGCGCTCGGGAGCCTGAGCGGGAGCCGGTGCTGCGGACATATCGTTCATGGCGTCCAGATAGGCCGATGTGCCCAGCCTTGCCAGTGCCAAAGTTCGCCGCCATGAGGCAGCTCATGAGAACCGATCTCTCTCCTGAATTCACCCAACTCGTCGAGGGTTACCGCCGCTTCCGTTGCGGCCAGTGGGTCGAACGACATGATCGCTGGGAGGCCGCCCGCGTCGGTCAGGAGCCGCAGGTCATGGTCATCGCCTGCGCCGACAGCCGGGTCGACCCTTCGCAGATCTTCGACATGGCCCCCGGCGAAGCCTTCGTCGTGCGCAACATCGCCGCGCTCGTCCCGCCGTTCGAGACCATGCCCGGCCACCACGGCGTCTCCGCCGCGCTCGAATTCGCGGTGCAGGTACTGCAGGTAAAGGAGATCGTGGTCATGGGCCACGGCATGTGCGGCGGCTGCAAGGCCGCGCTGACCCAGAGCCTCCACGGCACCGAGCCGGGCGAAGGCGGCTTCATCGCCGACTGGATCGCCATGCTCGACGAAGCGCGCGAGCCGATCGCCGCCAGCCTCGGCACCGACAGCCGCGAGGCCGAGCGGGCCATGGAGCACGCCGGCATCCGCGTCAGCCTGGCCAACCTGCGCACTTTCCCCTGCGTCCGCCGCAAGGAGCGTGAGGGCAAGCTCAAGCTGCGCGGTGTGTTCTTCGCGATCTCCGACGGCGTGCTCCACGTCCTCGACGAGGCGGCCGGCAATTTCGCCCCGGTCGAATAGGCGCCGACGAAAAGGGCGGCAGTCGCCTGCCGCCCCTTCCCGTCGCAATATCCGCGGGGGCTATTTGCCCGCCGCCTTCTGCCTGGCGTAGATCGACCAGAGCTGGCCCAGCGGCTTGCGCGGGCCATCGACCTTGGCGAAGCTGGCCTGAGCGGCGGCATAGTCGCCCTTGTCGACCTGCGCGATCCCCAGGCGGGTGTTGACCCGCGCCGCATCCACGCCCGGCTTGGTCAGGGCCGCCGTGTAGAATTCGATCGCCTTCGCCGGCTCGCCGTAGCTGAGGAACGTATCGCCGGCGGCCGTGATGGTGGCCAGCGTGGCCGTCGGCGCGCGGGCGTCGCGCTCGAGGGCCGGGAGCGAGGCACGATCCGCAGCGATGCGGCTGGTGGCGATGCTCCTGGCTTCCGTTACGAAGGCATCGGAGGCCGGGAGCTTGCCCGCCGCGGTTCCGGCCTCGATCACCTTGATGACCTCGCCCGGGAAGCGCCGCGCATCGGCCGCCTGGATGAAATCGATATAGTCGCGGCCTTCGGTAAAGCTGTCGGTCCGCTGCATCAGGCGCAGCAGGTCGAGCGATTCCTGGGCCTGGTAGCGGCCGATGTCCCGCACGATGGCGATCGCGACGCCCCAGTTCGGCTTGCTCGGATAGTTCTGGGCCAGGCCGCTGCTGAAGAAGGTCGCCTGATCGAGCTGCTTGATCTTGAAGGCCGAGCCCAGGCCGACGCGATACCAGTTCTCCGGCGCGGGCGAGCCCGCCGGCTTGCTCTCGATCGCGCGGCGCAGGACGGCCACGCCTTCGGCGGGCTTGCCTCCGCTGATATAGGATTGGGCGAGCAAGGCTTCGGCATCGTTGTCGCGGTATCCGCCCGCGACCGCTGCCTGAAGCGCGGCTTGGGCGCCCGCGAAATCCTTCAGGTTGTAGTTGATCTGGCCCAGGAAGAACTGCAGCTGCGCCTGGTTGGGCGCCTTGCCGCTGTCGATCATGGCGCTGAGGCCCTGCTTGAGGAGTTGCTCGTCTTCGGCATATTGGCCGAGCGTGACGATCAGGCCGCCGGCGGTATACTTGTCGAACGGGGTCGCCGCCGCAGCCAGGACCGGCTCGACCTGCGCCTTCTCGGCCGCCAGGGCGGTCGCGAGGGCGGCACGGTTGCCCTTCGCCGCGACGACATCGGGCCGCGTCTTGGCGGCGATGACCGCCTTCTGGAAAGGACCGGCGACCTTGACGAAACCGGGGCTGGCGGATTCTTTCGCCGCCTTCTCGGCGGCCGTAGCCGAAGTCACGAAGCCGGCAGTCATGATTCCGGCCGCGAGGGCAATACCCAGCGCCGAACGTGAGATCATACGCATCATTCGAAATTCTCCTCAGGACAGCGCCCGGCGGGGGGAGAGCCCAGCGCTCCGAACCAAAACCTTCCATCGCAGCTACTGGCGAGGATTCGCCTGCTTGGCAATGCCTTCGGCGACTAGGATCGGGGCGCTGAACCGCGATTGAATGCCGCTCGCCGCGAGATCATGCCGATCCACCGGCATATGTGGAAAAATCGCCGGGGCAAGTACCTCAAGAGCCTGCTTCGCTGGCCTTCCCGCAAGCTTTGCCCTAGGGCCTCGCACAGACCGAAAAACAGCAACAGATAGAACGAAAACACCGCGTGAGCGACGATAGCGAACCTCTAGATCCCCCCATCCCCTCGGGTGAATTCCAGCGCGTCGACATCGTCGACGAGATGAAGACGAGCTACCTCGACTACGCGATGAGTGTGATCGTCAGCCGCGCGCTGCCCGACGTGCGCGACGGCCTCAAGCCGGTCCATCGCCGCATCCTGTTCGCCGCGCAGGAAGGCGGCATGGTCGCGGGGCGGCCCTATCGGAAATCGGCCAAGATCGTCGGCGACGTGATGGGCAACTACCACCCGCACGGCGACAGCGCGATCTACGACGCCCTGGCGCGCATGACCCAGGACTGGTCGATGCGCCTGCCGCTGATCGACGGCCAGGGCAATTTCGGCTCGATGGACCCCGATCCGCCGGCCTCGATGCGTTATACGGAAGCGCGCCTCGCCCGCGTCGCCAATTCGCTGCTCGACGATCTCGACAAGGATACGGTCGATTTCGCCGACAACTACGACGGCTCGCGGAAAGAGCCGACCGTCCTGCCCGCACGCTTCCCCAACCTGCTGGTCAACGGCGCCGGCGGCATCGCGGTCGGCATGGCGACCAACATCCCGCCGCACAACCTCGGCGAGGTGATCGACGGGTGCCTGGCCATGATCGAAAAGCCCGGCATCACCACCGAGGAGTTGTTCGAGATCATCCCCGGGCCGGACTTCCCCACCGCGCCGCTGATCCTCGGCACCTCGGGCTCGCGCAGCGCCTATACGACGGGCCGCGGCTCGATCATCCAGCGCTGCCGCCACGAGGTCGAGGAAGGCCGCGGTGACCGCCGCTCGATCGTCCTGACCTCGATCCCCTATCAGGTCGGCAAGTCGGGCCTGGTCGAGAAGATCGCCGAAGCCGCCAAGGACAAGCGGATCGAAGGCATCTCCGATATCCGCGACGAATCGAGCCGACTCGGCGTGCGCGTGGTGATCGACCTGAAGCGCGATGCCACGCCCGACGTGGTGCTCAACCAGCTCTGGCGCCACACCCCGGCGCAGTCGAGCTTCCCGGCCAACATGCTGGCGATCCGCGGCGGCCGTCCGGAAACCCTGGCGCTGCGCGACATCATCCAGGCCTTCATCGCCTTCCGCGAGGAGGTGATCACCCGCCGCACCAAGTTCGAGCTGAACAAGGCGCGCGACCGGGCGCATATCCTGCTGGGCCTGGTGGTCGCGGTAACCAACCTCGACGAGGTGGTGAAGATCATCCGCGGCTCGTCCAACCCTGCCGCCGCCCGCGCAGCGCTGCTGGCGCGCGAATGGCCGATCGGCGAGATCGCGCAGTACATCCGCCTGGTCGAGGCCATCGAGCCCAGCGCGGACCAGGAGGGCGGCACCTACAAGCTGTCGGAAGTCCAGGTGAAGTCGATCCTCGACCTGCGGCTCCATCGCCTGACCGCGCTCGGCCGCGACGAGATCGGCGACGAGCTCAAGGAGCTGGCCCTGGCGATCGAGGAATACCTCGCGATCCTGGCCGACAGGCGCAAGCTCTACGGCGTGATGAAGGACGAGCTGACCGCGATCCGCGATGCCTATGCCACGCCGCGCCTGTCGGAAATCACCGCCGCCTGGGACGGCGTCGACGACGAGGAACTGATCGAGCGCTCCGACATGGTCGTGACCGTGACGATGCAGGGCTACATCAAGCGCACCCCGCTCGACACCTTCCGCGCCCAGAACAAGGGCGGCAAGGGCCGCGCCGGCATGGCGACCAAGGACGAGGACGCGATCACGCACCTCTTCGTCACCTCGACCCACACGCCGGTGCTGTTCTTCTCGACCGAAGGCAAGGTCTACCGGATGAAGGTCTGGCGCCTGCCCGAGGGCGGCCCCGCCACCCGCGGCCGGCCGATGATCAACCTGCTGCCGCTGGCGCAGGGCGAGACGATCTCCACCGTCCTGCCCTTGCCCGAGGACGAGGCCGAGTGGGGCAATCTCCACGTCATGTTCGCGACCGCCAAGGGCTCGGTCCGCCGCAACTCGATGGACGCCTTCGCCAACATCCGCACCAGCGGCAAGATCGCGATGAAGTTCGAGGAAGGGTCGGAAGACCGCATGATCGGCGTCTCGCTGCTCACCGAGGAGGAAGACGTTCTGCTCGCCACCCGCCAGGGCAAGGCGATCCGCTTCGCCGCCACCGACGTCCGCGAGTTCCAGAGCCGAGATTCGACCGGCGTGCGCGGCGCGCGCCTGGCCGAGGGCGACGAGGTCATTTCGCTGTCGGTCCTGCGCGGCTTCGACGCCACCCCGCAGGAGCGTGAGGATTACCTCAAGGCGGCGCCCTGGAAAGACAAAGAGGGGGGGAAGGAAGGCGACCGTGAGATCACCCTTTCGCCCGAACGCATGGCCGAGTTCGAGGAAGCCGAGGAATTCATCCTCACCGTCACCGCCAACGGCTACGGCAAGCGCACCTCGGCCTACGAGTATCGCCGCACCAACCGCGGCGGCCAGGGCATCACCAATATCGTCTCGTCGGACCGCAACGGCCCGGTCGTGGCGAGCTTCCCGGCGCACAACGGCGAGCAGCTGATGCTGGTCACCGACCAGGCCAAGCTGATCCGCACCACGGTCGGCTCGATCCGCGTGACCGGCCGCAACACCCAGGGCGTGATCCTCTTCCGCGTGGCCGATGACGAGCATGTCGTTTCGGCCGCCCGGATCGAGGAGAACGAGGAGGAAGCCGAAGCGGTCCTGGGCGACGGCGCGGTTGCCGAAGAGCCGGTGCCGGACGGCGATACGGGCGAGGATTTGGCGGAAGGTCCCGAGGACGGTCAGTGAGCGATCGGCCGGCCACCGCCTACAAGGTGCTGACCGCCGAGCAGATGGACCGGCTCGAAACCGACGGCACTTTCGCCGGCGCGCCGGTCGATCTGGCCGATGGCTTTATCCACCTGTCAACTTCGCGCCAGTTGGACGAAACCGTCACCAAGCATTTCGCTGGGATGGATAATCTTTGCATTGCAGCGGTCGATTTGGCCGCACTTGGTGCAGCCGTGAAATGGGAGCCGTCGCGCGGCGGCGATCTGTTCCCGCATGTCTACGCCGCGCTGCCGCTTTCGGCGGTGATCGCCTATCGTCCGCTGGAGCGGGATGACGAGCGCAAGGTCAAACTTCCGGTCGCCGGATAGGCCCAGCGGCGCTAGGGCGCTGCGATGACTTACGACGTTCACATCATCGGCGGTGGCCTCGCCGGTTCGGAAGCCGCCTGGCAGCTTGCACGGCGCGGTTTGCGCGTACGGTTGTCCGAGATGCGCGGGACTGGGGAGCGCTCGCCGGCACATCAGGGCGACGGGCTGGCCGAGCTGGTCTGCTCCAACTCCTTCCGCTCGGACGACGACGAGAAGAACGCGGTCGGGCTCCTGCATCACGAGATGCGACAATGCGGCTCGCTGGTCATGGCCGCGGCGGCCAAGGCGCAGGTGCCGGCAGGCTCCGCGCTGGCGGTGGACCGCGATGTCTTTTCCGCCGAGGTCGAGGCGCAGCTGGCTGCCCTGCCCAATCTCGAAGTGGTCCGCGAACGGATCGACCGGCTGCCCGAGGCTGGCCTCACGATCATCGCCACCGGGCCGCTTACCCACGAAGTGCTCGCCGGATCGATCGGCGCGGCGACGGGGGCGGACAGCCTGGCCTTCTTCGACGCCATTGCCCCGATCGTCTACCGCGACACCATCGACATGGACGTCTGCTGGATGGCCTCGCGCTGGGACAAGGGCGAGACCAAGGACTACATCAACTGCCCGATGACCAAGGAGCAGTACCTCGCCTTCCACGCCGGCCTGATGGCCGGCGAGAAGAGCACCTTCAAGGAATGGGAGGCCAACACCCCCTATTTCCAGGCCTGCATGCCGATCGAGGTCATGGCCGAGCGCGGAGTCGAAACGCTGCGGTTCGGGCCGATGAAGCCGGTGGGCCTCGATAATCCGCACGAGGCCACGCCCGAACATCCCAAGGGGCGCTGGCCCTATGCGGTGGTCCAGTTGCGCCAGGACAACAAGCTCGGCACGCTGTGGAACATGGTCGGCTTCCAGACCAAGCTGAAGCACGCCGAGCAGGTCCGCCTGTTCCGCACGATCCCCGGCCTGGAGAATGCCGAGTTCGCGCGGCTCGGCGGGCTGCACCGCAACACTTTCCTCAATTCGCCCAGCCTGCTCGACCGCCAGCTACGGCTCAAGACCGCGCCGCATATCCGTTTCGCCGGCCAGATCACCGGCTGCGAGGGCTATGTCGAAAGCGCCGCGGTCGGCCTGCTGACCGGATTGATGACCGCCGCCGAGATCGCCGGCCGGACCTGGGAAGCCCCGCCTCGGACCACTGCGCTCGGCGCTCTCCTCGCCCACATCACCGGCGATGCCGAAGCCGAGAGCTATCAGCCGATGAATGTCAACTTCGGCCTGTTCCCGCCGCTGACCGAGGTGAGGAAGAAGGCGCGCAAGGAAGCCTACACCTCGCGAGCGAAGGAAGACCTAGCCCTCTGGCTCCCCCTCGTCGGTGCCGTCGTCTGACGGCGGCGCGGCCGACTTGCTTCGCGCTCCTCCAGCGCGAGCCGGGCGCGGCATCGGCGAGCAGCGGCATTCGGGCCGCTTGGCGGGCTTGGGCCTGGTGGTCCGGAACTCCTCGCGGGTCAGCACCTGATCGCCGTCCGCGTCCGCCTTGCGGAACCGGTCGCTGGTCTTGACCGCCCATTCCTCGAAGCTCAGCAGGTTGTTGCCGTCCGTGTCGAGCTTGCGGAAGGCGGCAACCCGCGGGCCGAGCATTTCGGCGCGGGTGATCCTGGCATCCCGATTGCGATCGAGCCGGTCGAAGCGGCGCTGTTCCTTGGTGACCTCGTCGACCTCGGGCGGCGCCGCGCCGTTCAGCCCGCGGCCATCGGCAGTGGGCAGCGCATCGTCGGCCGCTGCCGCTGGAACTGCCGCGGGCAGGGCCGCGCCGCGCTCGGTCTCTGCCCGGCCCTGCCACCAGAAGATCCCGGCGCCGACCAGCAACAACGCCCCCACGGCGCCCAGAACGATCCGGTTCATGCCTGCCCCCTTGCTTGACGACAGCATAGGCTAGCGCCCGAGGATGCCAAGCCGCAGGGTCGCAAGCAATGCGCCCATTCCGGATGCATCCGCCCCGCGGTGCAGGTCGCGCAGGGCCAGGCCGTGGAGCACTACCAGCGGCCGCATGGCGCGCGGAAGGCGCGCCGGCGCGCCGCTTTCGGCCGCGAGCAGCGCCGCGGCACGGTCGCATTCTTCCGGATGGCTGAGCCGCCCCGCCAGGTCGGCCAGTGCCCAGGCACGCCCGATCCGGGCCGTTTCGGCAATGTCCGATTCCAGGCCCAGGCTCCTAGCCAGTCCGGCCAGCGCTTCTGCCCGCCCTGCCGCGAAGGTAGTCAGCGCCTCGCGGGACAGCGGCGCCTCGCCCAGCATCGCCTCCCACCCATCGATCAGCGGAGCGAGCAGCGCGGCATCGTCGCCGAGCAAGGCCAGCAGCGGTTCGCCCCTGGGCCGCTTGACCGAAGGCTCCGCCAGTCGTTCCCGCCACCAGGCCAGCCTGATTTGCCCGAGCATCGGCTCGCGGGTCTCGCGCACCAATTGGGCAAGGCGTCGATCGAGCGCGAACAAGCCCAGCCAGGCCGCGCGCGATTCCGCCGAGGCATAGGCCAAGGCCACCCGCTGGACCGCGGGCAAGCCGTCCAGAAGTTGGGCTTCGCTCACCGCCTAGCGGTAGCAGACCTGCTTGGCCGCCGCGACGATCCGGGGCACGTCGATCAGCGCCGCCTTTTCGAGGTTGGCGGCATAAGGCAGCGGCACGTCCTCGTTGCAGACCCGCAGGACCGGCGCGTCGAGGTGGTCGAAGCCCTGCTCCATGCAGACCGCGATGACCTCCGAGGCGATCGAGCAGACCGGGAAGCCCTCCTCGGCCACGATCAGCCGATTGGTCTTCGCGAGGCTCTCGAGGATCGCCGCGGTATCCAGCGGGCGAAGAGTCCTGAGGTCGAGCACTTCGGCCTCAATGCCCTCGCCCGCGAGTTGCTCGGCCGCTTCGAGCGCCATGCCGACGCCGATCGAGTAGGAGACGATCGTGACATCCCCGCCCTCGCGCACGACCCGCGCCTTGCCGATCGGCAGGACGTGGTCGTCAAGCTCGGGCAGCTCGAAGCTGCGGCCGTAGACCAGCTCGTTTTCGAGGAAGACCACCGGGTCTTCGCTGCGGATCGCCGCTTTCAGGAGCCCCTTGGCATCCGAGGCATCGTAAGGCGCGATCACCACCAGGCCCGGGACTGCCGCATACCAGGGCGCGTAGTTCTGGCTGTGCTGGGCCCCGACCCGCGCCGCGGCGCCGTTGGGGCCGCGGAACACCACCGGGCAGCGCATCTGGCCGCCGGACATGTAGTTGGTCTTCGCGGCCGAGTTGATGATGTGGTCGATCGCCTGCATCGCGAAGTTGAAGGTCATGAACTCGACGATCGGCCTGAGCCCCCCCATCGCCGCGCCGGTGCCGATACCGGCAAAGCCGTATTCGGTGATCGGGGTATCGATGACGCGCTTCGCGCCGAATTCCTCGAGCAGGCCTTGCGTGACCTTGTAGGCGCCCTGATACTCGGCGACTTCCTCGCCCATCACGAAGACGCGCTCGTCGCGGCGCATTTCCTCGGCCATGGCGTCGCGCAGGGCCTCGCGGACCGTGGCGGTCTTCATGTTGGTGCCCGAGGGGACCGCCGGGTCCTTCGCCGGCCTGGCATCGGACGCGAGCTGCGCCGTGCCCGTCCCGGCCTTGGCCTTCGGCGGTTCGGAGCTGCCTTTGGGCACTTCGGACTTGGCTTCCGGTTGCGAATCCCGGCTCGCCGGCGCAGCATCCTGGCCCCCGCCTTCGCCCTCGCCGTCAATCGTCGCGATCACCGCGCCGACCTTCACGCCCTCGCTTCCTTCGGGCACGACGATCTTGCCGATCGTGCCTTCGTCGACGGCCTCGAATTCCATCGTCGCCTTGTCGGTCTCGATCTCGGCAAGGATGTCGCCGGACTTCACCGCGTCGCCTTCCTTGACCAGCCATTTGGCGAGCTTGCCCTCTTCCATCGTCGGCGAGAGGGCGGGCATCTTGAGTTCGACCGCCATCAGTACTGCTCCACCAGAACATCGGTGTAGAGTTCGTCAGGCCCCGGCTCGGGCGAGCTTTCGGAGAAGTCGGCCGCCTCCGTCACCACGGCGCGGATGCGCTTGTCGATGTCCTTGATCTTGTCCTCCGAGATTCCGCGCGACAGCAATTCGGCCTTGCAGTGCTCGATCGCATCGTGATGCTCGCGCATCTCCTGCACTTCCTCGCGGCTCCGGTACTTGGCCGGATCCGACATCGAGTGGCCGCGGTAGCGGTAGGTGCGCAGTTCCATGAGCACCGGACCGTTGCCCGCGCGAACATAGGCGAGCGCCTGCTCGGCGGCGGCGCGCACCTTGAGGACATCCATTCCGTCGACGTCCATGCCGGGAATGCGGAAGGCGGTGCCGCGCCGGTGGAAATGCGTTTCGGCGCTGCCGCGCTTCACCGCGGTGCCCATCGCATAGCCATTGTTCTCGACCACGAACACGATCGGCAGCTTCCACAGCGAGGCCATGTTGAAGCTCTCGAAGACCTGGCCCTGGTTGGCTGCGCCATCGCCGAAGTAGGCGACGCAGACGCCGCCATCCTCGTTGTACTTGTGGGCAAAGGCCAGCCCAGTGCCCAGCGAGACCTGGGCGCCGACAATTCCGTGTCCGCCGAAGAACTTATGCTCGACACTGAACATGTGCATCGAACCGCCCTTGCCCTTCGAGATGCCGGCCTGGCGCCCCGTCAGCTCGGCCATGATGACCTTGGGGTCGATCCCGTAGGCCAGCATGTGGCCATGATCGCGGTAGCCGGTGATCACGCTGTCCTTGCCCACCTCAAGCGCGGACTGGATGCCCACCGCGACCGCCTCCTGGCCGATGTAGAGGTGGCAGAAGCCCCCGATCAGGCCGAGGCCGTAAAGCTGGCCGGCCTTTTCCTCGAAGCGGCGGATCAGGACCATCTGTTCGTAGAAGGTCAGCAATTGCTCATCGCTGGCCGCAAAGGTCGAGTTCTTCTCGTAGTCCTGCTGGAGGCTGCGCAATTCGAAAGGCTCGTCCGCCTTGGCGGTCGCAGCTTTCTTGCTGACGGATTTGGCCAATGTGATGATTCCTCGGGGAGTGGCTTCACCAAGGGCTATAGGGCGAACTGGCCGTTCCGGAAATGCCGCAACCCCATTTTTCTTATCAGATCGAGCAAGAATTGACCGCGCGATATCGCTGCGAAGGATCGCAGCTACTTGAGCATCATCACCATTTCGTCCGGATGGACGACGTTGAGGTTGCTGCGGAGCAGTTCACCGGCCAGGTCGGGATCGACCTGGCGGGGATCGAGGCGAGCGACGCGATTGCGGATCGCATCACGCTCCGCGGTGAGTTGGACGATCTCCTGCTGGCGCTGTTCGAGCAGCCGGCGATGTTCGCTCCAGGAGAGGATGCCGCTGGGCCCGACGATGGCAATCCCGCCGAGCAGCAGCAGGCACGCCAGCGCAACACCCTGCGTCACGCTTTCCTTTTGCAGCTTGGGCTCGCTCCGGAGTCTCTTCATGAGCCAACAGAATCATAGTTAATTCAGTGATTCAAGCAGAAAAGCTCCCGAGCGTTCAATTATGTCACAATTGCCAACCTGGACGGATGGCAGATCAATCGAGCAGCCACGCAGACCCGACTGTAACGACCGATCCTGCCGGTTCGGCCCGGTTCCACCGTCTCCGCGCTGCGCACTCCGCCTGCCCCCGAAGGTGGTGCACCCAAAATGATGAAGATGAGAACTGGGTGATTATTGTGTAAGAATGTTTAGGTGTTTGGTCTCAGCATGTGATGGTGTAAATTTGTCATCGTCACAGCGTAGCATTACAGTTGCATTTGTGATTTGATATGAGCGCGTCGAGCAGCGGCTTGATGCGCTCGTCTCCAACATGACCAAGCGATGATGTAGGTGGGCCGGATACGACGCTGGGCAAGCTTGTTGGCTATCCGCCGGACTTCCTGGATCGATCAGCGGATTAGATCCTGATGGTAGGCATCCTCAGTCTTTTTGGGGGCGTCGCGTGGTTGGCGCGATAACAGATCACCGCCATCATGGCGAAGGCAAGCATCACGAGCGAGACGTGACGATGCCAGCCATGCCATGACCGGGTTTCGTTGTGATCGAGGCCAAGCTCGTTCTTAGCCGCCTCGAAGCTGTCTTCGATCGCCCAACGATGGCCTTCGACGGACCCGAGCGCCTGGATGTCCGTCCCGGCCGGGCACCAGGTTGTAAAGAAAGCGAGATCGCCGTCGCTGATGTCGCTGATATTGCAGCGAATCAAAAGGCCCCGGGTCCCCCGGGTCCAAAGCCCTGATTTCGTCTCATCATATTCATCAGCTTCGAGATCAGCGAGTTCACAGTAAGCCCAGTCATGAAGCCGCGCACCCTTGGTTCCCTCGCCAGCAGGCAGACGTTGCCATGCATTGGGCGCAAGATCGCGGGCAATCTCCTCCGCTTTGCCCGCGACCGGTGGCTTACCTGCCCATGAGCCGAAGTGATGATCGGATTTGACCCCGAGAACATAGCCTTTACAGGCTCGGCGCAGCGCGCCTTCGATGTCGCCAACGCCGTAACCGCATCGGCCGCCACCCACGAAAAGGGCACATCCGCTGCCAGCGCGCGCCCTATCATGTCGACAGCCAAAGTCGGCTTGGTGGCGAAGGCGATGGTCTCGGGAACGTGTGTGGCAGCCAGCCTCCCTGGATCGCCGGTCCAACTCTTGGGCAAGTAGAGGGCTCGATCAATAAAGGCATGACCACGCGCCGACACATAGGCGGCGAACACACCGATCTGACAATTTGTAATCTTGCCCGCCGAACGGTGTATTGACGAGCGACACCGCAGGATGTCTTGCCCTGCTTGAGAAAGCCAGTCTCATCGATCACCAGGACCGCATCATCTGTGGCAAGGTTTTCCACGACATAGTCACGCACGATGTCACGAAGCGCATCTACGTCCCAGCGTCCCCGGCCCAGAATGGCCTGCTGCCGCCAAGGCCCCGGATCTCCGGCAGCCTCTGCGCGCATCCATCCCGTTTTGCGCCGTTCCTCACCCAACAAACCATCCAGAAAAAGACTGGCCGATGCCGCAACTCGTTCCTGGGTGAATAATACCCGCATGCGAGCCTTCACGTCCCGCAGCGACGATGCCCAAAGCTCCAGTGTCATTTCAATCGATGCGCCCGTCATCCACGGCCTCCTTACCATGGAGACCCATTGATTTAGAGTTTCAATCAATATGCAATTGTAATGGTAGGGAGCTATGGGTCATGATCAATGCGCGTTGGTATCAGTCGGCTACCCTGTTGAGGCGGGCGAGTGCCTCACGGAGACGACGACCAACATACATCGTCTGTCGGTGCCTATGTGTCGTGCGGCTACGGCCGCCTGACCGACAAGCAATGGAAGTTCGGCGAACGCGAGAAAGAGTCAGTCCAATCCGCCATCAGCAAACAACGTGCCGCCGATGCAGAATTATGGAAAGCAGTGCCAGAGAACCAACCCAGATAGTCGGACCGGTCATGGATGCGCTTCCGAGATCGAAGAAGAATCAATGCGTGTTTCCCTCCAGACTGACATGGGCGGAGACGACCTTCCAGCCATCGGGAAACTTCACCCAGCTCTGGCTCTGGCGGCCGCGCCGGTCCGAATTCTCGCGGAAGAACTCGGCATCAGCGGTGGCAAAGCTGTTGCCATAGACAGAGATCGCCACGCGCACCAACTTGCGCTGGGGCGAGCCACCACGTCCATTCCGGAATTCCCGGATCTCCTCGATTCCGTAGAGGGTCTCGCCCACGCCATAACGATTGATGGTGGGAGCATCGTGGAACAGCTTGTCCATCGCCGGAATGTCGTCCGCCATCAGCGCCCGTTCATATTCGGCGAAGGCGGCGCCCATTTCGACGAGTAGCCCGGGATCGTTGATCTTCATGCCGGGTTGACCTCCATCCAGTGACGGGCGATGTCGATCCGGCGGGCCACCCACACATCGGGGTGGCCGGCGATATGATCGAGGAAACGAACGAGGGCCCGGATACGGGCCGGCTTGCCGGCGATGCGGCCGTGCAAGCCGATGCTCATCATGCGGCCGCCTTCGGCATATAGTTGGTCGAAAGCGTCCCGCAGGTAGCGGAAGAACTGGTCGCCCTCGGCAAAGCCATTCAACGCCACGAATTTCATGTCGTTAGCGTCCAGAGTATACGGCATGATCAGTTGTGCGCGGCCGTGCCTGTGATCCCAATATGGCACGTCGTCGGCATAGCTGTCGGCATCGTAAATGAAGCCGCCTTCATGAGCTACCAACCGCGCTGTGTTCGGACTAGTGCGCCCCTGATACCAGCCGAGCGGGCGGCTGCCGGTGACCTTTTCATGCAGGGCGACAGCCTCCGCGATATGCTCGCGTTCCAGCGCCTCGGGGACGGTTTGATAGTCGATCCAGCGCAGGCCGTGGCTGGCGATTTCCCATTCGGCCTTGAGCATCGCTTCGACCGCCTGGGGGTTGGTCTCCAGCGCCTTGGCCACGCCGAACACCGTCACCGGCAATCCGCGCTCGACGAACAGGCGATGCAGCCGCCAGAAGCCCGCCCGGCTACCATATTCATACAGACTTTCCATAGCCATGGCGCGATCCGGGTGTCGCACGGCGCCGACCATCTCGGAGAGAAAACCTTCCGACAGTGCATCACCATTCAGGACGCTGCTCTCCGCGCCTTCCTCGTAATTGATGACGAATTGCACGGCGATCCGCGCGCCATGTGGCCAATTGGCGGCGGGCGGCACAGCACCATAGCCAACCAGATCGCGACCCATCATGCAGCCTCCCACGCGGTCATGGCGGCGGGCATCGCCTCGCCTGACGGAAGGCTGAAACCCTCTGCGCGCAGGCATGCCTCCAGAGCCGACAAAGTGATGAGAACCTTGTGCTTCATGGCATTGTACCCCATCGCGCCCAGTCGCCAGATCCGGCCCTGCAAGGGCCCGAAGGCAGTGCCGATCTCGATCTGGAACGCGTCGCGCATCATCACGCGGACGCGGTCGCCATCCACGCCGTCGGGAATCCAAACACCCGTGACATTGGTCATGCGATGGGCATCGTCACCGAACACTCGCAGTTGCATGGCGCGCAGCCCCGCGGTCATCGCGCGCCCGGCAGCGGCATGACGGGCAAAGCGTGCGGACAATCCCTCGCCCAACGCCACGCGGGCACATTCGCGCGCGCCATACAGCATGGTGGTTGCCTCGGTATGGTGGTTGAGGCGTTTCGGACTCCAATAGCCCATGATCATCGCCAGATCGAAGTAGTTCGACCCGATCGTTACGCCGTGACCGTTGAGAATATCGTCGCGCGCGATGCCTTTCTCGACATGACGGCGTTGTAGGACAAACTCGGCGGCAGCGTCCGAAATGGTGATAGGCGACGACCCCGATGGTCCCCCAAGGCATTTCTGCAACCCGCCTGTTACCACGTCCACGCCCCAGCGGTCGGTGGCGATTTCCATGCCGCCGATGGTGGCTGTGGCGTCCACATAGACCAGCGCGCCGATCTCCCGCGCAATGGCCCCAATGCCGTCAAGGGGCTGCGCCATGGTCGTGGAGGTATCGCCATGCACGGCGCAGATCACCTTGGGCTGCACCCGGTGCGCCGCATCTGCAATGGCCTCCATCGGCACGATCTCGCCCCAAGGTGCGTCGACCGTTTCAAACCGTGCGCCGATGCGCGTAAGGATCTCCTGCAACAGGAGGCCAAAACGCCCGAAATTGACCACCAACGCGACCTCTCCCGGCGCAATGAGACTAACCAGCGCAGCCTCGATTCCCGCGCGCGCGGTGCCATCCACCAGCATCGTCCACACGTTCGTCGTGCCGAACACCGGGCGATACAGCGCCATCACCTGGTTCATGTATTCGGTCATTTCGGGATCGAACTGACCCAGCATGTCCGCGCTCATCGCACGCAGCACGCGGGGGTGGGCGTTGACCGGGCCGGGGCCCATCAGCAGGCGTTGGGGCGGGTCGATCTGACCGTAGAGATCCTGTGGCAG
Organism: Novosphingobium sp.; assembly: GCA_047605105.1. Lineage (GTDB taxonomy): Bacteria > Pseudomonadota > Alphaproteobacteria > Sphingomonadales > Sphingomonadaceae > Novosphingobium. Next base: position 137 of record JASGGH010000027.1, on the reverse strand, counting down.
GTCAGGCACGTTGCTCCCCCAATCCTTCGATAAAGCGCATCATCGCAGTGAACGCAGCCTCTACATCGGCGATCTCCACGCTCTCCTCGGGGTGATGACTGATCCCGCCCTTGCAGCGAATGAACAGCATCGCCGTG
>JASGGH010000026.1:0-36309 GCA_047605105.1 Novosphingobium sp. | reverse complement strand
TTCCAGTCATGCGCCGACCGCAGAGCAGCAGCGGATCACCCAGCTCGAGCAAGAGAAGGCCCAGCTCGAAGCGCAGCTGAAGGACGCCCGCAATAACATCGCCAAGCTGCAGGCGGCGCTGGGCCACGGCGGTTACAATGATGATGCGGAGAGCGAAAGTTCAGGTCCGGTCATGCCCCAGCCGGTCGACCCTGGACCGCAAAACGGTGCTGGCATTTCCAACAATCCCGGCGGTGGGGCGGATAACGCCAAGCCCATCGGTTAGCGGCGGGAACGCCGTCTCTCTCCGCGGCGCCATCGCGGTGATGCCCTACGGCGCGCAGTCGCACTGCGCTGGGAGGAACTGCGCGATCACGATAGCCCGGCGGATTGGGGCAAGGCCGATCAGGTGCTGCCCGATCTTCAGTCCAGCGTTGCGACGATGTCCGAGATCCTGGCCGTGGCGAAGCCGATCGCGCTGTCCGACAGGCCGTAGGGCAGGAACAGCGTGTCGCGCACCTTCATCGCGCCGCACGAATAGACCACGTTGGGAACGTAGCCCGCCCGGTCGTTGTCGCGCGCGGCGAGGAGGGGAGTGGGGCTGCGGCCCAGGACCTTCGACGGGTCCCTGGCGTCCAGCAGCAGCGCGCCGATCGAATACTTGCGCATCGCGCCCACGCCGTGGGTCAGGACCAGCCAGCCCTCGTCGCAGCGGATCGGGCTGCCGCAATTGCCGATCTGGATGAATTCCCAGGGATATTTGGGCTCGATCAGCAACTGGCCGTCATCGTCCCAGGTATCGAGCAGGTCTGACTGGAGGAGGAAGAGGTTCTTGCCGTCCTGCCGCCCGAGCATGAAGTAGCGGCCGTCGATCTTGTCGGGGAACAGCGCCATGCCCTTGTTCCGCCCGGCCTTGCCATGGATCGGCTCAAGCGTGAACTCGCGGAAATCGCGGGTGCGCATCAGCTCGGAGCGGATTTCGCGGCCGCTGTAGGCGGTATAGGTGCCGACCCATTCGTAGTCGCCCCGGCCGTGGTCGAAACGGACCAGGCGCAGGTCCTCCAGGCCGTTGCGCTGGGCCTCGGTGACCGGGAAGATCACCGTGCCGGACAGAGTGGAATCGTCGTGGCGGAAAATGCGCACGGCATCGTCATCGTCGACGATCGTGGCGGGGTCGGGCTGGGCCGAGCTGGCGATGGAGCTTTCGGGCCAGAGGTCGAAGCTGCCGTCGGGCTCGATGATGCCCTCGCGGAAGGCCACCGTGGAGATGTGCCCTTCGCCGACCGCGCGCATCGACATGACGAAGCGCACCGCGCCGCCGGCCAGCCCCGACTGGTCGGGATGCTCGACCACGCTCGGGTTCATCAGCGCCGCGGCCGCATAGGAATATTCGTGGCAGAAATAGGCGCCGATCAGGCGCTTGCGGACCAGCGAAATGTCCGCGGGGATCTCCATTCCCTGGGAGACCTGGGTATAGCGCTCGTCGAACACCGCCTCGATCCGCCAGTGCCGGCCGTCGAACTCGCCGAGCATCGCCCGGTATTCGCGGTCCACCTCGTCGCGGGAGAGGGCGAGGATGTCCGCCACCAGCTTGCGCGCGCGGTCCGACGGAGCACTGGTCGATTGCCAGCCGAGATGGAAAGGACGGATCACGACCCGCTCCGGCGCCGCTTCCAGCCGCAGCGGATGGAGCACCAGGGGAGAATCCGCGTGCGCGTGCGCGCCGCCGGCAGGCGAGGTGGAGGCCGAGATGGTGCGAAGCGGGGAGGCAGTCATCCGGTCGGCCCGCCTGTCGACGAAACTTCGCTGCCCAGGCCTGGAGCCCACCGCTGCATGATACTGAACCCCTTTCGCCGCCGTCCGTTTTCGGTCCCGGTCGCCCGCCCGCTCTACCGGGGCGGGGCGTCCCGTTCGATCCCGTCAATTCGCCCCGTCAATTCGCTGCGTGGCTGCTTCTGAACAGATGCAGGATGAAGACCACCACGGCCAGCAGGATCAGCAGGTGAATCAGGCTGCTGGCGATGTGAAACACCACGAAGCCGAGCAGCCACAGCACGATCAGAATGGCGGCAATTGTCATCAACATGGTTGCACCTGAGGTTTGCTTTGGTTCGGCTACGCCAGTCGGCAAGTCAACGCCGGCTCGGTCGGATCGTTCCGCCGGAGGGGGTTCCCAGCTCGCTAGGCCGGGCTAAGGCTTTCCAAGGCCTTGAGAAATTGGGCCATTCCGTAAGGCTTGGGCAAGCGGTAGGCGCCGGGCGCCACGTCGCTGGGCAGGCCGGCCAGGGCGCCGGACGCCAGCATGATCCGCATTTCCGGCCAGCGCGTTGCGGCATGCTCGGCCAGGGCGAGCCCGTCCATGCCGCCAGGCAGGGTGATGTCGGTGAAGAGCACCGCGATGCCGCCGCCGCCCTCGAGGAGCGCGATCGCTTCGCCTGCATCCTTCGCCTCCAGCGCCGCGTAGCCGGCTTCTTCCGCGAAATCGACCGCGCACATGCGGATCAGCGGTTCATCTTCCACGATCAGGATAGTCGGCTGTGACATGTCGCCCCCAATGTGCCCGGCTGCCCGGTCAATGCCCCGCGGCGGCCCGGCGCGGCATTGCGGCCGGGCACTTGCCCGTCACCGTCGCGATGAGGCGGCGCAGGTCGCTGTCCAGATGTTTCGTCTCGACCACTCGTCCTCCCGCCCCTGAACACGCCAAGGAGCGGATCGTTCCCGCACGACGCGATGTTCCCGAATGCGCCGGGCGAGCGGGCCGTGCGCGGCACCGAGGGCGGAACGGGGGTGCTCCGCTTCCTGAAGCGCCGCCTGACAGGCCCTAATTCAGGCGCGTCTGGCCGATCACGTTGAACTGCGGTGCCAGGGTCATCGCGGTCGAGGGCTGCGACGATGCCCGGCGCAGGCCGTTCAGCGCATAGTAGGACAACTGGAAGGCGAGGATCGATTCCGCCCCCGAGTTCTCGTTCAGGCCCTGCGGCGTGATCCCGTCGCGGCACCGTCCGGTCGCGATGTCGGCCAGGGCGAGGCCCCGGTCGTTCCGGCCGAAGAACCAGGCGTAGGCCGTATGGGCGTGGTCGAGCCAGCGCCGGTTGCGCGTGGCGGCGAAGGCCGACTGGGCGGCTTCGATCGCGGCCTGGGCCTCGAGCGCCTGCTGGTCGAAAGGAAATTGCGCATAGGGCCTGCCGAAGCTCTCCGAGCCCACCGGAATGAAATGGCCGGCACTCGCGGTCTGGCGCGCGGCGATCCAGTTCAGCGTCTCGATCCCGCTCGCGACCCATTCGGAGCGCCCGCGCAGGTCGCCGGCTTCGATCAGGGCCTGCGACAGGCGTGGGTTGTCGTAACCGAGCACGGCCTCGAACCACGCCCAATCGGGCCGGCGCGCCGCGTCGACGAGGTGCTGCAGCAGGCGCGCTCCCTGGTCGAGGATCGCCTCGGCCGGCCCATGGCTGCCCACGCGGCGCAGCAAGGCCGCCGCGCCCAGCATCGTGAAGGCCACCGCGCGCGGCGATCCCATCTCGGCCAGGGCGGGGGCGGCTTCGTCGAACCAGCGCATGGCCCAGCGGCGCAGGTCCGCGTCGCTCGAATGGGCGATCGTATGGCCGAGCGCCCACAGCGTCCGGCCGTTCGAATCCTCGGAGCCGATGTCTTCGCACCAGGTCCGGTCGAACCGCATGAAGTTGCGGAACCGCCGCGCTTCGGGGTTCCACGCATGCTGGATGAAGCTGGCGAAGACCACGCTGCGCGCGCGCCGGTCTTCCGCGCTCAGGCCTTCGGCCAGGTTCATCAGGATCAGCGCGCGGGCATTGTCGTCGATGCAATAGCCGTGCCGGCGGTCGGGCACGATGCCGATCGCATGCTGCAGCATCCCGGTGGCGTCGGTCATCTCGAACAGAGCGGAAAGGCCGGGGACAGCGGCGGGGTTGATGGCGGCCGGCCGCTGGGCGATGGCGCCGCGAACGAGGTCCGCGCTCGCCTGGGCGAAGGCCGACCAGATCGTGCCGCGCCCCTTGGCGTAGGCCCGCTCCTTGGTTGCCGCGAGATGCGCCGGATCGCCGAGCAGGGCGATCACCGCGTCGGCGAGGGCGTCGGAAGAATTGGGCTCGACCAGGACGCCGGCCCCATCGGCGAGCAGTTCGCGGGCATGGACGTAGGGAGTGGAGACCACGGCCTTGCCCAGCGCGACGGCGTAGCTGAGCGTGCCCGAGGTCGCTTGCTGCAGGTTAGGGTAGGGCGTGATGTAGATGTCGCAGGTTTCGAGCTGGTCGAGCAGTTCGTCGGTCTCGAGGAAGCGGTCCTCCCACAGGATGTGATCGGCCACCCCGAGCCGGTCCGCCAGGGCCTGCAGCTTGCCGCGGTAGGCCTCGCCCTCGCTGGCGACGAGGTTCGGATGGGTGACCCCGACGATCCGGTAGACCAGCCGCGGATGCTCGGCGACGATCCGCGGGAGCGCCTCGATCGCCTGTTCCAGCCCCTTGCCCGGGCCGAGCAGGCCGAAGGTCATCATGACCTCCCGTCCGGCCAGGCCGAAGCGCTGCTTGAACTCCGCCTCGCGTCCGAACGGCCGGTCGGGCGCGCCGTGGGGGATCACCTGGATCGCACCGGGTGCAGCGCCGTAGGCCTGGATGAGGATGTCGCGGCCATGCTCGGACATGACCATGACGCGCATCGCCCGGCTCAGCAGGTGCTTCACGATCCGGCGCTGGCGGTCCGAAGGCTCGGACAGCACGGTGTGGAAGGTGAAGATCAGGGGCGCGGCGAGGCGGTCGACGAAGTCGCAGATCATCTCGCCGTCGGGGCCGCCGAAAATGCCGAATTCGTGCTGGACCCACACGGCGTCCGCGCCGGACGCGTTGATCTGCTGCGCTGCAGCAGCATAGCTCGCCGGGTCGTCCTGCGCGATGAGCCGATCGACGCCGTCGTAGGCCACCGTCGAGCCGGAATCGTCGAGCGCGTAGATGCTCACCGCGAATTCCGGGTGATGGCCGGTCAACTGGGCGTGGACATCGGCGGTAAAGGTCGCCAGCCCGCACTTGCGCGGGGCGTAAGTGCCGACAAGGGCTAGCTTTATGCCATCTTCGGCGCGGGATGGCGTCTCCCGCGGCTCCAGCAGGGCGACGATATGGCTGGCGCCGGGGCGTGCGGGGGAAGGGGACCGGTCGAGGGCTGGCATGCGCTGTTCCTGGAAAGGAGGTTTGCCGGCTTAACGCGCGTTGAACACGATCAGTTCCGCATGTGCGAAGACATTGGGGCGTTCCCTCTAAGCCCGCCGCAAATTCCCGGAAACGTGCATCGATCTAAGTTAAGCCGTTAACGGGAGGGCATTTTATGCGTCCGTTCAGCAGGAGGGCTCACGCTCGCGAGCGGGTCCGGCACGACGCGCAATTGATCACGCCCGGAGGCGCGATCCCGGCGCTTCTGCACGATCTGTCGGTCAAGGGCGCGTGTCTTTCGCTCGCCGGCGAGGCCGAGCCGGGCAACGAGGTGGTCGTCCGGTGGGGCTGCTTCGCGGCGGTCGGCCGGGTCGCCCGGGTCGATGGCCGGACCTGCGGACTGGAGTTCGACCACGAGCTCGATGCCCGGGTCGTCGCCGTTACCCGGCAGGGCAGTAAAATGCGCTGAACCGAGGCCGAATCCTCAAGATCCGTTAATCACGATTTGCTAAGTCGGAATCTAAGGCGCTTTCCGCCGATTGGATCATCGATGGCCGAATTCATCAACATCGTCGCAGGGCTGCTGGTCAGCGTGCTGGTCTCGATGGCGGTCGTCGGCGGGATCGTGCTGGGCGTCTGCGCCACGCTGTTCGGCGGGTGCTGCTGGCTCCTGAAGAGCCGCCGCCAATAGCACGCGCAGTCAGCGCCTGATCCGGCGCGACCCGGCCCGGCGCCCGGTCTCTGCCGCAGCCATTGCTGCATGAACCTTTTCAGCGAGAGGAGCGAGCCAGGCGCGCTCGGGTTCCAGCAGTGAACTCAGCGAATTACGCGCCGCGATAGTTGCGTTCCGAGATCGGCTGCCAGATCGGCGCTCCGCGCAATTCGCGGGCCGAGGGGATCACCGTGCCGTCCACGTCGGTGATGCCGTATTCCATCGCCAGCTCGGTGGTGATGAATTCGCCGCCGGACTTCTTCATGATCTCGGGATCTGCGGCCAGGGCGGCGACCACGCGGCCCGGGTGCTCGACCGTGCTGCCGGTCATGCTGGTGATCGACTTGGTCATCTTGTCGCCCTGGTTGGCGAGGTTGTACTGTGCCTTCTCGGTCAGGGTCAGGCCCTGCCACATCGCGAGGCTGGCGACGTTGTAGGGCTCCAGCTCGATCGCCATGTCGCGCGCCATCCGGTCGACCGCCGACTTCGAGGTGCCGAAAATCACGCCGTAGGTGTAGGTCACTGCGGCGAAGCCCGAGATTGCGACGATCAGCCCGGACTTCTGCGGTGCCATGATCTGCGCCGCATGCCAGGCCGCGACATAGTTCGAGCGGACCCCGACATCCCACATCTCGAGGTTCGACAGCGGCTTCTCCCAGAAGCCTTTGGGCTCGAGCAGGTCGTCCGACAGGGTGAAGGCGTTGTTGACCAGGATGTCGAGCCGGCCCTGCTCGCGCTTGACCTGCTCGAACAGCGCGGCGACCGCGGCGTTGTCGCCGTGGTCGCAGGCCACCGGGATGCCCTTGCCGCCGCTGCCCTTGCCGCGCTCGGTACATTCGGCCGCGGTCTCGCCTACGGTGCCGGGCAGGTAGTAGGAGCCCGGTGTCACGGTGCGCCCGGTCACATAGACCGTGGCACCTTCCTCGGCGAGAACCAGGGCGATGCCGCGCCCGATGCCGCGGCTCGCGCCCGTGATGACCGCGACCTTGCCTGTCAGTTTGCCCATTTGCCTATCCTCTTCTCAGCCCAGCCGCTTGGGGAGGGCGATCTCCGCCGTCCCGAGCGCCATGGTCGTGCCCTTCTGGTTCTGCATCAAGTGCTTGACATGGACGAGATGCCGTCCCTTGTCGTCAACCGATTTATCGACCACCTCGGCGGTCTGGATCGTGATGTCGCCGGACAGCGCCGGCCTGCGGAAATTGGCCTGCGAGTGGACGACCATGCCGTCGTCCACCGCGCAGGGGAACGACTGCATCGAGACGAGCTCCCCGTAGCGGCTCTCTTCCGCATAGGTCGGATCGTAATGCAGCAGGTTGGGGTAATGCATCGCATGGGCCCACCGGCGGATGTCGTTGTTGGCGATCGGCTCGCGGATCCGCGACGAGGTGATGGCCTTTCCGAGGTACTGGTCAATGTCGGAACAATCGAGCGTGACGGTCATCGGCCTCTCTCTTCGGCGGCGGCACCCGGGCCGCGAAGGCCCGTCTGCGATCCTGCCCCTCTCGTCCAGCCTGTAGCGGTGCGGCTTGATCGATTCGGACAAAGTTCATCAAAACCGAAGCATCGCCAAGGCGGCAGCCGGAGTGCCGCCCGTTCCGTGGAGTTCGGCCCGACCGTGCAAGATGGAAGCGCCACTTCCTCAGAAAGTGGTGCCGACGCAGGCACCATGACGCGGATCGGCGAGTGCCTGTGTATATCGCGGCCGCCACGTGAGCAGAGGCTGTGGGCCGGCGGTACGAGCCCTTTCCCAAAGTTCTGCCTGCCCTTGTAGCGGGTCACGCAAACGTAATCGCGCCATCGTCATTCGGACTCATCGTGGGCTATAAGCAACGGTTGGAGCAAGCTGTCGACAAAATCGCGAACCTGCTGGTGGCCGAAGTCGATTCCGAGCGCGCTTTCTACGGCCTGGGCGTTCCCAATCGCGATGAGAAGGGAAGTGATGACGACAGGATCGACGGGGGGAATGATACTGCGCTCGTCGAAATAGCGCTGGACCGCATCGGTCGCGATGGACCGCAATTCGCAAATGGTGAGCCCGATAGCCTTGGCGACTTCCGGACGGCGCAGGGCGGCAGCCATCATTTCATAAGATGACGCTGCCACGTGCTTCGACGGACGCCAGAGGACGTCAAGCGGGTTCTGGCTTGCGAGCAACTTTTCGAATTGATCTGCCGCCTGTGCGCTACTGCTGGCGATGACGCCAGCGATGAGATCGTCGATCGTGCCAAAGTAGTAGTGCACGATTTGCCGTTTCAAACCGACTTCATCGGCCAGGCGTCGAGCCGTCAGCGCGACGATGCCCTCATCGTTCATTATCTTGGCGGCAGCCGCGATCAGGGCATTCCTCGTCTCTGAGGAGGCGGTGCCCATACGGCGCGTCGATTTCGACTTCATGTTCGCTTCATGTGCTCTTGGTGCGGCCGCCGCTTAACGCACTCGTCGCGTCTTGGCCATGCCGAACCTCAGCGTGGATTTTCGGCTGTATCGCATGGGCATCGGCACTGGCGGTCATCTCATGCTATCACCTTGACAGCATTCTCGGAATGGTGTCGATAAGGCAGGTGCTATCCATATGATAGCGTGATGCTCGCGCAGCGCGTGGGCGGCTTGAAGCGATGCGGGCAAGTCAGCCTGGTCAAAGGGAGAGACTATATGGACATTTCACGCCGCGACTTTGCTGGGCTCTCGATCGCAGCCGCGGGCTCGGCGCTTGTCGCGCCGGGGCCTGCCATAGCCGCTGTCGAGGCGGGGCAAGGGGAGGTGTCTGGCGGGGGAGGAGGTGGCGACGGCATCCTCGTTCCACAGCACTTCGTGCCGACGCCGAAGACCATCAGTCCCGCCGCGCAGGCCATGCTCCGGATGAAGCTTCCCGTCGGGGGCGTGAATCCGCCGGATTCGCTGAGCGATACCGCCGGATGGAAAGCCTTTCAGGAAGCCAGCGCTCGAGGCATGCTGGCGATGGTCGAGCCCTTCAAGGCGAAGTACCCGGCCGATGTCGCGACGCACCAGCTATCGGCGTTCAAGCTCTACGAGGTGACGCCGAAGAACGTAAAGCCCGGCAAGGGCGTCATGCTCTATATTCATGGCGGCGGGTTCAGCACGGGCGGGGGCGATGCGGCGATCTTCGCGGCGATGCAGTTCGCCCACTACGCTGATGCCAAGGTCTATTCGGTCGACTACCGCATGCTGCCGGACGTGCAGTTTCCCGTGCCGCTCGACGATACTCTCGAGGCCTATCGTTTCGTTCTGCAGCGCCACGGGCGCCGCAATGTTGCCATCTACGGTCCTTCGGCGGGCGCGAACCTCGCCGCCGCGCTCGTCCTGAAGGCGCGTGACACCGGAGTGCCGATGCCGGCGGCTTGCGCCATGCATTCCTGCCCGTCCGACATGAGCGACAGCGGCGACAGCGCCAACACCAACTACATGGTCGACATCATCCTGCGCGAGATGAAGCCCGGACTAAGCACCAACTATGCCGGCAAGGCCGATCTCAAGAATCCCTATCTGTCGCCCGTCCACGGGGACTTCTCCAAGGGATATTGCCCGACGCTCATGACGACCGGAACCCGCGACCTGCTGCTGTCCGGCACCGTGCGGCTGCACCGGGCGATGGTGAAGGCGGGCGTCCAGGCGGAGATCCATGTGTGGGAAGCGATGACCCATGCGCCGTTCTTCGCGGCTCCGGAAGAGCACGAGCTCTACGAGCTGACCGTGAACTTCCTCCACCGTCATTTGCGGGCGGCATGAGGATCGGCCTCATCGATCAAGGGAGGGTTGAGGCGGTGACCCGCTGGTCTTGGGAAAGCCGGATCCGATCCGCGCCGCGCGCGGTGCGGGCGCATTCGAGCAACCGGGCGCCCGCCTCTCCGGCGACAATCTTGGGCACGGTAACGTCGGGAGCGATGCGCAGGAAGCCATCCCTGGCGATCGTCCGTCCGGCGATAGTGAACGAACCGTCCATGACCGCGATGAGGTGCCAATCCTCATAGCGATGCGGCGCTATCCATTCCCCGGCGTCCAGCCGCCTATCCTGAAGCACGCCGCGTTCGGGGTCGTCCGGTGCGCCGAGGTTCAGCAGTGCTCCGGGCGTGAGACGCGACTTGTAGGCCCCTTCCACCCCCTCGCACGGCAGGGACATACGGCCCGCATTGCGCTGGTTTTCTACGGAGCGTTCGAGGAACACCTTCTGCGTGCCCTGCAAAGTCGGGTGATCGTGGTATTCCGGGGCATAGCCACCGGGGGCCAGCTCGGCGCTGGCGAATATCTCGAACAGGCGCGCGCCCTGCGGGCCGACTACCAGAGGCCCGTACTCGAGCTTCGGACGGGTGATGAAGACATCGCTGGGTTCCATCCACCAGTCGCCGATCAGCAATTGCCCTTCGACCAGGACCACCGCAGTCCAGCAGTCATGCCAGTGAAGCGGCCAATATTGGTTCGCAGGGAGGCGGATATCCGGCCACATGAGCTGAAAATCCTGCTTGGCCCCGCCCAGGAGGATATTGTCCGTCCAGCCCTGGCCGCCGGGAGTGGCGCGCAGGCATTCACCGGCGGGCCCATCCTTGCCTCCCGGATAGAATGCCTCCGCAAAGACGCCTGGCGCGATTTCATCGGATCGAAATCTGGTCTGGGGCACGATGACTCGTTGCATGGCAATCTCCTGTCGGATCGGCGCCTGCCGGAGGCGTGATGTTTATCGTAATATGAGATGCCGTTATTGTAATAGAGATGACAAAGCTCTTTGACTTGGATCAAGCGGGCGCTTTCCCGTGCCCTGCGCGAGTTGGTCGCGACGGGGAAGGCGCAGGGCCGAGCCGGGCAATATCCTTCGTCTCTTCGGCTACGATCGAACTGCGCCGGATTGCTGAAAACGCCGATTTCCCTGCGGCAGCGTCTAGGACAAGACTTCGGGCATTCCTTTCGGAGCGGCTTCGGGTTTAAGCCTCAGCACAGGGGCAAGCCTTCGCCGTCGCGAACGCTGCCCGGGATCGCGCTGGCGCGGGGGGGGGGGGCTTCCCGGTGGGTTTGCACCGCAGAGTCCGCGAACGGAATGACCCGCAGCCAAGATGGGAGAGACCTGAAATGACCGAGGCTGGCCGCGTGATGCGTATCCCCGATCCGCGAAAGACATATCGTGTTGTGCAGTGGGCCACGGGCCGGGTAGGCGCGGTCACTTTGCGGGATTTGATCCGCAGCCCGCAAATGGAGTTGGTCGGCGTCTACGTCCACTCGCCCGAGAAGGATGGTAAAGATGCCGGCGAACTCGCCGGAATGGCTCCTGTGGGAGTGCGCGCTACACGCAACATCGAGCAGATCATCGCCCTGAAGCCGGACTGCGTTCTGGGGGTGCAGGAGGGTGATAACGTCGAGGACGTGTGCCGCTTCCTTGAAGCGGGGATCAACGTTGCGACATCGCGCGTCGCCTATGTCGATCCCGATACGATGGATCCCGAGATCCGCCGCCGGGTCGAGGTGGCCTGCCGCAAGGGAGGGGCCAGCATCCATGCTTCGGGCGCGAGTCCTGGGTTCGGATCGGAGGCGCTAGGCTTGTTGGCGGTTTCGATGTCCCGGACGATGGATTGTATGACGATCGATGAGTTCGCCGATTTTCCCAAGAGCTGTCCCGACTTCCAGATCACTGCAACCGGCTTTGGCAGTTTGTCCGATGGCGGTTTCAACCCGCATATCCTCGACCACGTCGCCTTGGGTTTTCGCCAGTCCGTCAACGTCATTGCCAAGGCGCTTGGCATCGTGCTGGACGAAATCACGGTCACGGGTGAGGGCGCGAACGCCCGGAACGACTATATTTTGCCTGGTGGCACGGCGATGGGCAAGGGGACGCTTGGCGCGATGCGGGTCACGGTCGCGGGGGTCAAGGACGGCAAGGAGATCGTCCGGCACCGCTTGAACTGGTATTCGACGCGCGACGTCGATCGGGACTGGGACCTTCGGGACAGCGGCTGGCGGGTTCTTGTCGAGGGTGACAATGCATTGGACATCGTAGTGACTTTCCCGATCAGCCCGGAGAAATATTCTCCGGCCATGGCTGGGAACACTGGATTTCGTGTGCTCAACGCGATTCCTGCGGTCTGCGCCGCCGATCCCGGTATCGTGACGACCGCGGATCTCCCCCATATCGTGCCGATCATGGGGTGAAACCTGAGCGGCTGATCGCCGGTCGATCTAAACCAGTACGGTGGCTTGAGGGGGCCCGGCGCATCCAGTCACTGTGCCATGCACCAGGAATTCCGCTGATTTGTCCGAATGGTAGGATCGTGGTTGACCAATTCCGAGCGAATTGCGGAATGATGCTTCAGTTCGAAAATCAGGAATTCAATGAAAATCAGGAATTCAATATGGCCACTCTTGCCCAGCCGCCCGTCACCCTGGGCGAAACCCTTCTGTATATCGATGGTGAAATGCGCCCCGCCGAAGGGCACAAGACCTACGACAACGTCGGCCCCTGGAATCGGCAGGTGATCGGTCAGGCTGCCGATGCCTCGGCCAAAGACGTCAGCGATGCTATCGCTGCGGCGCGTCGGGCTTTCGATGCCACCGACTGGTCAACCAATCACGCCAAGCGAATCGGCCTGCTCAAGAAGCTCTATGACCTGTTCGTCGCCAATTCCGCCCGGCTGGAGCAGCTTGCGCGGGACGAGGCGGGCGCCACGCCGTTCATCGCCCGCTATGTTCAAGTTCAATCCGCCCTCGGCGGCTATCGGGATCTCCTGGACGCCTTCGAGAAGATCGAATGGCGCGAGGATCGAGGCGCGCGCGGTCCGGATGGTGCGCGTACCCAGCGCATCCTGATCCGCGAGGGGGCGGGGGTCGTGGGTGCCATCACGCCGTTCAACGTGCCGTTCTACTGTCCGATCGAAAAGGTCGTTTCGGCGCTTCTTGCCGGATGCACCGTGGTGTTCAAGCCGGCTCCGGATACGCCGGCGCTGGGCGCCATCTGGGGCGAACTGGCGATTGAGGCCGGATTTCCGGCTGGCGTCCTCAACGTCGTGACCGGCGCCGCTCCCGAACTGGGCGAGATGCTCGTCACCGACCCGCGCGTTGACCTGGTCTCGTTCACCGGCTCGTCGGCGGTGGGCAAGCTCATCATGGAAAAGGGTGCGCCCACGCTGAAGCGCATCCTGCTGGAGCTTGGCGGCAAGTCCGCGAAGATCATTCTCGACGATGTCGAGGATTTTGCCGGGGAAGTCGCTTCTTCGATCATCACCGGCCATTCCGGCCAGGGCTGCACGACCCGTTCGCGCCTGCTGGTGCCGCGCGGTCGCTACGACGAGGCCGTCAGGATACTGGAGCAGGCATATGCCGCATATGACGGCAAATGGGGGCACTACGACGATCCGCAGGACGCCATGGGTCCGGTTATTTCGCGGCGGCAGATGGAGCGGATCAAGGCGGGCATCGACCTTGCCGTCCAGGAAGGGGCGAGGCTGCTCGCGGGGGGAGGAATCCCGAGCTACAAGGACGGCTTCTTCATCGAGCCGACCTGCTTCGTCGACGTGACCGGCGATATGACGATCGCGCGCGAAGAGGTCTTCGGTCCCGTCCTGGTCGTGATGCCTTACGAGGACGAGGACGACGCCGTCAGGATCGCCAACGATAGCGAGTATGGCCTCTCGGGCGAGATATCCTCGGGCAACACCGATCGGGCGATCGCTCTGGCCGAGCGTTTTCGCAGCGGCACGGTGAGCATCAACGGTGGTCGGTGCGTCGATGGCGACATTCCCTTCGGCGGCTACAAGTCGAGCGGGCTCGGCAGAGCATGGGGCGTCGAGGGCATCGAGGAGTATACCGAGACGAAGATAGTCGCCTATCGCATTCCGGCCTGACTGCCGGGGGCGAGTGCTGGAGACGCCGATTCTATACGGCGTCGTCCGTGGGGACGCTGAAGGCATTCCGTTCGGTCCGTTTGGCGGTAAGCCTGGATCACGAGGAAGCCCGGGAATACCGCGCGACATATAGTCTGGAAGCAAATGCCGGCGGCAAGCCGGCCGCATAAACAAGGGAGCACGACGTGGCCGACAACAAGAAGATGATCATCACCCTCCACGTCAATGGACCATCGAAGGCGGTCAATCCGAACCTGCCCTACAGTCCGGCGGAAATCGCGCAGCAGTCTGTCGAATGCTGGCGTGAAGGCGCCTCGGTAGTGCATTGGCACGCGACCGAGCCCGAAACCGGCGCCCAGTCCTCCGACGTCGCGCTCTATGCCGAGACCATCGAGCGCATCAAGGCGGAGTGCGACATGATTACCTTCCCGACGCTCGGCGCGCATGTCGCGCCTTCGGAGGGGCGGGTTTCCCACATCGCCGAACTGGCGAAGAACCCCGCGACCCGCCCGGACTGCGTGCCGGTCGATATGCTGACCACCAATCTCGATGCTTGGGACGAGGCGGCGAAGAGCTTCACCAGCAAGAGCCGGGTCTATTCCAACACCACCGAGACAATCATGGACATCGCCAGCCGCGTCCGCGCGGTCGGGGTCAAGCCGGTGCCGATGTTCTGGAACGTCGCCGGGGTCCGCGTGACCGAAAAGATGGTCGAGATGGGCGTGTTCGCGAAGCCGCTTTTCTGCGAGGTTTCGGTTTACGGCGAACCCTATCTCGGCTTCGGGCATCCCGCGACGGTCAAAGGCATCGACTCGGTCATCGATTTCTTCCCCGAGGGCAACGACTGGCGCTGGACCTGTAGCGTGATCGGCGCGAACGCCTTTGCGGTACTGGCCAACGTCATCGAACGCGGCGGCGATGTCGCGATCGGCTTGCACGACTATCCCTATCCCGAGCTCGGCCTGCCGACCAATGCCCACCTGATCGCGCGGGTCGCGGACCTGGCGCGGGCGCTGGGCCGTGAAGTCGCCACGGCGGCCGAGGCGCGGGAGATCCTGGGCATGCCGGCATGACCATGCTCGCCGGCAAGGTTGTCCTGATCACCGGCGCCGGATCGGGTATCGGCAAGCAGTCGGTAGCGGTCTGTGTTCGCGAGGGCGCGGCAGTGATCGCCGTGGATTACAACGGCAGCGAGGAGGCCACGGCCGCCGAGTATGGGGACCGGGTCACGCCTCTGCGCTGCGACGTGGCGCGCGATGCCGAGGTCGCGGCGATGTTCGATTTCGTCCGCTCGCGCTTCGGCCGGCTCGACGCGGTGATGAACGTCGCCGGCACCCACGGCCGGCGTCCGCCCGAAATCCTCACCGTGACCGAGTTCGAGAAGATGACCGAGGTCAACCTGCGCGGGGTGGTCATGATTACGGAGCACGCCGTGCCGCTGATGATCGCAGGTGGCGGCGGCGCTTTCGTGAACGTATCGGCCATCGCGGCGGTCAATGTCGAGCGGCATACCTCGTTCATGTATGCGGCGGCGAAGGCCGGGGTGAACGCCTTCACGAAATCGATCGCGGTCGAGTACGGTCGGCAGGGCATCCGCGCCAACGCGATAGCGCCGGGATTCACCTTTACCGAATTCATGGGAGAGGAAACGCCCCATGTGCGCGAGATGGGTGCCAAGTCGGCAGTCGGTCGTCCTGGCAAGGCGATCGAACTGGCCGAGGCCGCGGCCTTTCTTGCTTCCGACCGGGCCTCGTTCATCACGGGCGTGGTGCTGCCGGTCGATGGCGGGTGGTCGGCGCAGTTGGTGTGACGGATTGCTCCAGAAATGATGCTGGCGCGTCCAGTTCAGTTCGTGGGCCTCGTGGCGCGGCCAAGCCGCTGCTAAATTCGAAGGATCAGGAGAATCGACATGGCAGATGACGTGAAGACCAGCTCGGTTGTCAAGGCGAGCGCAGACGACGCGAGAACGTATTGGCTCGATGAAGGGCGCACGGCCGGCGGCTTCGTCCGCGAGATCGACCATTCGCTCTATGCGCAGGGCACCCACCCGCTTTTCAACGGCATCAAGATCGTCGATTGTGACACTCATTTCACCGAACCGCCGGATTTGTTCCAGCGCAACGCCCCGGCGGGAATGAAGGACAAGCTCCCACGGGTCGTGCGAGTCGATGGGGCCGACCGCTGGTACGTCGGTGACCGTGATTTCGGTTCGATCGGCGGCAATGTGATCAGCAAGGACCGCAATAAGCTGCTCGGCAAGCTGGCCTACACGACCTATGACGACATTCACCCCGGTTCCTACCTGGTAAAGCCGCGGCTTGAGGAAATGGACGAGATGGGCATCTGGGCCCAGATCTGTTTCCAGAACGGCGGGCTGACGCAGGCAGGTTCGCTCCTCGCGCTCGACGACGACGATCTTGCGATGACGATCGTGCGGATGTTCAACGATGCCTGCGCCGACCGAATGAAGGAATCGAACAACCGCATCCTGTGCATGGGTACGCTGCCCTATTGGGATAAGGACCTGATGCTTGCGGAAACCCGCCGCCTCCTGGACCTCGGGATCAAGGGCATCGTTCTGCCCGATCGGCCCGAGCGTGTTTCCAGCGGCTACGTCGGGGAGGACGGCAGCGTTTCGCCGTTCTGGGAAGAATTTTTCGACATCTGCAATGCGACTGGTACGCCGATCAACTTCCACATCAATTCCTCGCTCGATACGAACTCGGCGGTCTGGGACAATCTCAAGTTCAACCAGCGCCTGCCGATCACGGCAATGCTGCACACGCTTGGCGTGGTCGCGACGATGAGCAACTTCATGGTCTCGGGCATCCTCGACAAGTACGAGGACCTCAAGATCGGCCTGATCGAGAGCGGGATCGGGTGGGTGCCGTTCTCGCTTGAGATGATGGACCACCAGATGGCCGAGTTCCGGACCGTCGAGGACCGTGGGCTGAAGAAGCGGCCGAAGGAGTATTTCGCCAAGAACTTCTGGGTGTCGTTCTGGTTCGAGCAATATGCCCCCGAGCACATGCTCGATGAGATCGGCATCGACCGCGTGATGTTCGAAACGGACTTCCCGCATCCGACCTCGCTTTATCCGGGCGTGCAAGAGAAACTCGTCGAGTCCGTCGGGCATCTGGACTACGAGACCCGCAAGCGCATTCTCGAAAGGAATGCCGCGGAACTCTACAACCTCGACCTCTAAGTCGATGCGGGAGGCAGGCGAATGCCGCAGCCGCCGGTTGCTGTCGTAACCGGGGCCAGCGCCGGGGTCGGGCGAGCCACTGCCCGGATGCTGGTTCAGGACGGCTGGCGGGTCATCGGCATCGGCCGTGATCCAGCCCGCTCCGCCGCCGCCGAAGCCGAGCTTCGCGCGGTAGCGGCGGGCGCCTCGGTTGATTTCGTGCGCGCCGATTTCACCGAGATGCGCCAGGTTCGGCAAGCGGCGGAACAGGTCAGGGCATTGACGCCGCGGGTGACGGTGCTGATCAACAACGCCGGGGGCATCCGCGACGCGCTTTATTGGACGAGCGAAGGACTGGAAGCGACCTTCGCGTCCAACCACCTGGCGCCGTTCCTGTTGACCCAAGAACTGCTGCCTTTGCTCGCGGCCGAGGCGAAAGAGCGCGAGCCTGGCGCCGCCCGGGTGATTGCGGTCTCCTCGCTTGGACATGCCGGTTGTCCGGCGATGAACTGGGCGGACCTCAATCTCTCCGCTGCCTTTACGCCGAGCGCCGCCTATTGTCAGGCCAAGCTCGCGAACCTGCTGTTCACTCTCGAACTGCAGCGCCGTGTCGCGCCCCTCGGTATCACCGCGCAAGCGATGCACCCAGGCCGGGTCGACAGCAACTTCCTTGAGCATGCGGACGAGGCGTTGCGTCGACATCGCGAGAACAGCGATGGCTACGTTCCGCCGGAAAGACCTGCCGGGACCTTGCTGTGGATGGCGACCGCGCCCGAATGCGGCCGGGACGGTGGTCGCTATTTCCACGATTTGGCGGAAGAGACGCCGGCCCCTCAAGCGCGCGATAGTGCAGCCGCGCTTCGGCTGTGGCAGGAGAGTGAGGCGCTGCTTGCACGCCTCGACTTCCCGCCGCGCGGTCAGAGCAGGTAGCGGCCTCCGTTCACATTGAGCGCCTGCCCGGTGATATAGCCGGCGTCTTCCGAAGCGATGAAGGCGATCGCCGCGGCGACCTCTTCTGCGGTGCCGGCCCGTTTCATCGGGAACTGCTGGGCGGCTTTTTCGATACTGGCCTGGGCGTTGACGAAATTGGCCTTGTTGATGCGCAGGCGCGGGCCATCGATATAGCCGGGCGCGACCGTATTCACGGTTATGCCGCGGGCGGCGTATTCCATCGCCAGGGCCTTCGTCAGGCCGATCAGGCCGTTCTTCGCCGCGACGTAGTGAGCCATGAACGGCGTGCCCGCGTGGGCGGCATTCGACGTAATGTTGATGATTCGTCCCCACCCGATTTCCAGCATGTCGTCGATGACAGTCTTGGTGCAATGAAACGGGCCGTGGAGATCGACGTCGATCATCTTCGTCCACTCCTCCCAGCTCAGCTCCTCGAAAGGCGCGCTGCCGAAGTACGACGCATTGTTGATCAGGATCGTGATGGGACCAAGGCGGTCGCGGGTGGCTGCCGCAGCTGCGGCGACCTGCTCGGCATCCACGATGTCCACCTCGCAGGCGCATGCCCTTCCGCCCACGGCTTGCACCAATTTCACGGTTTCCTCAGCGCCAGCGAGGTTCAGATCCCAGATCGCGATCGCCACCCCATTCTCGGCCAGCTTGATCGCAGTTTGCCTGCCTATTCCCATGGCGGCGCCAGTGATCACTGCGACGCGGTTATGTTCGGGCATTGTCGTGTTCCTCAGTCGAGATAGGTGATCAGGTCGGCGGGGGTGGGGCGGGTGCGATCGTCGGGTGCGCTTGCCGTCGTTCCGATCATGACGAAACCTGCGATGCGTTCGTCTTCGCGTATATCGAGCAAGGCTAGTGCCGAGGCGTCATAGGCGTACCATTCGGTGATCCAATTTGCTCCGTATCCTGCAGCGAGCGCCGCGGTGACGAGGTTCATGCATGCTGCCCCGGCGGACAGAACCTGTTCCCATTCGGGGATGGCCGCTTCCTGCGGGCGGGAAACGACGGCGACGCACAGAGGCGGCCGCTCCAGCTTGGCGAGGGATACGGCTGCTTTGCGAGCGTCGTGGCGTGTCGCAGCGATCGCCTCCATCTTGGTGACGAGCCGCTTCTTTGCCGGACCATCGATGACGACGAAGCGCCAGGGGGCAAGCTTGCCGTGATCGGGAACTCGCATGGCAATGGCGAGGATATGCGCGAGCGAGGCCGGGTCGGGGCCTGGCGCTTGTAAGCCGAGCGCGGAAACAGAGCGACGCCTGCCAAGAAATTCGATGACGGGATTTGCGTTCATGAGATCGGCTCGCTTGTGAAACATTCAACCGCCGGGGCCGCGATCCTCGATCGTGGGCATCCGGCGGTTGGAGATGAAAGCCTTAGGCTGGCGAAAGGGCTGCTGCCCCCGCCGCGGCTGGAGTGCTGAGCTTGTAGAGCTCGATTGCATTGTCGGCGACGATCCTCTGGACGTCGTCCCGGCTCATTCCCGGAAAGCTGCCTTCCAGGAATTGGCGGGTCTGGGGATAGGTGCTGTTCATGTGCGGGAAGTCGGACGCCCACATCAAACGATCGGCTCCGAACAGATCGGCCGCGTAGGGGATGTTGCGGCCCTCGTCCTGGAACGTGACCCACACGTTCCGGCGCATGTACTCGCTGGGGATCATCGAGAAGCCGGCGCCGTTGGCATAGCGCTTGAAATAGTGGTCGGCGCGGTGGAGGTAGTGCGGAATCCAGGAGGCGTCGACCTCGGTCAGGATGACCTTGAGGCCGGGGAAGCGCTCGAACACGCCGCCGATCAGCATGTGAGAGAGCGATTCCTGGATGTCGGTGATGCACATGACGGGTTCGACGAACGGCACCGACACGATCGGCGCACGGCTGGTATGGACGTGCAGCGCGAGCGGGATGTCCACTTCCTGCGCGGTGGCCCAGAGCTTGTCGTAGTCCTTGAGCGAGTAGGGGCGGCCTTCGACGGGCTTGCCGGGGATCATGCCTGCCCGCAGGCCGAGCGTGGCGGCGCGTTCCAGTTCCTTGCAGCCGGCATCGATGTCGTCGACGTCGATGATGGCGCATCCCTGAAGGCGATCGAGATCATAGCCGCAATATTCGGCGGCCCAGGAATTGAACGCCGCGAAGCATGCCCGGCGAAGTTCGCCGTCTTCGACACGGAACAGCCCCATGCCGGCAGAAGTGTACATGACTTCGGCGGCAACGCCGTCGCGGTCTTGCGCCTTCAGCCGTGCGGCGGGATCGAACACGAAGTCCGGGGCGGCGCCGTAGCCCCGCTTGTTCATTTCACGGACCTCGGCGATCGGAGTGCCGGCGCCCCAATAAGTCGCGACTGCGCGGGGTTCGGCAGCAACTTGGTCCGGGGCGATCCAGAACTCGCCCTCGAACCCTCCACTGGATTCCAGCCAGGCGGTACGCGGCGCGCGGTCGCGGAACTTCTCTGGAATGCGCGAGGTGAAAAGGTCCGGCGGTTCGATGAAGTGGGAATCTGCGGATACGATGCGAAGCGGTTTTTCGGCCATGTCGGTTCTCCCGTTGCGTGATCTATGAGATGAAGGCTGGCAGGATCCGCCGGCCGGTTCTCGATCGGGAATGTCGCGGCCACGATGAAAGTCGACCACCGGAAATTGTCCAAAAAAACTACTGATTCGACCGTTGGAACTCGCGAGCCGGCAAGACGATTCAGCAAAACTTCCGGCGTTGACAGGCTACGCGCTACGGCGAGAAAGGCTTATTGCGTTTGAGATGCACGTATGGTCGGGCCGTATGCCTTGCGATCGTCCTGTGTGCCAACGTCGATAACAGGATATCCGAACATGACAGCCGTCATAGACACCCTTCCGAAGATCACTCTGAAACCGGCTTCCGGCAACTGCGGGGCGCATGTTTCAGGCGTTGATCTTCAAGCTCCGCATTCGGCGGAGACCGGCAAGTTTCTCGTTCGCGCGTTGCATGAACACGGCGTACTCTTCTTCGAATACGATCGTGAGGTCAGTGCGCAGGAATTCCATGATTTCGGAAAGATGTTCGGCGAACTCGAGGATGGCTACCGGCTGTCCGCGCTGGAAGACAAGCCCACGCCGGGCGACGGCGACGGCATCATGGATTCCGACAAGGCGCCAATGAAGCAGTTTCAGACGAACAAATGGCATGGTGACGGGACGTTGTTTGAATATCCTCCACAGGCTGCCATGCTGACCTGCGTCGAAGCTCCTCCGGCGGGCGGCGGCACGATGTGGGCGAGCATGTACGCCGCGTGGGACGACCTCTCGTCTTACACACAGCGGCTGCTCGAAGAGGTCGAAGTGCTGAACAGCGCGAAGCGTCTGCCCTGGCTCAAGTCGGACGCAACTGCCGTCCATCCTGCCGTGATAACCGACAAGATCACGGGCAAGAAGGCGCTGTTCGTCAATGAGAACTATTCCGAGCGAATCCTGGGCATGAGCGAGCACGAGAGCGAGACGCTGCTGCAGATGCTCTTCCGCCACGTGAACACACCCGAATATCATGTGCGTTATGACTGGCAGCCCGGCCGAATTGCCGTTTGGGAAGAGCGCGTGACCCAGCACCGCGGCGTCGCTGACTTCAGCGGACCGCGCAAGATGCGCCGTCTCACCTTTATCGGCGATAAGCCTGTCCGCTGATCCCGGCGCTTACGTTCCGATGGCGGCGCGGTGCGTCAGTCGCCATTGGGCAGGTGTCATTCCGAACTCCCGCTTGAAGCGTACGATGAAGGCGGCTTCAGAGCGGTAGCCGATCCTCTCGCTGAGTTCGGCGATCTTTAGAGGGCCGTCGCCAAGCATGGCGGCGGCCCGTTTCATGCGTTCCTGCGACAGATTTTCGATTGGTGTCTTGCCGGTCTCGGCTAGGAATCGCCTGGCGAAATTCGATCTTCCCATGCCAACGCGCGCCGCGAGCGACCCGACGTTCCAAGCTTCGAAGGGATACCGCGCGATAATGGCCTGGGCGCGGGCAATCGGGTCATCCAGATTGAGTTCGATCTGGGCACGGCACTGGGGATCGCCCATGAAAGCCTGGATGAACAACAGCTTGGCCAGGCCTCCCAGCAACGCCTCTCCACCTGGCAGGTTGGCTTGAGCGGTCAGCTTGGCGATATCGATGCCGGTTGCATTGCCCTTGAGCAGGAGCATCGCCGGGAGGCGCGCAGGCCTTATGCCCGTCGGCCAAGCAACCCTCATCGACCCGCTGATGATCCGGTTCTCGACCGCTCCGCTGCCCAGCTGAGCCGGCAATAACTGTCCATGACCTTCGGGGTCGAGCAACTCGTTCAAGGTGCGAGCGGTGCGTCCGTGCGCATTTCGGACCTTATGTGCTTCGCCGGTCAGGACGATTGCGATGTCACCAGCCCGGCAGTCGAGCACCTGTCCCGCCGTGGTTGTGATCCGTGCCTGGCCGTCCATAAAGGCGTGCATGAAGATTGCTTCGTCGTGAGGAACCCGAAAACCGCTTCGCGCGCCCATCGTCACGGAGCACCAGCGCCGAGGGCCTAATTCGAGCAGATTCAGATATTCTGATAGTGTCCAGTTCATCGATCGGCTCCATTCCGGCCATCATAACAGGCAGGCCCAGGGGGTTCGAGGTGCTGGACGATCGAGGAAATTTTCTGGCGAGGGCAATATGGCCTCGCAGCTTGCACGCCTGCACCCTGCGCTCGCGCAGCGCGGTGGTGCAGATTTAGCCGAGAGTGAGAGGAAGACAGTCGTGTCGCAGATTTTCGAGGGTATCCGGGTCATCGACTTGAGCCAGGGAATGGCTGGTCCGCTGGTGACGATGATCCTTGCCGATTATGGCGCCGAGGTGATCCGGCTCGAGCCGCCGGGCGGCGATCCGATGTGGGAGCATCCTGCGTATCTCCTGTGGCAACGGGGCAAGAAAAGTGTGGCGCTTGATTGGCACCACGAGGAAGACCGAGCCCAGGCCAAGGCGCTTCTCGACAGCGCCGATCTGTTCATCGAGAGTTTGCGGCCCGGTGAGGCGGCGTCGCTCGGACTGGACTTCGAGTCAGCTACTGAAAGAAATCCCGCGCTGATCTATTTTTCCCTGTCGGCCTTTGGGCAGGTTGGTCCTTCGCGGATGCTCAAGCCCCGCGACGGTATCGTAAACGCCAAGTCGGGCCGGATGCACGATCAGGTGGGCTGGCAGAAGAACCGCCCCACTTTCCGAGCAGTCAACGACATTTCCTATCACACGGCGATGTTCGCCTTCCAGGCGATCGTCGCTGCGTTCCGGGTTCGCCAAGAGACCGGGCAGGGGCAGAAGCTGGAAGGCACTTTGCTGTCGGGCGTTTCGGCGCCCAACAACAATTGGCGGCTGTTCGAGGGGCAAGAGATTCCGCCTGACCTCTATCCCGGTGAAGTCTCCAAAGAAGCCGTGGCGCGCGGTGAACTTGTGCCCGATCGGCACGAATCGGATCCCTATACTGCGACGCCCAGTCAACTTTGCACACCGACCAGGGACGGCCGCTGGATCATGCATTCCCATATTCAGCAGGATTTGTTCGATAGTTGGATTGACACCATCGGCTTCGGCTGGATCCGCGACGACGAGCGTTTTCGCACCGCGCCGAATATTCCCAATGCCGAGGATCGGATTGCGCTCAACTTGCTGATCTTCGAACGCATGAAAGAGAAGACCGCAGCCGAGTGGCGCGAAATCTATCGCCAGAACCCCGATTGCGCAGGGGAAATCATGCAGACGACCCAGGAGGCGCTTCATCACGAGCAGTTCGTGGCCAACGGCCATCTTGTGACGGTCGACGATCCGCGCGTCGGGCGCATGGATCAGGTGGGGCCGTTTGCAAAGATGAGCAGGACGCCGGCCAACATCGAGCGCCCGGCTCCCCTTCCGGGCCAGCACACGGCCGAGGTTCTAGGCCGGCTGCCTCTGCCGGCTCCAAAGATCGTCGGGCGCGGCGGTAATCCGCGCCGACCGCTCGAGGGTATCACAATCGTCGAGGCTGCGAGCTGGTTGGCTGCGCCGTTCTCGGGCTCGCTGCTTTCCGACCTCGGCGCGCGGGTCATCAAGGTCGAACCGCTGAGCGGTGATCCCTACCGCAAGATGATCACGAATGAGAACATGATCCGAGCCTTCCAGGGCAAGGAAAACGTTGCGCTGAACCTCAAGAGCGAGGAGGGAATCGCGATCTTCTATGATCTGGTGAAGCAAGCCGACATCGTCATGCACAATTTTCGGCCTGGCGTTCCCGACCGGCTCAAGATCGATTACGACACGCTCAAAGCAATCAAGCCCGATCTCATATATGTCTATGCCGGCTCCTATGGCTCAACCGGGCCGGACCGACTGCGTGCGGCTTTCAATCCGACCATGGGCGCATTTTCGGGCAATTCGGTTTTCCAGTCGGGAGCGGGTAACGTCCCGAAGGGCGATCAGTCGCCCGATCCGATTGCCGGCAGCGGCGTGGCGACCGGCATGATGCTTGGTCTGGCGGCGCGTGAACTGACCGGGCGAGGGCAGTACATCGAGACCTCGATGATGAACTCAAATGTGTACTGCAATTCCGACGATGCCTTTACCTATACAGGTAAGCCGGAGCGCTTGGCGCCGAGCAAGGAGCAATTGGGCCTGGAGGCAACTTATCGGCTCTACGAAACGGCCGCCGGCTGGATATTCCTGGCTGCTCAATTCGATGCTGAATTCGTCGCACTTTGTCGGGCACTGGGGCAGGAGGATTTGGCCAATGATCCTCGTTTCAGCGATTGGCCGTCCCGTATTGCGAACCAGAAGGTCCTTGGCGAATTGCTTGCCGAGATCTTCATTACCCGTAGCGCGGATTCATGGGAGGAGATGCTCACCGCTGCCGATATCGGTTGTGTGCGCGCCGACAGGTCCTCTCACGTTCGCTATCTTCATGAGGATCCCCAACCGCAAGCGATCGGTTTCATGGTTCCCACCAAAAGTCCCGAGTTCCAGGACCATGCGCCCGAAGGCCGGTATAAGCGCCATGCCCCGGCCGTGAAGTTCTCGGCGACCCCATGCGAGGCCGGGAAGCCCTATGAAGGGTTGGGCTCGCACACGCGGGCTGTGCTTAGCGAACTGGGTTGGAGCGCCGAAGGTATCGCCGGGCTGG
The DNA here is from genome assembly GCA_047605105.1 of Novosphingobium sp. GTDB lineage: Bacteria > Pseudomonadota > Alphaproteobacteria > Sphingomonadales > Sphingomonadaceae > Novosphingobium. The sequence continues at coordinate 11,369 of JASGGH010000026.1, read as the reverse complement.
CGGAGAAAGGGGTTATCAAGCTTGGCCGGTTCGACAAGACACCGGATTTCGTCAATCCGTAGGGGAGCGCGCAAGCGCGCTTCGACGGAAGCGGCTAGGTGTGTCGCCAAAATGAGCCGTGAAACGGCGAATGAACGCGCCCTCTGAGCGGTATCCGATCCGTTCGCTGATCTCGGTAATCTTGAGAGAGGTGTTGCGCAGCAGCTCCTCAGCATGATGCATGCGCTCCACGGTTAAGGCCTCGATTGGAGTCAGGCCGGTCTGTGCTGTGAAGCGCGCCGCGAAATTGGAGCGCCCCATTCCCACCTCGGCGGCCAGCGACTCCACCGTCCAACCACGGGAAGGATGCTTCGCGATGAGCACCGTTGCGCGGACAATCGGATCGCCGAGGTTCCAGCGGAATTGGGCACGACACCGCGGCTCGTCACGGAATGCCGTGGCGAATGTCAGCGTTGCCAAGTGGGTGAGAAGCGCAGATGCGCTTGGCCCTTGCAACGAGGCGATCAGTCGAGGCAAATCGATCCCAATGGTGCCGGCCTTGAGCATCAAGGTGCCCGGAATTCTACCCGGATGAATCCCACCAGGCCAGTGCACTTCCAGATCGCCACAGAGGAGGCGGCTCGTGATGCCAGCCGGACCGAGATGGATGGCCGGCAAGCACAGTTCGCCCGGAATGTTGTCGGGAAAATCCAGACGATGGACTTTCGCGGAATGATGATTGCGCAGGCAATGCGCATTCCCCGGCAGAACGAGAAGGATATCGCCCGGATAAATCTCAATCGTCTGATCTATGGCTGACGTAAGCCACAACGTGCCATCGAGCACCGCGTAAAAGTTGAGTCGTTCGCGCCGAGAAATCCGCAGCCCGCTTTGCTCGCCCAGTTCAACCAAGCACCATGCCAGTCCATCCAGCTCTAGCAGCGAGAGGTATTCTGCGAGATGCCAATCGCCGCGCGAGGTTGGCGCGCGCCGGCGAGTGGCGGGAGGTGGCGTTAGGAAGCTACCCATCGAAACGTCCGCTGATCATGCCCGGCGACCGAAGGCACTCGGACTGCCAATGGAAAACCTTCTCGAAGTGCATTCATTCCGCCGGAACAGTTTCGGCTCGCTGCTCACCCAGCATCAGAACCAGTAGGCTGCCGATCAGGACGCTGCCCAGCGATAGCCAAAGGAAAGTATTGAATCCCCCGGTCAATTTCAGGGTCAGGCTCAACAGGCCCGAGCCGATCGTCACCGATAGTGAGATCGCCATGGTCAGCAGCCCCATGACAGAGCTGAAGATGTCGATGCCAAACTTACGGGCCACAATGAAAGCGAGAATGTCGCTTTCGGCCCCGAGCGCGAAACCCATAGAGAGTACGGCGAACATCACCGCAGGCAGCGCGGTGACGCCGGTGCCAAGCATTACGAGCCCGATACAGGGGGCGCCGAGGCTCAAACAGGCGACGATATGCGGGGGACAGCGGTCGAGTGCAAAACCCGACACAAACCTACCCGCCATGAGCCCGACTGGCATGGATGCCAGGATCAGCGCGATATCAGCTGACCTGACCTGAAGTTCCAGCAAGACAAGTTTCAATTGTGACGTGACCAGGATTTGCGGCAGGTTACAAGTCAGCATGGCTGCTAGCAAAAGCCAGAATTCCGGAGCTCGGAAGATAACGGGATAGTCTTCTCGTGCCCGTCGCTTTAGCTGCGGTTTCTCGGCTGTGGCGGCTCGCTCGCGGGGCAGCAGCAGCAGGGTTATCACTCCACAGGCCGCAGCGAACGCAGCCAGCGACTGATAGGCGAGCCGCCAGCCCTCAGCCTCGACCAGAGCATTGACCAGGAACGTTAGGAACACGCCCGTTATCGCAGGGCCGGATGCGATAATGGCCAGTGCCAACCCTCGCGCTTCGCGTACATATTGAACGCCGATGCGCGAATAGATCGAGCCTGTCGTGGTGATCGCGAAAATGCCCAGCGCCGCCTGGATGACGATGTACTGCCAAACCGGTCCGGTCATGATCGAGAAGCAGAGATAGGCCACGGGCAGCGCCACGATCCCGATCAGCACGGTGCGCTTTACGCCGATGACGTCTGCAAGCCGTCCGGCAATGGGAAAGCATAGTGACGGGATGAGCGAGAGCATCCCGAGCAATGCGAATTGAGAGCGGGTCCAACCGAGATCCGAAATCATCTGGGGGGCCAGAATCCCTGCCGTTGCTAGCGTCAGCGCAGCCGATCCGGTGCCCAGCCCGAAAGTTGCCGCGAAGATGGGGCGCCCGTTGTCGCGCAATTCCTTCAGATAAGCGATGTTCGTTCTCCCTTTGCCGGCCCATCATTGTTCGCGAAGGGGCTTCTGGCGCTGCGGTGCGTTGCCTGCCAGGCAACATCACCGCCTCATGCGGCTACGCGCTCGTAACCATCGAAAATGCGGATCCGATCAAGGTAGTCGGCGATGCCGTCCTCGAGCGAATAGTCGGGCGTGTATCCGAGGTCTCTCCGTAGGCGCGAACTGTCCATTGGTTTGTGTGCGTTGCCTGGCAGTTCGGAGGCCGAAACGGAGATCTCTGCCTGGGGCAAGAGTTTACGCAATGCTTGAGTGAACTCTCCGATCGGCGCCCGCTCGGCGCCGACGTTGTACAGTCGATGCGGCAGTTCGGCAGCGGTGAGAGCAAGCCAAGCAGCCTTGGCGGCATCGGCGGCATAGGTCCAATCCGCCATGGCATCGTTGCCGGGCATGACGATCGGCTGACCGCGCGCGGCTGCCTCGACGCGCGCCATATAGTGAACCGAACTCGGCAAGGGCAGCATGCCCGAGCGATATGATCCGCGTGCGGCGCGGCCCAAGCCGTAGGTCGACCCGAAGCGTAGAGCCACCGCATCGAGGCCCAGGCTATCCGTATAATGTCGGGCGAGCGCCTCGCCCCAGGCCTTCGACGCGCCATAGGGTTCGACCGGGGCGGGTATCAGATCTTCGGTCAGCAAATCCGCTTGCTGAGTGCCATAAGCGGCAACCGAACTCGCGAAGAGGACGCGCTCGACGCCGTGCTTTCGGGCGCTTTCCAACACGGTTGCCGTGCCGAGCGTCTGGACCCGCACATAGGGCAGCATTTGATCGGGTGCGGGTGAGCCCAGGATGAAAGCGAAGTGGGCGACACGTTTCACGCCGTGATTCGCGATGGCGGCTTCGACCGTGGCGGGATCGGCGACGTCGCCCTCGATGAGGGTGACGCGATCGAGGAGGTCGGCGATCCGGCCCCGTTCCATATAGCGGTCGAGCACCACGACATGATCCTCTCCTCCCATGGTCAATGCATAACGCATCAGGTACGATCCGAGGAAGCCTGTTCCGCCAGTAATCAAGATCGTCACGGTCTGCTCCCAGCGGTTATGCCATATTCCCTTTCTATCTCTCGCATTGCCGCACGGGTGAAGCGCGGAAGCCGCATCTCGGACGACGAAGGAATCTTTTCGGAGCATTCAGGATGGCAACGCCCGCCACCGCCGCCTTAGGTCAATATGAGAGGTTGCGATTATTGCCGCCGCGGGAGCTGAAGATGTCAATTGCCGGAAAGGTGGCGGTCGTAACGGGCGGCGGCGGGGGAATAGGCCGCGCCACCTGTCTGAGGCTCAATGCCGATGGCGCTTCGATTGCGGTTTGGGACATCGATCGCGATGCCGCCCAGGATACCGCGGCTCAGATCGCCGATGCGGGCGGCCGCGCAATCGCCTGCACCGTGGATGTCGCCTCCGCGGCGAGCGTCTCGAGCGCCCTGGATGAGACGCACTGGGAGCTTGGCCGCGTAGCTATCCTCATTAACAACGCAGCGCTGACGGGATCGGTGACTTTCGATGACATGACCGAACAGCAATGGGACCGGATGATCGAGATCGATCTCAAGGGGCCGTTCCTTTGCTGCAAGGCGATCCTGCCGGAAATGGTTGCAGAAGGGTGGGGCCGGATCGTCAACATCACCTCCTCGTCGATCCAGATCGGCAGCCCTTGCATGGCGCACTATATTGCGGCGAAAGCAGGCCTGCAGGGCCTTACCCGGGCACTCGCGGTCGAATATGCCGCCTCCGGGATTACCATTAACAGCATCCCGCCGGGCTATATCGACACGCCCACCCTCCGCCGCAATCAGGCCGAGTTTCCATCCGGTCATGGCGCCAATGTATCGGTCGAGCAGGCCGTGACCCGTTTCCCCATGCGGCGGGCCGGCAAGCCGGAAGACATAGCCGCGGCTTGCGCCTTCCTGGCGTCGGAGGAGGCCAACTACATCACCGGCCAGACGATTGGCGTCAACGGCGGGCGATTCCTCACCTGAGAGCCGCTGGTGCGCGGCGGCTCACATATTCATCAAGAAGGGAGATTTTCGATGGTCATGACACAAGCGGGGCGCAACGCTGCCTATCGGGATGTGGTTGCGGCGCTAGGTGTGGGAAAGATCGGGACGGGACCAGGCGCCAAGCCTTTGCCCCCGCGCGGAGGGTGCGGTGACGTTCGTGGCTCCGCCTTGCCGATTGAAAGTGAGATTCATGGCATCCAGATGTTCGAATTCGGCGAAATCTGGGGCCGCCCCGGTCTCGACCTCAAGACCCGGAGCTTCATCTCCCTGGCCTCGGTGATTGCCCTGCGGGCGCCGGATCAGGTCTACAAGCATGCGAACATCGCCCTCAACCTCGGCATCACGCCCGAGGAGATCCATGAGGTGCTGCTCCACGGCTCTACCTATGGCGGCCTCGTCGCCTGGGAGATCGCCTATGGCGCCGTCAACGAACTGTTCGTCGCCCGTGGCATCCTCGAGCCGGGCAACGGGGTGAAGATCACCCCTGTGCCAGCGATGGACGATGTCGAGCGCCAGGCTGCGCGAAGCCGTATCTGCGACGAGCTCGGTGTCAGCCGCCTGGGTACCGGGCCGGATGCGCCTTGGGTCGAACCCCTGCCGGGTGGTCCGACCTTCACCGGCCGGCAGAGCCCGATCGAAAACGACATCGCCTATGTCACGGCCGACTACGGCTATGGAGAAGTGTGGGGCCGTCCCGGCCTGCCACTCAAGATACGCAGTTTCGTGACGATGAGCCTTCTGCAGACCATGCGCAAGAACCACCAGTTGCACATCCACGTCTGCAACGCGCTCAATATCGGGATCACCCGGGATGAGGTCAACGAGGCGCTCGCCCAGACGGGAATCTACATCGGCGGCTCGGGATGGCACAATGGCATCACGGTTGCCCGCCATGTTTTCGAGCAGCATCCCGCGGCGCGCGAAGAAGTTCCCGCCTGATGAAACGAGGCGGCCCGCCTCAGGGGAGGCGGGCCGTCCAGCCGCCGTCGACCGGTATCACCGCGCCGGTGACGAATGATGCGAGGTCCGAGGCGAGGAAACCCGCGACTTGCGCCTGCTCGATCGGCTGGCCCGGCCGGCCCAGGGCTGAACGCGCCGCCAGGTTGTGCTGCATTTCGGGTGTCGCCTTCATGTTCTTTTCGCTGAGAGTGAAGCCAACGACGATGGCATTGGCCCGAATGCCCTGACGTCCGTAAAGGGTCGCGAAGTGCTTGGTGAGCGCATTGATGCCGGATTTTGCGGCGGCATAGACCATTGAAATGCCGGGATCGGCATTGATCGATGCCGTCGATGAGATGTTGACGATTGCCCCGCCCTTGCCGCCCGTGGTCATGGCCCGCACCGCATGCTTGGAGCAGAGGAGGGTTCCCCGCAGGTGAACCGAGGTTATGTCCTCGTACTCATCGACGGTCACTTCCTCCCCCCGCCGCCCGCCGGGATTGCCGGCGACGTTGAGCAGGATATCCACTCTGCCGAAGGCTTTGACGGCGGTGTCGATCATCGCCTCGGCGCTCGCTTCGTCCCGCACGTCGACCCGGCAGGCTACGGCCGCCTCACCGAGTTCCGCCGCAACTTCGTCCTGAAGCCCGCTGATATCCGCAACGACCACTTTCGCTCCTTCGGTGACGAAGAATCGGGCGCAAGCCTTGCCGATGCCGTTCCCACCTCCCGTGATGACGGCGATCTTGCCGGCCAGAAGGCCTTGTTTTGAGGTGGTCACGAGGTCGGTCTCCCTGAAAATCGAGTGGTTGCGGCTGAGATGCCTGCCGTTGGGATTTGACTCATATTGCTGAGAGGAATATCGTCAATACGAATCTAGTTTCACTATTACGATAAATCCTATCGACGTGTGGCGGTGCTCTAAAAGAGCCTCGTGATGGGAGCGGGAGAAGGTATTGAAGATGCAGAGAACCATCGTCCCTCAGGAACGATATTTTTCCGAGGAACTGACCGCCGGGGTCTTTCACGAAAAATTCTACCCGGGCGGCAAGGACGGCCCGAACGGTGAGGTCCATCAGCCGCTCGTCGGAGGGCAGACCTGGAGCGAGTCTATTTTTCTGGGAAGCGACGAGGATGCGTTCCAGACTCTGATCCCGGACATTCGCATGCCGGCGAACCAGTACTGGCCGCTACACTGGCATGATTGCTGGACCCTGGTCCTTGTCCTCGAAGGTGGTTGCCGGATCGGCGACTGGTGGCTGGGCGAAGGCGACATCTTCCTGACCGTTCCCTCGCTCGAGTACGGGCCGATGGTCGTCGGACCCGAGGGCTGCCGGATGTGGGAAGTCTTCGCCCAGGGCCATTTGTGCCCAGGCGGCTACGCGCCGGAGTATCACGATCATCCGACCCTCGAGGGCTCGTCGAAGGTTTTCCTTGAACGCTCCGAGCTCAACAAGCGCAACGAGGGCCGGCAGATTCTGCCGTGCGAGGGCGTGGAGGGAATCTGGAAGCTCAAGCTGGAACCTGGGAAAGTCTTCGATCTCGGCGAAACCGGGGATCCTGAGCGCAGCGTGATTCGTGCCACGCGGCTGGCGCCCGGAGAAACTGTTGTGGCATCGACGACCGCCGACTGGCGAATGATGGCCGTCTTGGGTGGCTCCATCGAATGCGGCGGTCGCATGGTCGGCCGCGACGGCTATCTGCGGATCGCGCCAGGTGCGGCGCTCGAGGTGATTACGGCGGGTTCGGATGGGGCCGATCTCATCGAGATCGGACGGACGGCAAAGGCTCTGCCGGGCTTGTCGTGAGGACAATTCAGCCGGGGTGGCGTCCAAGACGATCCAGTAGTTTTTGCGGGTTCGCAAGGCTGGTGCGCTTGGGGAGGGCTTCATACTTCTCCGCTGGTCACGCCTGGCAAAGGGAGATTTAACATGGCGACAGCTGTTTTGGAAAAGGACCGTATCGACGCGCTTGGGATCAAGTTGATATCGGCCGACAATCACGTCAACGAGCCTCGCGACCTGTTCATCAAGCGCTTCCCGAAGCACCTGCAGGACAAGGCGCCGCGGGTGATCGAAGGCAAGGACGGCGGCGAGGGCTGGTCGATCGACGGCAAGTCCCCACCCAAGCGGACTTACGGGATCGAGGCAATGGCCGGCTGGGACCGCAAGGACTACCGCATCTCCGGCTTACGCTATGACCAACTGCGGCCCGGCAACTACGATGGCGCCGAGCATCTCAAGGACATGGACGTCGACGGGGTCTACGCCTCGGTCACCTATCCGGGCTTTGGCCCCTCATTCTACACCCATCCCGACAAGGAAGTCGCGGCTGCGGGCTTCACGGCCTACAACGACTGGATTCTCGAAGACTTCCAATCGGCCGACCCCAAGCGACTCTGTGGCCTGACCATGGCGCCGACCGAACTGGGCATGGAGTTCACGGTCCAGGAGATCGAGCGCGTCGCCAAGAAGGGGGCGCGCGCGATGTACATTCCCGGCATGCCGCTGATCCCTTACAACCATCCCACCCACTACGAGCCCCTATGGGCGGCGGCGGCGGCCAACGACATCACCTTGTGCATGCACCGCAACCATGGCGGCCCGTCGGACAAGTCGGATTGGGACTTCCACGATCAGGATAAGGTTTCGATCGGCGGTATCGTCACGCGCTACTTCTCGTGCGTGCGGCCATATTCCTATCTGATCTTTACCGGGATCTACGACCGCTATCCGAACCTGAAGATGGTCGGCGCCGAGGTCGATTGCGGATGGGTTCCTTTCTGGATGCAGACGCTCGATCACCACTGGGAGATCCAGACCAGCTGGTTCCCGGTCAAGCTGCAGCATCCGCCGAGCGACTTCATTGGCAAGAACATCTTTATGACCAACGTTGACGACTACTGCGGCTACCAGATGATCGGCACAGGCCTGTGGCCGAAGCTCGCCGACATGAGCATGTTCTCGTCCGACTATCCTCACTCGGCGACGATCTGGCCGGATTCGCGCGCAGTCGCGCTGAAGATGATCGAAGGCGTCAAGGACGAGGATGCCCGCAAGGCGCTCTGCGATAACGCGGTTCGCGTGTTCCGCTTCGATATCAGCTGAGCAGATGGACGGGATGGCATGGCGATAGGCAGTGCGACAACTGAATCCGGTTCGTTGGCAGCAGGCCGCTTGGACGCTCCGGGCGACTTGGTCTATCGCTATGCCTATCTCGTCCGACAGCGCCGGGGTGCGGACTGCGCCGAACTGTTCGCGTCCGATGCAGTCTACGAAATCCGTGAGATTTCGCCCCTATCGTCTGGCGAATTTCGGCTCCGCAACCGTTTGACGGGCGCCGGTGAGATCGGCGATTTCGTAGCGAGGTCGGCAGGCGGCGCCGTCCGCATCTTTCCGATCATTCACAACCTGACTGTGGAGATCGACGGCGACCGCGCGGTGGGCGATTGCCTGATGACGTCGCGTTCGTTCCCTGGTGGGGGCGAGGTCTTCGGAAGTTATCAGGACAGCTTTGTTCGGCGGACCGGACGCTGGCTGTTCTCGTCGCGCATCTACACGATCTACAGCGCGCCGTGGATAGAGGAGGCTGTCCGATGAACGCCTCTATCGTCGGACTTGGGTCTACGCCTTACTACTATCGTGGTGAATCGGCACCGCAGACACTGTACGAGTTGATCGGAACGGCTGCGCTGCTCGCGGCGGCGGACGCGGGCGTTTCGATCACCGAAGTGGATGGCCTGGCACTCTATGCCAATGGGTTTGAACCGGGCCTGATTACAGAGATGCTTGGCATCCGGGAGTTGAATTTCGCTAGCACCGTCGCCGCTCAAGGGGGCGGCTCGGCCGGGATTCTGGATCTTGCAGCCATGGCGATCGCTTCGGGCAGAGCGCGATACGTCTTGTGCATCGGGGCGTGCCAGCAGAGCCGCAACCGCTATGGGCTCACCCTGGCCAATCTCGCGGCGACTCCCGACAGCATCTTCCACAAGACTGCCGGGCTGAAGGGGCCGGGCCATGCCCTGGCTTTGCTGGCACAGCGCCACATGCACCTCTACGGGACACGGCGCGAAGCCCTGGCCGAAGTCGTCATGGCGTCGCGCGACTATGCGGTGACCCAGCCCGGAGCGATCCGCAAGCGCGGGCTGACCATCGACGAATACATGACGGCGCCGATGATGGCCGATCCGCTGTGCCGGCTGGATTTTTGCCTAGAAGCCGATGGTGCGCTGGCCTTCCTGGTCACCAGCGCCGAGCGTGCACGGGACCTGCGCGCCAAGCCCGTGCATATCGCTGCGAGTGCCCACGGTGGAGAGGGAGCCTGGGGGCGGGCTTTCTTCTCGCTGAGCATGCCCGATGAGCTTTTTACGAGTGCCGGCGGCGAGCATACCGCGCGGCGGCTTTACGCCCAGGCCGGTGTAACCCCCGCCGACATCGACGTTGCGCTGCTGTATGATCACTTCTCGCCGCTCGTGCTGATGCAGCTTGAGGATTATGGCTTCTGTGCCCGTGGCGAAGGCGGGCCGCTCGTGGAGAGCGGGGCGATCCGACGCGGTGGTGCGATTCCGGTCAATCCACACGGCGGCCATCTTTCCGAGGCCTATGTCATCGGCATGACCCATATCCGCGAGGCGGTGCAGCAGCTGCGTGGAGAGGCGGCCAACCAAATCCCCGGCGCAAAGCTGGCCCTGGTCACCGGCGGACCGGCGCCTGTGCCGATGAGCGGCGCTATCCTGAGGAACTGACGGATGAAGCTCATCAGCACTTCGCCCGACGTCTCGCAACTCGAGATCCCTATGGACCAGTGGACCGAGCCGTTCTGGCAAGCCGGCAGCGAAGGACGCCTGGCGTTTCCCCGCTGCGGCGAATGCGGCCATTTCCGTTGGCCATCGGGACCATTTTGCCCGAGCTGCCAGTCACAGGCCGTTGACTGGGTTGACCCTGGTCCGGGCAGGATATTCTCGTTCACGGTAATGCGTGAGCCGGCTGCCGACGATGAAGCCGCCACTCTGCAGATTCCCTTGCTGGTCGAGTTTCCCGAAGCGAACGGGATCAGGCTGCTCGCCGCCCTCGTCGATGCCGCGGCAGACGAAGTGGTCATCGGCGCCGCCGTGACGCCTGCATGGCTGGCGGCCGCGAATGCCGCGGTCCCCGTATTCACTTTGAAGGACTAGGAGCAGTCACCATGTTCGGCTCACTGTCGGAATTTCTCAACACCTTCCAATTTCGTAGTCAAAGCTGGTGCCTGGTCGAAATCGGCGATGGGCAGGCCCTGCGGATACCTCATGCCGATGCGACGTTCTGCTATGCCGTCATCGAGGGCGACGTCACTGTCGCGGGGGTAGAGGGCAGGGAGTTTGTCCTTAGCGCTGGACAGGTCGGATTCGTATTGTCCGGCGAGGCTCACAGCTTGAGGTCCCAGGATGGCGCGCGTGTCGGCGAGGTGTCTCTGCTTCAGAACGGAGGTTACGTCGATATTCCGCCGCGGGTCACATTGGGACGCGGCCGGGTGGCTGCGCGCGTGCTGTGCGGCCGTCTCAAGGTGCGCTGGCCAACCGGACACCGCCCGCGAGGAATGCCTGCGCGTCTGACGCTCGCCACCAAATCGGCGCCGATCAACGTCGAACAGTTGAGAGAAGCCTCATCTCGGGAGGGCGGATCGGCCGTCTTGACACAGTTGGCATCTCTTCTGTTTGTCTGTGCCTTCCGTGAAACGCAAGCTTGTCACGCACTGTTCGCTGCGTCCAATCGATTTGACCCTATTTCGATGGCCAAGCAGTTCATTCAATTGCATCCTTTCCAAAATTGGACGGTTGAGGATCTCGCCAAAAAAGTAGGGATGAGCCGCTCGAACTTTGCCGCGCGCTTCGTTCGCCAGGTGGGAAAGACACCGATGGATGTGGTGACGGAAGAGCGGATGCTGATGGCGGCCGAACTGCTCGAGCGGTCTGACCTCAAGATCGCCGACGTCAGCGAACAGGTTGGATATCGCTCGGAAGCTGCGTTCCACAATCGTTTCACCACCCATTTCGGAATTTCGCCCGGCTGCTTTCGCCGGAAATATCGACAAGCCGCAGCAGTGGAACCCGGCGAAAAC
>JASGGH010000025.1:0-37490 GCA_047605105.1 Novosphingobium sp. | reverse complement strand
CCGGAAGGCTTCTGCCGCCGCGACATCGGCTGGCGCGAGGTGGCGCGGGAGGAGGCCGCTGCCGGCTGAGGTTGCGCGCGTGCTTTGACGAGATCAGCTAAACCCAAGACCCGCTCGGCCTGAGCTTGTCGAAGGCCCTGGCGCTACGGCTGTCCCGCGAGCGCCTTCAAATCGGCCTCGGGCCGCGCGCCGTAGTGCGAGATGATCTCGCCCGCGCAAATCGCGCCCAGCTTGAGCCGCTCCTCCAGGCTCCTGCCCCGGACGTGGCCGTAGAGGAACCCTGCGGCGAAGAGATCGCCCGCGCCGGTCGTGTCCACCACGGTCGCGGGCGCGGCCGGCACCTCGGCCCGTGTCCCGCGCTCGACCGCGACGGCGCCCTTCTCGCTGCGGGTGGCGACCAGGGTGGGCACCTTGGGCGCGAGGCTGGCGAGGCCCGCCTCGAAGTCCGCGGCGCCGGTCAGGGCCAGCAGCTCGGCCTCGTTGGCGAAGAGGATGTCGATCTCGCCGGCCTCGATCAGCGCGCGGAAATCGTCGCCGTGGCGGGCGATCACGAAGGCGTCGGACAGGGTGAAGGCGACCTCGCGCCCGGCCCCGCGCGCCGCTTCGATCGCCCGGCGCATCGCCGCGCGGGGCTGTTCCGGGTCCCACAGGTAGCCTTCGAGGTAGAGCACCTTGGCCGCCGCGATCTGCGCCTCGTCGAGCGCTTCGGCCGGCAGGAACTGCGAGGCGCCGAGATAGGTGTTCATCGTCCGCTGACCGTCGGGCGAGACGAAGATCAGGCACTGCGCCGTGGGCGGGTCGCCGACGCGCACGGGGGTTTCGAAAGCGATCCCGCCGGCGCGGATGTCGTGGGCGAAGACCCGGCCGAACTGATCGTCCGCCACCTGGCCGATGAAGGCGCAGCGCGCGCCCAGCGCGGCCAGCCCCGCCAGGGTATTGGCCGCCGAGCCGCCCGAGACCTCCCGCGCCGCGCCCATCGCCTCGTAGAGCTCCTCGGCACGGTTCGCGTCGATCAGGGTCATCGCCCCGCGCTCCATGCCGAGCTGCGCGATCTGGGCCTCGTCGCACGGCGCCATGACGTCGACGATGGCATTGCCAACGCCGATCACGTCGTAAAGAGGCTCGGACATGCACGGGATCCTTCGCTGCTGCGCGACGGTGCCTACCGAGCGCGAACAACCGCGACAAGCCTGCGAGATTGACAGTCCCCGATTGGCCGAGCAGACAGCGCCTCACATGCGCGCGATCCGATCCATCTGGCTCACGGCGGCGGCCCTGGCTCCGGCGCTCCTGCTGTCGGCCTGCGGCGGCGGATCGACCGGGCAGCCGGTCCGCAGCACGAAGCCCGCCCCGGCCAAGCCCGCGTCCAGCAAGCCCCCCAGGCAGCGCATCGCCGTCACATCGCCGGTCCGCGTCGCCCAGCCGCCGGCGGTTCCGCCGCCGGCCAGGGTCCAGTCGCTTCCCGGGGTCGAAGGCGTGATCGGCGCGACCACCGCGCAGCTCACCCGCGAATTCGGCACGCCGCGGCTCGACGTCTGGGAAGGCGACGCGCGCAAGCTGCAGTTCACGGGGACGCCCTGCGTGCTCGACATCTATCTCTACCCGAGCGCCCCGGGCCGCGAGCCCCAGGCCACCTACGTCGAGGCGCGGCGCACCACCGATGGCCGCGACGTCGATCGCGCGGCCTGCATCGCCGGGCTGCGCAAATAGGTCAGACGGTAAAGCTCTCGCCGCAGCCGCAGGACCCCTTGGCATTGGGGTTCTGGAAGGTGAAGCCGGCGGTGAAGTCGTCCTCGACCCAGTCCATCACCGAGCCGACGAGGTAGAGCACCGAGGCGCCGTCGATGAAGAACAGCCCGCCGGGGGTCTCGATCCTCTCGTCGAAGGCATTGGCCTCGGTCACGTAGTCGACCGAATAGGCCAGGCCCGAGCAGCCGCGGCGCGGGGTCGAGAGCTTGACGCCGATCGCATCGGCGGGCGCTTGCGCCATCAGGTGCGCGATGCGGGCCTCGGCGTTCGGCGTCAGGATGACCGCGGCGGGGCGCTGACGAGTCTTGGTTTCAGCCATCACAGCATCCCCAGTTCGAGCTTGGCCTCGTCGCTCATCTTCTGCGGGTCCCACGGCGGGTCCCAGACGAGGTTGACCTCGGCATCGCGGATGCCGGGGACCGCGGCGACGCGCATCTCGACCTCGGCGGGCATCGATTCGGCGACCGGGCAGTGCGGGGTGGTCAGCGTCATGGTCACCGCCGCGGCCCCGTCGGCCGAGACATCGACGCCGTAGATCAGGCCGAGGTCGTAGATGTTCACCGGGATTTCCGGATCGAAGATCTCGCGCAGCGCGGCGATGACGTTCTCGTAGAGCTCGCCGCCGGGCTCGCCCGGCGCAATCCCCTCGGGCTTGGCCGCGAGGAAGCCTTCGAGATAGTCCCGCTTGCGCTCCAGCTTCTCAGCGGGCGCCTCGATATCCTCGACGCGCGCGCGGGGCGGGGTTTCGACGCCCTCGACCTCTTCGACTGCGAACTTGGGTTCTTCCCCGCTCATTTCCCGAAAATCCTTATCGTCCGTTCGATCCCGCGCACCAGCGCGGCGATGTCGCTTTCGTCGCTGTAGACCCCGAAGCTCGCCCGCGCCGTGGCCGGGACGCCGAGGTGGTCCATCAAGGGCTGGGCGCAGTGGTGCCCGGCGCGGATGGCGACGTTTTCCTCGTCCAATATGGTGCCGAGGTCGTGCGGATGCACCCCCTCGAGCGCGAAGGAGACGATCCCGGCGCTGCCCTCGGGCCCGAACAGGGTGACCGAGTTGATCCGCCGCAGCGCCTCGCGCGCCTGGCGCACCAGGGCGCGTTCATGCGCATCGATCTGCGGCAGGCCGATCTTCTCGACGTAGTCGATGGCGACCGCCATCCCCAGCGCCTCGACGATCGCCGGCGTGCCCGCCTCGAACCGCGTCGGGGCGGGGGCATAGGTGGTCTTCTCGAAGGTCACCCGGTCGATCATCGAGCCGCCCCCTTGCCACGGCGGCATGTCAGCGAGCAGCTCGGCCCGCGCCCACAGCGCGCCGATCCCGGTCGGCCCGTAGAGCTTGTGCGCCGAAAAGACGTAAAAATCGCAGCCCAGCGCCGCGACGTCGACCGGCAGCCGCGGCACCGCCTGGCAGCCGTCGATCAGCAGCTTGGCCCCGACGGCATGGGCCAGGTCCGCCGCGCGGCGCACGTCGAGCACCGAGCCGAGCACGTTGGAGACATGGGCGAAAGCGACCAGCTTGTGCTGCGGGGTGAGCATGCGCTCGGCAGCGTCGAGGTCGATCCGTCCGTCCGCGGTCAGCGGGCAGACATCGATCTCGATCCCGATCGCATCGCGCAGCAATTGCCACGGCACGATGTTCGAGTGATGCTCCAGCACCGAGAGCAGCACCCGGTCGCCGGCCTTGAGTTGGGCCCGGCCCCAGGACCAGGCGACGAGGTTTATCGCTTCGGTCGCGCCGCGGGTGAAGACGATCTCGTCCTCGCACGCGCCGATGAACCCCGCGACCCGCCGCCGCGCGGCTTCGTAGCCGAGCGTCATCTCGGCCGAGCGGGTATAGACCCCGCGGTGGACCGTGGCGTAGTCGGCGCCGAGCGCCTTGGTCACGGCATCGACCACGACCTGCGGCTTCTGCGAGGTCGCGCCGGTATCGAGGTAATGCCAGCGGCTGCCGTCGGCATTCCACAGGCCCGGAAAATCCTTCGCCACACTTCCGTTCGTGTCGAGCGAAGTCGAGACACCAGCGCGCGGCATCTCGACTTCGCTCGATGCGAACGGGGCTTGGGTTTGGGTAGAGCCGGTCACAGCATCGCCTCCAGCTTGGCCAGGGCGAGCGCGGACAGCCGCGCCTCGTCCGCAGCGCCGACGAAGGCTTCGGCGATGAAGGCCTGGAGCATCAGGCGCTTGGCCTGCGGCGGGGTCAGGCCGCGGGACTGCAGGTAGAACAGGCCGTTCTTGTCGAGCTCGCCCACGGCGCAGCCATGGGCGCACTTCACGTCGTCGGCGAAGATCTCGAGCTCGGGCTTGGCATTGGCCGTGGCGCTGCGGTCGAGCAGCATGGCGCGGACCGACTGCTCGGCGTCGGTGCCCACTGCTCCACGTGAAACAGCGACCTTGCCGAGATAGGTCCCGATAGCCTGCCCGCCCAACACCGAGCGCACCAACTGGCGCGAGGTGGCGCCCGGTTCAGCGTGAGTGACCGTGGTGACGATCTCGAGGTTCTGGCTGGCCGTCCCGAGCTGCGCCCCGCCAAGGGTGAAATCGGCGCCCTCGCGCAGCGTCACCTCCAATTCGATCCGCCCATAGTCGCCGCCCGCGTTCAGCACATGGACCGCCGCCGTCGCGCCCTTGGCGAGATCGAGCGAAAGCTGCGTCACCCCGCCCGCTTCCTGGACGATCGCGCGCGCGAAGCTGTCGCCGGCCGGCACAGCGATCCGCTCACGCTCCGGCAGCGGCCAGAGCTTGGCGAGCGCATCGAGGTCCGCGTAACGGTACTCCTCGCTCTTACGGGTCGGAAGGGACGCGACGGTCATGGCCGCACGACCTCTTCGTGTCTTTGTGGCTTCGTGCGCGACAATCTAATCTCGCACGAAACCACGAAGCCACAAAGGAAGCAGGGAGGGATGCTGCGCATCACGCCGCCACCGCCTCGTAGCCCTGCTCTTCGAGCTGCAGCGCCAGTTCGGGGCCACCGGTCTTGACGATCCGCCCGCCGGCCAGGACGTGGACGAAGTCCGGCTTCACGTAGTCGAGCAGGCGCTGGTAATGGGTGATCAGCAGCACCGCCTTGTCGGGCTTGCGCATGATCGCGTTGATCCCGTCGCCGACGATCCGCAGCGCGTCGATGTCGAGGCCCGAATCGGTCTCGTCGAGGATCGCGAACCTGGGATCGAGGATGCCCATCTGGACCATCTCGGCGCGCTTCTTCTCGCCGCCCGAGAAGCCGACGTTCACCGGCCGCTTGAGCATGTCCATGTCGAGCTTGAGCAGCCCCGCCTTCTCGCGCGCCAGCTTGAGGAATTCGCCGCCCGACAGCGGCTCCTCGCCGCGGCCCGCACGCTGGGCATTGGCCGCCTCGCGCAGGAACTGGACGAAGGACACGCCGGGGATCTCGACCGGATACTGGAAGCCGAGGAACAGCCCCGCCGCCGCGCGCTCGTGCGGTTCGAGGGCCAACAAATCGACCCACTCTCCGTCACCCCGGACTTGATCCGGGGTCCCGCTGCCTTCCTGCGCGGCGCCCGAAGAAGAGCGGGACCCCGGATCAAGTCCGGGGTGACGATAGGGGGAGAAGCGCACACTGCCGCCGGTGACCTCATAGCCCGGCCGCCCGCCGAGCGTATAGCCGAGCGTCGACTTGCCCGCGCCGTTGGGGCCCATGATCGCGTGGATCTCGCCCGAATTGATGCTGAGCGAGAGACCCTTGAGGATCGGCTTGTCGGCGACGGTCGCCTGGAGATTATCGATTTGGAGCATGGTCATCCTTCAAGCCCCTCCCCTTCAGGGGAGGGGTTGGGGTGGGGCCTGTCGCGGTCGGCAAGACCTTGCGAGACAAGCATAATCACCCCTTCGATATTGCGCATCACATCCTGATTGGTGACGTGGAGCACGGAGAGGCCGAACCCGCCGAGGTAAGCATCGCGGCGCCGGTCACGCTCGACATCGGCGTGGGTTTCCCCATCGACCTCGATGACGAACTTCGCAGCGGGGCAATAGAAATCGACGATGACGCGTCCGATGACTTCCTGTCGCCGGAACTTGAACCCGTCGAGCTGCCCGTTCGAAAGATGCCGCCACAGGCGCTTTTCCGGCTCGGTTGGGTTATTGCGCATCTCGCGGGCGCGCTTTTTCAACTCGGTCAGCTTTTCGCGCGACAGGCCCCACCCCCGGCCCCTCCCCTGAAGGGGAGGGGAGGTCGGGTCGACGCCTTTGTCCAGCGTCTCGATCATCCGACCGAACCTTCCAGCGAAATCCCCAGCAGCTTCTGCGCCTCGACCGCGAACTCCATCGGCAGTTGCTGCAGCACTTCCTTGGCGAAACCGTTGACGATCAGCGCCACGGCCTCTTCGGTCCCGAGCCCGCGCTGCTGGGCGTAGAACAACTGGTCGTCGCTGATCTTGCTGGTGGTCGCCTCGTGCTCGATCTGCGCGCTAGGATTGCGCACCTCGATATAGGGCACGGTGTGCGCCCCGCAATCGCCGCCCAACAGCAGCGAATCGCACTGGGTGAAGTTGCGCACGCCCTCGGCATTCGCGCCGACGCGGACCAGGCCGCGGTAGGTGTTGTTGCTCTTGCCCGCCGAGATGCCCTTGGAAACGATCGTCGAGCGGCTGCCCGCACCGTTGTGGATCATCTTGGTGCCGGTATCGGCCTGCTGGTAATTGTTGGTCACCGCGACCGAATAGAACTCGCCGACCGAATCCTGGCCGTTGAGGACGCAGGAGGGGTACTTCCAGGTGATCGCGCTGCCGGTCTCGACCTGGGTCCAGCTCACCTTGCTGCGCGCGCCCTGGCACAGTGCGCGCTTGGTGACGAAGTTGTAGATGCCGCCCTTGCCCTCGGCATCGCCGGGATACCAGTTCTGCACGGTCGAATACTTGATCTCGGCATCGTCGAGCGCGACGAGCTCGACCACCGCGGCGTGGAGCTGGTTCTCGTCGCGCTGGGGAGCGGTACAGCCCTCCAGGTAGCTCACGTAGCTCCCCTTGTCGGCGACGATCAGGGTACGTTCGAACTGGCCGGTGTTCTCGGCATTGATGCGGAAATAGGTCGACAGCTCCATCGGGCAGCGCGTGCCTTCGGGCACGTAGACGAAGGTCCCGTCGGAAAAGACCGCCTGGTTGAGCGCGGCGAAGTAGTTGTCGTGCATCGGCACGACGCGGCCGAGCCACTTCCTGACCAGCTCGGGATATTCGCGGATCGCCTCGGAGATCGAGCGGAAGATGACCCCGGCCTGCTCCAGCTCCTTGCGGAAGGTCGTGGCCACCGAGACCGAATCGAACACCGCATCGACCGCGACCTTGCGCGCGCCTTCCACGCCGGCGAGCACCTTCTGCTCCTCGAGCGAGATGCCGAGCTTCTCGTAGACCCGCAGGATCTCGGGATCGACCTCGTCGAGGCTTTCCAGCTTCGGCTTGGCCTTGGGCGCGGCGTAGTAATAGGCGTCCTGGTAGTCGATCGGCGGGACGTTGAGCTTGGCCCAGTCGGGCGGGGTCAGCGTCTGCCACAGCCGGAAGGCCTTGAGCCGCAGGTCGAGCATCCATTCCGGCTCGTCCTTCTTGGCCGAGATGAAGCGGACGGTGTCCTCGTTCAGCCCCTTGGGGGCGAACTCGGTGGCGATGTCGGCGGACCAGCCGTGCTCGTAGTCGGCGACGCGCGCCGCGGCATCGTGGGCGGCCTGGTCACGGAGTGCGGTTTGCTCGGTCATGCGCCAGCCCCGAAGGAAAAAACGGATTCACGCGGAGGCGCGGAGCCGCGGAGAGCACGCAAAGAAATGCTTGCGGCGAAGCCGCCCGCGTTCTGCAAAGACAATGGATGGAGAGCCTGCGGCGGGAAAAGCCGCCCTGCGCGAAATGCCTTTTCGGCTCCGCGCCTCCGCGTCTCCGCGTGAACCAAGATCATGCCGGCACCTCCACCGCATGGCCCGCGAGCTGCGTCAGCGGCACTTCGGCAAGCGCCCCGCGCAGGGCCTGGTTGACCACGCCCCAGTGCGGGCGGACCGAACAGGCCGATTCGAGCGTGCAATCGTGGCGGCCATTCTCGCAGCAGGCGGTCAGCGCGATCGGGCCTTCGACCGCCTCGACGATGTCGGCCAGCGTGATCGCCGCGGCCGGGCGGGCCAGCTTGAGCCCGCCGCCGACCCCGCGGGTCGAGCGCAGCAGGCCGGCGGCGGTCAGGCGGCTGACCAGCTTCTGCACGGTCGGCGCGGGCAGGCCGGTCTCTTCGGCGAGCTGGCCCGCGGAAACCCGCGCGCCGCCGCAGTGCCGCGAAGCGGCGGACATGGTGACGACGGCGTAATCGGCCATGGAAGAAAGGCGCATCTTGAGAACCGTTCGCAAATCAGAGTGATTCGTTCCGATTTCACCTAGGGATGCGAAAGCGCGGATTCAACGCCAAAATACTGCGCCGCAACAAAAAAGGGCGGCTCTCCCAAGGGGAGAGCCGCCTTCAAAGTCGAGAACTCGTGCGCAAATGCAACGAGCCCTTCGGGTCGCACTGCCCCTCTATGGCGGGTCTACCGCCATGAATTGTATGGATTCGACAGTTGCTACGAATGATTCTCAGGTGGCCAAAGTGTTGCCCTTGCGCCACATCGCACTGCAGCGGAGCAGGCTGCCGACGCATCGACAGCGCGGCCCGGCGAGGCCATAGCGAAACGCGATGCTCTACCCGTTGCTCCGCCCCGCCCTGTTCGGCCTCGACGCCGAAACCGCTCACGGCCTCGCGCTTGCCGCGCTCAAGCTCTCGCCGTTCGGCCGCCCGGCCAAGCCGGGGGGGCCGCTGGCCAGCCGCGTGGCGGGAATCGACTTTCCCAATCCGGTCGGCATGGCCGCGGGCTTCGACAAGGACGGCGATGCGCCCGACGCGCTGCTCGGGCTGGGCTTCGGCTTCGTCGAGGTCGGCTCGATCACCCCCCTGCCCCAGGCCGGCAATCCCAAGCCGCGCCTGTTCCGCCTGGCCGAGGACGAGGCGGTGATCAACCGCATGGGCTTCAACAACGGCGGCGCGGCCGAGGCGGTCGCGCGCCTGGCGCTCCGCCACGGGAAACCGGGCGTGCTCGGCATCAACATCGGCGCCAACAAGGATTCGGCCGATCGCGTGGCCGACTATGCGACCATGGCCCGGCTGATGGCGCCGCTCTCGACCTATCTGACCGTCAACGTCTCCAGCCCCAATACCCCCGGCCTGCGCGCTCTGCAGGACGAAGGCGCGCTGGCCGCCCTGCTCGATGCGGTGCTTGAGGCGCGCGGCGCGGGCGGCCCGCCCGTGTTCCTGAAGGTCGCCCCCGATCTCGAGCCTGCCGATATCGAGGCGATCAGCCGCATCGCCATCGACAAGAGCCTGGGCGCGCTGATCGTCTCCAACACCACGATCAACCGGCCGCCGCTGCAGTCCCGCCATGCCGGCGAGACCGGCGGCCTCTCCGGAGCCCCCCTGCGCGACCTGGCCCAGCAGCGCCTGCGCGACTTCCGCAAGGAAACCGGCGGGGCGGTGCCGCTGATCGGGGTCGGCGGGATCGCCACGGCCGAGCACGCCTGGGCGCGGATCCGCGCCGGAGCCAGCCTGGTCCAGGTCTACAGCGCGATGGTCTACGAAGGGCCCGGGATCGCGCGGAAGATCACCCGGGGCCTCGAAACCCTGATGCGCCGCGACGGCTTCGCCTCCATTGCCGAAGCGGTGGGGAGTGAATAGCTTTCGGTCCATGACCGCGCGCCTGAACCTTTTCGTCCCGCACGAAGCCGCGAAGCCACGAAGAAGGCGTGCCCAGCCGACCGATGAGCGCCCATTGCGCGACGTCGGCGGGAGGAGAGCGGCTGCGCCGCAGGCACTGTCTCTTCGTGGCTTCGCGGCTTCGTGCGAGAATTCTCTTTTCCTGTTTCTGGCAGCTCTGCTGCTCCCGACTCCGGCCCTCGCCCGCGAGGCCCGCGCGCCGCAGGTCTTCGCCAAGGGCATGGTCAGCGCCGCCGATCCCCGCGCCGCCGAAGCCGGAGCCGAGATGCTCCGCGCCGGGGGCAGCGCGACCGACGCCGCGATCGCGACGATGCTGGCGCTGGGCGTGGTCGAGCCGCAAAGCTCGGGCATCGGCGGCGGCGGCTTCTACGTCACCAGCGATGCGGCCGGCCATGTCGCGACGATCGACGGCCGCGAGACCGCGCCCGCGGGCGCGACGCCGCAGTGGTTCCTGGGCCCCGACGGCACGCCCCTGCCCTTCCGCCAGGCCGTGCTGAGCGGACTGTCGATCGGCGTGCCGGGCAACATCGCGCTCGCCGCCGAAGCCCACGCGAAGCACGGCAAGCTGCCGTGGGCCAGGCTGTTCGAGCCGGCGATCCGCCTGGCCCGCGACGGCTGGACGGTGACCGCTCGGCTCAATCAGGCGTTGACCAGCTCGCGCGCTTCGGCAGCGCGCAGCCCTGCGGGCCAGGCGCTGTTCTACGATGCCGCCGGCACGCCCGCGGCTGCCGGCACGGCGGTGCGCAATCCCGACCTGGCCCGAACCCTGGAAGCGATCGCGCAGAGCGGGCCTTACGCCTTCTATCGCGACCTCAACGGGCTGACCCTCCAGCGCCTCGTGACGATCGACACGCCGCGTCCCGCCGCGATGACGACGCAGGATCTAAGAACCTACCGCGCCAAGGACCGCCCGCCGGTCTGCGGCACCTATCGCCGCTACCGGATTTGCGGGATGGGCCCGCCCTCTTCGGGCGCGACGACGGTCTTCGCCACGCTCAAGCAGCTCGAGCGCTTCAACATGCGCAGGCTCGGCAAGGCATCGCCGGTCGCCTGGCACCTGCTCGGCGAATCGCTGCGCCTGGCCTATGCCGACCGCGCCAGATACCTGGCGGATCCCGACTTCGTCGCCGTGCCGCTCGCCGGCCTGACCGATCCCGCCTACCTCGCCCGGCGCTCGACGCTGATCGACCCGGCCAGGACGAACGCCCTGGTCACGGCGGGGACGCCGCCCGGCGCGGCGGCGCTGTCGCGCGCAGACCCGGCGCCGCAGCCCGAGAACGGCACCTCGCACTTCGTCGCGATCGACCGGGCGGGCAACACGGTCAGCTATACCTCGACGATCGAGAGCGCCTTCGGCTCGGGCCTGGTGGTCGGCGGCTACTACCTCAACAACGAGCTGACCGATTTCGACATGGCCCCCGAGCAGGACGGCAAGGCCGTGGCCAACCGGGTCGAGGGCGGCAAGCGCCCGCGCAGCTCGATGAGCCCGACCCTGGTCTTCGACCCCGCCGGCAAGCTGCGCCTGGCGATCGGCGCGGCGGGCGGCGCGACGATCCCCGCCCAGGTCGCCAAGGCCATCGTCGCCGTGATCGACTGGAAGCTCTCCGCGCAGGAAGCGATCGCCCAGCCCGTCCTGTTCGTGCAGGGCGACTCGCTGATCGTCGAGCAGGGCAGCGCGCTGGAGCGGATGATCCCGGCGCTCCAGGCGCTGGGGCACGCGCGGATCGCGGCGCGGGCGATGCCGCTCAAGGCCAATGCCGTCGAAGTGGTCGAGGGGCGCCTGGCCGGCGCGGCCGACCCGCGCAGCGAAGGCCGGCCGATTTCGGAATAGTCGCGGCTTCCGAACGACTTGCCGCTGCGGAAAACCGGCCCTAGACCGATTGCCAGTGGGGTGGATTGCTAGGGGCTAATCGGGGTGCAGCTATCGGACATCGATTCAACCGCCAATCTCGTCGCACTGTTCCTCAAGCGCGCCGCGATCAGGGGTGAGCGTCCGTTCCTCTGGGCGAAGCACGAGGGGATCTGGCAGTCCCTGAGCTGGGCCGAAGCCGCCCGCCAGGTCTGTCTGTTCGCCGAAGGGCTGCGCGGCCTGGGCCTCAAGCAGGGCGACCGTGTCGTGCTGGTCTCCGAAAACCGCCCCGAATGGGCCATCGCCGACCTCGCGATCATGGCCGCGGGCTGCATCACCGTCCCCGCCTATACGACCAATACCGAACGCGATCATCGCCACATCCTGGAGAATTCCGACGCCAGCGCGGTGATCGTATCGACCGAGAAGCTGGCGAAGCCCCTGCTCCCCGCGGTGCTCACCACCAACGGCGTGCGCCACGTGATCGGCATCGATCCGCTGAAGTCGGCGCAGAACGGGGCGGTCGAGTTCCGCAACTGGAGCGACTTGCTGGTGGGCGACCCGGTCGCGGCCCGGGCGGCGGTCGAAGCCCGGATCGCCGGGATCGGCCGCGCCGACCTGGCCTGCATCATCTATACCAGCGGGACGGGCGGGGCTCCCCGCGGGGTGCAGCAGCACCACGGTGCGATCCTGCTCAACGTCGCGGGCTGCGCGCGGATCCTGGCGGAGGACTTCGGGCTCGACGACGACGAGACGTTCCTCTCGTTCCTGCCGCTGAGCCACGCCTACGAGCATACCGGCGGGCAGTTCCTGCCGGTCGCGGTGGGCGGGCAGATCTATTATGCCGAAGGGCTGGAGAAGCTCGCCAGCAATATCGAGGAAGTCCGCCCGACCGTGATGGTGGTCGTGCCGCGCCTGTTCGAGGTGCTGCGCACGCGGATCATGAAGCAGGTCGAGAAGCAGGGCCGCTTCGCCAATTACCTGATGGACCGCGCCCTGGCGATCGGCGCGCGCGAGGCGGCGGGGCGCAAGCGCCTGCGCGACAAGCCGATGGACCTGATCCTCGAGCGCACGCTGCGCCCCAAGATTCGCGCGCGGTTCGGCGGGCGGATGAAGGCGCTGGTCTCGGGCGGGGCGCCGCTCAACCCCGACATCGGGGTGTTCTTCGACGCGATGGGGATGACCCTGCTGCAGGGCTACGGCCAGACCGAAAGCGGCCCGGTGATCAGCTGCAACCGCCCGAAGGCCGGCCTCAAGATGGACACCGTCGGCCCGCCCTTGCACGGCGTGACGGTCAGGTTCGCCGGGGACGGCGAGATCCTGGTCCAGGGCGAGCTGGTCATGCACGGCTACTGGCGCAACGAGGTCCAGACCGCGCTCGCGCTGCAGGCCGACGACACCGGAACCTGGCTCCACACCGGCGACATCGGCCACATGGACGCGGCCGGGCGGATCGTGATCACCGACCGCAAGAAGGACATGATCGTCAACGACAAGGGCGACAACGTCTCGCCCCAGAAGATCGAGGGCATGCTGACGCTCCAGCCCGAGATCGCCCAGGCCATGGTGATCGGCGACAAGCGGCCCTACATCGTCGGCCTGATCGTCCCCGACGCGGAATGGGCGCTCGAATGGGCGCGGCGACAGGGCGAGAAGTTCGACTTCGCCGCGCTCCAGGACCTCCCCGCCTTCCGCTCGGCGATCCGCGCGGCGATCGACCGGGTGAACGTGGACCTCTCGGTGATCGAGAAGGTCCGCCAGTTCGCCTTCGCCGACGAGGCCTTCGGCATCGAGAACGAGGAAATGACCCCAAGCCTGAAGATTCGCCGGCACAAGCTCAAGGAGCGCTACGGCGCGCGGCTGGACGGGTTGTACAAGGCTTAGGCTTTCAGCGTGCTCATCAAGCTGACGTTCGCTCGCAGGCTTCGTAAGCGATCGGTGATTGATTGGGCTTCGCGGCGCAAGCCAGTGAGAAAGACGGTACGTTCTTCGGCAAACCACATGCGATCAGCATAGTCATAAACCGGTGCGGCACCGATATGGCGCACGACCGCAACGCGAGTTCCGTCTTCCGCCTGAAGGACATGCATGGTCCCGTGTGCGAACATGTTTCTGGACACTTTGCGCTTGGCCCACCCCGTCAGAAGTAGCACCAGTTTCTTGCTGATCTTGTCATCGGACCGCTGGAGGATGCCGAGCAGTGCACCCAGTCTCTTGGTCGCATCGCCTTCTCCTGCGTGATCCAAGCAATCAAGGGTGAGTGCCACCTCTTGCTCAATCTGCGCGAATTGCTGCAGGCAATATGCCTGCCAGAGCAGGCAGTCCCGCTTGTCCTCAGCCCACGTCTGGACGCACTCGGATGGCGGAACGAAGGGCACGTTCATGTGCTAAGCGACTGAAGCGACCAGATTAAGCCGCTTCCTTCTCTACCCACTCGGGATAGAAGCTCGGCGCGCGGGTCGACCAGCCGGGGGCGGTCGCGGCGGCTTCGCTCAGCGACTGGAGCAGGCCCTTGCGGCGGTCCGGGCGGATTTGCGGCAGGGCGGCGGCGGCGCAGAAGGCGCTCGGCAGCCAGGGACGGATTTCAGGGCCGAGCAGGCGCTCGTAGAGGAAGCGGAAGGCCGAGAAGCCGCTCAGGCGTTCCTGGGCGAGATCGAAGGCGGCCACGCGCACCAGCTTGCCGAGGAAGGCCTCGAGCGCCTCGAACCCGGTCTCGCTCGGCATTTCGCCGCGGAGGGCCTTGAGCTCCTGGTAGACGACGTACTGGCTGCGGATCGAGGCGGTCTCGTCCGCATCGCGCGCCCAGAGCTTGAAGGCGTCCTGCCGACCGAGGCCGACATCGAGGCTGCGCTTGATGTAGCGCTGCTCGCACGAGGTGAAGCTGGCGAACTCGCGGAGTTCGGCGATGGTCAGCGTGGCGGTCCCGGTATTCGACATGACGATGTGCCCCCTATCGAGAGCAGATCACCACAATCTGGTTATCAAGCCGTTAACCATGGCGTCGATTCTCGCCGGGCGGCGTCGAGGAGGAGGATGCTCGCACCAAGCCACGAAGACACGAAGGGGTTGCGGCTTTTCGAGAAGGATTGCTTCCATCCAGCCAAGCTGGAAGGGAGGGGCTTCGCCGCCTTGGTCTTCGTGGCTTGGTGCGAGAAAAACCGCGTTCAGATCAGCCCGGCCAGCGGGCTGGAAGGATCGGCGTACTTGCGCGTCTGCATCCGGCCCGAGAGATAGGCGTCGCGCCCGGCCTCGACCGCCAGCTTCATCGCGCGGGCCATGCGGATCGGGTCCTTGGCCTCGGCGATGGCGGTGTTCATGAGGATGCCGTCGCAGCCGAGCTCCATGCCCACCGCAGCATCGCTCGCCGTGCCGACCCCGGCATCGACCAGGACCGGCACCGAAGCGCCCTCGACGATCAGGCGGATCGTCACGCGGTTCTGGATGCCGAGGCCCGAGCCGATCGGCGCGCCGAGCGGCATGACCGCGACCGCCCCGGCGCTTTCGAGCTGCTTGGCCGCGATCGGATCGTCGACGCAGTAGACCATCGGCAGGAAGCCCTCGTTCGCCAGGGTCTCGCAGGCTTTCAGCGTCTCGCGCATGTCGGGGTAGAGCGTGCGCGCCTCGCCCAGCACTTCCAGCTTCACCAGGTCCCAGCCGCCCGCCTCGCGCGCCAGGCGCAGGGTGCGAATCGCTTCCTCGGCGGTGAAGCAGCCCGCAGTGTTGGGCAGGTAGGTGATCTTCCGGGGGTCGATGAAGTCGGTCAGCATCGGCGCCTTGGGGTCGCTGACGTTGACCCGGCGCACCGCGACCGTGACGATCTCCGCGCCCGAGGCCGCGACGGCCGCGGCGTTCTGGGCAAAGTCCTTGTACTTGCCGGTGCCGACGATCAGCCGCGAGCGGAAGGTGCGGCCGGCGACGGTCCAACTATCGGTATCGGTCATGATCGGGTGGTCTCCTCCGCCGACGAAATGGACGATCTCCAGCACGTCGCCCTCGGCCAGCACGACATCGCCGAGCGTGGAGCGCGGGACGATCTCGGCATTGCGCTCGACCGCGACCTTGAGCGGGTTCAGCTCGAGGCCGGCGACGAGCGCGGCGATCGTCGCGCCCGCGGCGATGCGGCGGGGCTCGCCGTTGACGGTCAGGGAAATTTCAGCGGGCATCGTGGAGCGCTCTAGCGCTCAGGCGGCGTGGCGCAAGTTCCGGATATGCGCGAGGGCGACCAGCGCCACCCCGACGATCGTCAGCGCCGCCTCGCCCGGGCCGTGCGGAACCATCAGGGCGCCGGCCATCAGCGCGATTCCCGCGCCGCCGATCAGCAGCGGGCCGGTCCTGCCGTGGCGCAAGGCGCCCAGCCCCAGCGTCAGCACGCCGATGCCCACCGCCAGCGCCAGGCCGATCTCGTGGACTTCCGGCGCGAGCAGGATGCCGCCGCCCAGGCCGAGCACCGAGACCAGCAGGAGGCCAAGCAGGCAATGCACCGCGCACAGGCCGGACAGCATCATGCCCATCCTGTCCAGCCGGTTCCGAATCGCAAGTACCGCGTCGCGCATGGCCACCCCATTATGTAATGTTGTAACATCAATCAACCCATCACGGCCATCGGCGTTCCCGAATGCGCTTGCGCTTTGCCTGCCCGCGCCGCAGGGATGCGCGCATGACGGCGCAAGCAGCGGAATTCGCGGAACCTTCGGCCCCGGCGCGCGCAAGGCCCCTCGCCCTGGCCCGCTGGCTCTACTTCGTCGCCGCCATGGTCGTGGGGATCGTGGTGGTCGGCGGGATCACGCGCCTGACCGAGAGCGGGCTGTCGATCACCGAATGGAAGCCGGTTTCGGGCGCCCTGCCCCCCTTGACCGAGGCGCAGTGGCAGGCCGCCTTCGAAGGCTACAAGCAGATCCCCCAATATACCGAGGTCAACGGCCCCGCCGGCATGACCCTGGCGGACTACAAGTTCATCTTCTTCTGGGAATGGGTCCACCGCCTGCTGGCGCGGCTGATCGGCGTGGCCTTCGCCCTGCCGCTGGCCTGGTACTGGCTCAAGGGCGCGATCCCCGCGGGCTACAAGCCGCGGCTGGTGGCGCTGCTCGCGCTGGGCGGGCTGCAAGGCGCGGTGGGCTGGTGGATGGTCTCCTCGGGCCTGACCCATGACGTCAAGGTGAGCCACTTCCGCCTGGCCGCGCACCTGCTGGTGGCCCTGGTCACCCTGGGCGGGCTGGTCTGGACCGCGCTCGACCTGCGCGCCCTGGCGCGGGGCGAGGGGCGCTCGCGGCTGACCGGCTTCGCGGCGCTCGCGCTCGGCATGCTGGCGGTCCAGTTGTTCTTCGGCGCGCTCGTCGCCGGATTGCGGGCGGGCTACGTCGCCCGGGACTGGCCGCTGATGAACGACCGCCTGGTCCCCTCCGGCATCGACTGGTCGCAAGGCGCCGGGCACGCGCTGCTCAACGATCCCTTCCTGATCCACTTCATTCACCGCTGGTGGGCCTGGGCGGTGGTCGCGGTGCTCGTCGTGATGGGCCGCAAGCTGCGCCGCCGCGACCGGCGCCCGGCATCGATCGCGGTCCACAGCGCCTTCGGCCTCCAGGTCCTGCTCGGCATCGCCACGGTCATGACCGGGGTGAACCTGTGGATCGCCGTGCTCCACCAGTTGGTCGGAGCGCTGCTGCTGGCGGCCACGACCTGGGGAGCTCACGCCCTCGGGCGCCCCCGGCCCGCCCCGGGCCGCCGCGCATGACCGCGCTTCCCGGGCCGGCCCTGGTCTGGTGCCCGTTCCCCGATGCCGATGCCGCGGCGGACGCGGCCGCCATCCTGCTCGAGGCCGGGCTGATCGCCTGCGCCAACATCCTGCCGCCGATGCGCTCGCTCTATGTCTGGCAGGGCGAGCGCGGCGACGAAACCGAGGTCGGCGCCCTGTTCAAGACCAACGCCGCGCGGTTGCCGGAACTGACCGCGAAGCTGGCCGAGCTCCACCCCTACGAAGAGCCGGCGATCCTCGGCTGGCACTGCGACGGCGCGGCTCCCGCCACCGCCGCCTGGCTCGGGGCGCTGGGCGAATAAGGTTGCGGTATTATTATACCTCCACGAAAACCCGCGGATTGGTTGACTTTCCGATGACAATCCAGCAGAGCGCCGCCTTCTCCGTGGGGCGGGACTCCGTTCGCGGTGCAGTTCATTAGGGAATGACCCTTCTAACAAGGAAGGAGTGGCCATGAAGGCGCTCAGCAAGGTCACCCGGTCGATCAAGCCGGCCGAGGTGGAAAAGAACTGGCATCTCATCGATGCCGACGGCCTGGTGGTCGGCCGCCTCGCGGTGATCATCGCCAACATCCTGCGCGGCAAGCACAAGCCGAGCTTCACCCCGCACGTCGATTGCGGCGACCATGTCGTCGTCGTCAATGCCGACAAGGTGCGGCTGACGGGCAACAAGCGCGCCAACAAGGTCTACTACAAGCACACCGGCTACGCCGGCGGGATCAAGGAGATCACCGCGGCGAAGGTCCTCGACGGCCGCTTCCCCGAGCGCGTCCTCGAGAAGGCCGTCGAGCGCATGATTCCCCGCGGACCGCTGGGCCGCGACCAGATGCGCGCGCTGCATCTCTATGCCGGGACCGAGCATCCGCACGGCGGCACGCAGCCCCAGCCGCTCGACGTCGCTTCGCGCAACCGCAAGAACAAGGTGGGTGCATAATGTCCGATAACACCGTCTCCGATCTCGCCGACCTCGGCCAGCTCGCCGCCGGCGCGCCTGCCGCCGCCCCCGAAGCTGCTGCCGAAGTCCAGGCTCCCGTCATCCGCACCGGTCCGGCCGCGCCGATCCGCGAGCAGGAAATCGACGCCCAGGGCCGCGCCTATGCCACCGGCCGCCGCAAGGACGCCGTCGCCCGCGTATGGATCAAGCCCGGCTCGGGCAAGATCACCGTCAACGGCCGCGACCAGGAAGTCTACTTCGCGCGTCCGACCCTGCGCCTCGTCATCAACCAGGTCTTCGACGTGGCCGACCGTTCGGGCGCCTATGACGTCGTCTGCACCGTCAAGGGCGGCGGCCTCTCGGGCCAGGCCGGCGCGGTCAAGCACGGCATCGCCCAGGCGCTCAGCAAGTTCGAGCCCCTGCTGCGCAGCGCAGTCAAGTCGGCCGGCTTCCTGACCCGCGACCCCCGCGTCGTGGAGCGCAAGAAGTACGGCAAGGCCAAGGCCCGCAAGAGCTTCCAGTTCTCGAAGCGCTAAGCTTCGCCGGACTGCAATTCGGAAGAAGGGGTCGGCTCAGGCTGGCCCCTTTTTCATTCCACCCTGTCGGAATTTCCATGCCCTATCGCCTGATGGTGCGGGCTGCGAGCCGGGCGACCGGCCGGCTCGGCTGGCTCCGCGGCGCGGTCGGCGCTTCGCTGGCCATCGCCGTGGCCGCGCTGATCACCCGAATCCTGCTGGGCAGCCTGCCCGTCCTGCCCTGGCTGGTCGCCCCGATCGGCGCCTCGGCCGTGCTGGTCTTCGCCCTGCCCGCCAGCCCGCTGGCCCAGCCCTGGCCGGTGATCGGCGGCAGCCTGATCTCGATCGTGGTCGGCCTCGCCTGCGCGCACCTCATCCCGGTGCCGCTGCTCGCCGCCGCCGTCGCAGTGGGCGCGGCGATCGGGGCGATGAGCCTGGCCCGCTGCCTCCATCCGCCCGGCGGTGCTTGCGCCCTGCTCGGGGCGCTGCCCGGCCCGGCCCTGGCGGCGCAAGGCCCGCTCGGGCTGGTCCTGCCGCTGGGGCTCAACCTCATCGGCCTGCTGGCGGTCGCCTGGGCCTACAACAACCTGACCGGCCACGCCTGGCCGCACCACGCGGCCCCGCCCCAGACCCCGACGCGCTGGGCGGGCAGCTATGCTGTCGCCGATCTCGACGCCGTGCTGGAAGAGTGGGACGAAGTGCTCGACGTCAGCCGTGAGGACCTCGACGCGCTGTTCCAGGCGGTCGAACGCCGCGCCGAACAACGCTGGCGCGAGGGCCTGCGACGCTAAGGAAAGAGTGGCGCTTTACGCAAGCGAAGCAGGCTCAGTGAACCGGCGGATCCTCTGCCGGCACCGCGGCGACCGGGGCCACCGGGTCGCCGGGCTCGCGCGGCGGCAAGGCGTTGGCGGGGACCTCGTCGATCTGCATCTGCGCGGTCGGTACTTTCTCGAGATTGCGGACGCGGACCCTGATCCCGCCGGCATCGATCGTCAGCTCGTTGAAGCTCGGCGGAGTCGAACGCACGCGCTTCGACAGGGTGCCCGCGCCGATCATCCGTAGCGGGCCCCTGGCGGTCGCCTGCTCGATGTCGAAGGCGTCGTGGACGTGCCCGGTCAGGATCGCGAGAATGCCCCTGCTCGCCAGGGCTTCCATCGCCTCGGTGCCGTTGATGGTCAGCCGCTTGCCCCTGGGGCTGCGCTCGGTGAGCGGATGATGCGCGGTGACGATCACCCGCTTGCCCACCGGCACGGCATCGATCGCCGCCAGCGTCTCGGCCAGGGCCCGCCCGGTCACCCAGCCGTTCGACCAGGGAAAGCGCCACTGCGCGCGGGTCACGGTCTTCAGGGGAACGATCGCCACGCCGGGCAGGTCGAGCTGGCGCTCGAGCAGCGTCTCGATCGCCCGGTAGCGGCGATAAGGATCGGTGAAGCGTTCGATCAGGTTGAAATAGGGCATGTCATGATTGCCCACTTCGACCGTCACCGGCGGCCCCAGCGCCGAGACCCAGGCCGAGGCGGCGCGGTACTCACGGTGGCGCGCGCGCATCGTCAGATCGCCGGTGATGCAGATCGCGGCGGGCTGCTCGGTCTCGATGCAGCGTTCGACCCACTCGAGCGCGGTGCGGTCTTCCAGCCCGAAATGGATGTCGCTGAGGTGGAAGAGGGTGAGCGGCACGGTCATCTTGCGCTGGCAAGCAGATCGACCGCCAACCGCGCAAGCGAAAACCGCTCTTCGGCGCCGCCGGTCTGCCGTTCGCCATCGATCATCAGTTCGATCGGCGCACCGCCGTGCGAACGGCACAGCACCTCGCGCACGGCGCCGAGGTCTTCGTGCGGCCCTTGCCGA
Source organism: Novosphingobium sp. (assembly GCA_047605105.1). Classification (GTDB taxonomy): domain Bacteria; phylum Pseudomonadota; class Alphaproteobacteria; order Sphingomonadales; family Sphingomonadaceae; genus Novosphingobium. Next base: position 17,117 of record JASGGH010000025.1, on the reverse strand, counting down.
TAGTCGCGCCGCAACAACGCCAGGCCGTGCAGCAGATAGTCGGCGATGGTCTCCGAGCCATAACCTTCGACCAGCATGTCCTCCTCCCCCACCTCCAGCCGAACGCCCGCATAGCCTTCGCGGCGACCGAGGGGCGGCTCGGCGATCGTCACCATCGGCCCGGCCATGCTCTGCCGGATCGCCGAGAGCGAGCTCGCCGCGACACCGGGCAGGTTGCCCTCGCGCAAGTCCTCGCGCACGTCGCTCCAGGTCGCGCCCGGCCCGGCCAGGAGCTCGATCAGCGCGGTGCCCCGGCTGGTGCGGATGCACGGACGGCGGACCGGGTGCAGCGCCGAGCGGTCCGCCAGAATCTGCGCGGTGTCACGCTCGCCGTGCAAGGCCCGCGCGAGAAGGTTGGCGGTCCCGCCAGGGAGGACCAGGATCTTGCCGCCCCAGCCTTCGAGCGTGGTGACCACGGCATTGACCGTGCCGTCCCCGGTGAAGATCGCGAGCAGGCCGACGCCGGCTTCGGTCAGTTCCCGTCGGGTCGGCAGGCCGTGCGCGGGGATGTCCAGGACGCGCCGCGGAGGAGCCCCCGCTGCCTCCAGGGCCTGCGTCACGCCGCGCACGGCAGCGGCGTCGTTGCTGCCGCTGGCGGCATTGACGCAAAGCCAGGTGAGCGGATTCAGGTGCATGAGGCCCAGAGCGCCCCGGACGCTGTCCGGTTCCCGCCTTTCAGACGCGATTCGACAGGATCATCCACGCCGCGACGCCGTTGGCCGCCGAATAGAGCGCATAGCCCCAGGCCCAGCCGGCCGATCCATCTGCGACCATCAGCATCGCGCCGAGCAGGACGAGGAATTCCACGCCGAGGCCGAACTTGCCGCCGCCGCCGAGCAGGTGGACGAACCACGGGGTGCGGCCGAGCAGCGCATGGCGGCTTTCCAGGACGGCCTTGTGCATCGCGAAGTTGCCGATGCCGAGGAAGAAGAGCAGCGTAATCGCCATGACGTCAGCCTAGGCGATGATCGACGCCGAATCAAAGCGATCCCGCCAGCGCCAGCGCCACACCGATCGCCACGCACAGCAGCGCGATCACCTCGTGCCGCTTGACCGCCTCGCGCAGGTAGAGGTGGCCGAAGCCCAGGGTGAAGAACACCTCGACCTGGCCCACCGTGCGGACGAGCGCGACCGGGGCCAGCGCGAAGCCGGTGAACCAGCCGGCCGAGCCCAGACTGGCGAGCAGGCCGACTTGGGCGGAGGTGCGCCAGCTCTTCAGCACCCGCGTCATCTCGCCGCGCTCGCGCAGCAGCACATAGGCGCCCTGCATCAGCACCTGCCCGGCCTGGACCACGACCAGCACGAACAGCGCGGCCAGGATCAGGTCCGGCGCATGAACCTCGCGCGTCGCCAGCTTCACGAAGATCGAGGTCATCGTATAGCCGAGCCCGGCCCCCAACCCGCAGAGCGCGGCAGGCTGGACCACGTCGAGGGCGCGCAGCCGCTTGCCACCGCCGGCCAGGTAGAGCACCCCGACGACGCCGACGGCGATGCCCGCCCACGAGACCCACGACAGCCGCTCATGCAGCAGCACGAAGGAGAGGATCGCTCCCTGGATCGCCTCGGTCTTCGAATAGGCCGTCCCGGCGACGTAGTTGTGGTAGGAGAAGGCCAGCAGCAGCAGGTTGGTGCCGAGGATCTGGGCGAAGCCGCCGGCCAGCGCCCAGCCGATCAGCGGCGCGTCGAAGCTCGGCAGGCCCTCGCCCCGGATCAGGCACCAGGCGGCGAGCAGCGCGATCGCCACCGGCAGCCCGTAGAAATAGCGCACCAGCCCGGCTCCGTTGACCGAGAGCTGCGAGCGTACGCTCTGCTGCACGGCGGTGCGCCACGAATTGAACACCGCCGCGCAGAGCGTGGCGATCAGCCAGATCGGGATGGCGGTCACATCGAGGTCAGGCGTGCAGCCCTTCCTTGGCGATGCGCTCCTTCCAGACCAGCGGGGCGAGCTGGTGGACGTTGTTGCCCTCGGCATCGACCGCCACGGTCACCGGCATGTCCTCGACGGTGAACTCGTAGATCGCCTCCATGCCGAGGTCCTCGAAGGCGAGCACCTTGGCCTCGCGGATGGCGCGGGCGACGAGGTAGGCCGCGCCGCCGACCGCCATCAGGTAGGCGACCTTGTGCTTGGCGATCACCTGGGTCGCGCCCTGCCCGCGCTCGGCCTTGCCGATCATGGTCAGCAGCCCGAGGTCGAGCATCATGTCGGTGAACTTGTCCATCCGGGTCGCCGTGGTCGGGCCGGCCGGGCCGACGACCTCGCCCATCACCGGGTCGACCGGGCCGACATAGTAGATCGAGCGGCCGCGGAAATCGACCGGCAGCGCCTCGCCCTTGGCCAGCATGTCCTGGATGCGCTTGTGCGCCGCGTCGCGGCCGGTGAGCATCCTGCCGTTGAGCAGCAGGCGGTCGCCGTGCTTCCACGACTGCACTTCCTCCGCCGTCAGCGTGTCGAGGTTGACGCGCTTGGCGGCCTTGTCCGGCGTCCAGGTGACGTCGGGCCACTCGTCGAGCTTCGGCGTCTCGAGGAAGGCCGGGCCCGAGCCGTCGAGCGTGACGTGGGCGTGGCGCGTCGCCGAGCAGTTGGGGATCATCGCCACCGGCTTGCCCGCGGCATGGCACGGCCATTCAGCGATCTTGACGTCGAGCACCGTGGTCACCCCGCCGAGCCCCTGGGCGCCGATGCCCAGCGCATTGACCTTGTCGTAGATCTCGACGCGCAGCTTCTCGATGTCGGTCTGCGGCCCGCGCTCCTTGAGCTCGTGCATGTCGATCTCGTCCATCAGCGATTCCTTGGCGAGCAGGACCGCCTTCTCCGCCGTGCCGCCGATGCCGATGCCGAGCTGCCCAGGCGGGCACCAGCCGGCGCCCATCTGCGGGATCATCTCGAGCACCCAATCGACGATCGAATCGCTGGGGTTCATCATCTTGAACTTGGACTTGTTCTCGCTGCCGCCGCCCTTGGCCGCGACATCGACCGAAACCTTGGAGCCCGGCACCATCTCGACGTTCAGGACACACGGCGTATTGTCCTTGGTGTTGCGGCGGGTGAAGGCCGGATCGGCGACGATCGAGGCGCGCAGCTTGTTCTCGGGATGGTTGTAGGCGCGGCGGACGCCTTCATCGACGACCTCCTGGAGGCTCTTGTCCGATTCCAGCCGGCAGTTCTGGCCCCACTTGAGGAACACATTGACAATCCCGGTGTCCTGGCAGATCGGCCGGTGCCCCTCGGCGCACATCCGGCTGTTGGCGAGGACCTGGGCCATCGCGTCCTTGGCCGCGGGGTTCTCCTCCCGCTCCCAGGCCGCGGCGAGCGCGCGGATATAGTCCATCGGGTGGAAGTAGCTGATGTACTGCAGCGCATCGGCGATGCTTTCGATCAGGTCCGCCTCGCGGATCGTCACCATCTCGGCCATGTTCGTTCGAGTCCCTGGAAAAAGTGTATCTTTTGGTCCCCATAGGCGCGACAATTAGTCACAGTCAAAGCGCTTGGCGTGCGAGATGCTAAGGCTTATTAGCAATCCGATTGCGCGACTGTATTATCAGTGCAATACAGCGCCGGGCCTGGGCCGCACATGGGGTTCTGAACACATGACGATTACCGACGAACGCCCCGCATCGGAAACGGGGTTCGCAGCGGCCCGCCGGGCGATGATCGACAGCCAGCTCCGCACCAGCGGCGTCAACGAGCCGTGGGTCCTGGAAGCGATGAATTCGGTCCCGCGCGAGGATTACGTTCCCGCCGCCGCCCGCGCCGCCGCCTATATCGACCGCGCCGTGCCGCTGGGCAACGGCCGCTTCCTGGCCGCCCCGCTGGTCCACGGCAAGGTGCTGGCCGAAGCTGCGCCGACCGCCGAAGACCGGGCGCTGATCATCAGCGCCAGCGCCGGCTACCTCGCCGCCCTGGTTAAGCCGCTGGTCGGCGCGCTCGACGTCAGGGACGTGGACGATGCGGGAAAGCCCGAGCAGGGCGCCTATTCGCTGATCCTGATCGACGGCGCGGTCGAGGAACTGCCCGAGGCCCTGGCCGCGGCCCTGGCCGAAGGCGGCCGGATCGTCGGCGGCCTGGTGGAGCGCGGCGTGACCCGGCTCGCCACGGGCCGCAAGGCGGCCGGAGAAATCACTTGGCTGCCGCTCGCCGAGATCGGCATCCCCGTCCTTCCCGAATTCGCCGCGCCGAGGCGCTGGAGCTTCTGAAGTGACGGGGGGCAGGGCAAAGACAGGCAAGGCTCGCACGATATTGCTTTCGGGCGGTGCGGTCCTGTGCCTCGCCAGCGCTCCTGCGCATGCGGATGACCTGCGTGGTGCGCTGACCTCGGCCTACAACACCAACCCGACGCTGCAAGCCGCCCGCTCCGCCCAGCGCGCGACCGACGAGTCCGTGCCGATCGCCAAGGCCGCCGGCCGCCCCGGAGCCAATGCGACGGCGCAACTGACCGAGATCGCCGACCCGACCGGCACCGGCATCACCGTGATCAGCCCGGGGGTCACGCTCGAAGGGCCGAGCCGCCAGCTCAGCGCCGGGGTCAACCTCAGCGTGCCGCTCTATTCGGGCGGAGCGGTGCGGAACCAGGTCCGTGCCGCCGAACGCCGGGTCGAGGCGGGCCAGGCCGACCTGCGCGGCACCGAGTCCGCGGTCTTCAGCCAGACCGTCGGCGCCTATATGGACGTGATTCTCCAGCAGGCCGTCGTGGGCCTCAACCGCAAGAACGTCGAAGTCCTGTCGGTGAACCTCGAGGCGACCCGCGACCGTTTCGAGATCGGCGACCTCACCCGCACCGACGTCGCCCAGTCCGAAGCGCGGCTGGCCGTCGCCCGCAGCGATACCCGCACCGCCGAGGCGAACCTCGCCAATGCGCGCGAACGCTATATCCAGATCGTCGGCAAGCCGCCGGTCGAGCTCGAGCCCCCGCCGCCGCTGCCCGGGCTGCCCGCCACGCCGGAGGAAGCGGTCGGCGTCGCGCTCGACAACAATCCCGACATCCTGGCCGCCAAGGAGCGCTCGAAGGCGGCGGATTACGACATCGATGTCGCCAGCGCCGCGCGCCTGCCTTCGCTCAGCGCCGTCGTGGGGGGGACCTATTCGAACGCGCTGGGCTCGCTGCACATCGTCGGTTCGCCGATCCAGCCCGCGCAGTCGAGCAACGGGCTCACCATCGGCCTCAGCGGCTCGATCCCGCTGTTCCAGGGCGGACGCCCGGCGGCCCAGCGGCGGCAGGCCCAGGCCCAGGCCGGTGCGGCGCTCGAACAGGAGATCGGCACCGAGCGCGACGTGATCGCGCAGACCCGCTCGGCCTATCAATCGTGGCGGGCATCGAACGACGTCATCATCTCCAGCCAGGCGGGCGTCGATGCGGCCTCGCTCAGCCTCGAGGGCGTGCGCGCCGAGAATTCGGTCGGCAACCGCACGATCCTCGACATCCTCAATGCCGAGCAGGAGCTGCTGAACGCCCAGGTCCGGCTCGTGACCGCGCGGCGCAACGCCTATGTCGCCGGCTTCACCCTGCTCGCCGCCATGGGCAGGGCCGAGGCGCGCGATCTCGGGCTCGACGGCGGCGCGCTCTACGATCCCGAGCTCAACTTCAACCGCGTCAAGGGCAAGTGGTCCGACTGGTCGAACGATCCCGCGCCGGTCGCCAGGGCGACGCGGACCGTTGACACGCCGGCCCAGGACGGCGCAATCTCACCCCGCGATTCAGTCCCCATGACGTCGAGCACGCCGGCCGGGACTGTAACGGGGGACACAAAGTAATGCGCCAGGCGGGCGAACCTTCGGTCGAGGAAATCCTCGAATCGATCAAGAAAGTGATCGCGCGCGACAACCGCAGCGACGCCGCGGCCGAGCGTCGGCTGCGCGAATCGCGCGGCATGGCGGTGCCCGCCGCCGAGGCCGACGATGGCATCCTCGACCTTGCCGAGAGCGGCGAATTCGTCGACGAGCTCGAAGGCGACTTCACCGAAGAAGCCGCTTCGGGCGAAGCCCCCGGCACCCCCGAATCGCCGCTCGTCACCGAGGATGCGCGCAGCTCGATGCGCGATTCGCTGGCCGCCCTCGCCATGCTGGCCGAGCCCGGCGCCCAGCCGCAGATCGTCCGCTCGGGCGAGACCTCGCTCGAAGGCCTGACCCGTGAGCTGCTGCGCCCCGCGCTGGCCGAATGGCTCGACAAGAACCTGCCGCCCATGGTCGAGCGCCTGGTCGCGGCCGAGATCGCGCGGATCGTCGGCAAGAAGGGCTGAGGCTGGACTAGGCGGTCCGCGGCCCCTACCTCCCGCGTCATGGCCAAACCCGATCCCGCCCTGCTCGATCCCGCGCGCTATCCGTTCCGGAGCGAGATTGAGACGCGCTTCGGCGATCTCGACCTCAACCAGCACATCAACAATGTCGCGCTCGCCCAGCTCTGCGAGGAATCGCGGGTGCGCTTCCACAAGGCCAGCGGCTATCACGCGGCGCTGGCCACCGGCGGGGTCGGCGCCATGGTCGCGAGCCTGACGATCGAGTTCCTCGGCCAGGGCTACTATCCCGAGCCGGTGACCGCCCACGTCGCGGCCGAGCGGCTGGGCAATAGCAGCTATTCGCTGGTCAAGCTGATCCGCCAGGGCGACCGGACCGTGGTCTTCGCCCGCGCGACCATGGTCGTGATGAAGGACAATGCCCCCGTGCCGATCCCGCAGGTCTTCCGCGAGAGCGTGCAGCCCTGGATGTTCCGCTCGTGAGCACCTCTCCCGAAGCGCTCGAAGCAGCCCGCAAGGCCCTGACGCTGAACGGCGGAGACGGGATCAAGCGCCACATCTTCCTCTGCGCCGAACCGCAGAAGGGCGAATGCTGCCCGCTGGAAGTGGGTGCGCCGGCCTGGAAATACCTCAAGCGCCGGGTCAAGCAGCTCGGGCTCGACCGCGACGGCGGAATCGCGCGGAGCAAGGCCGATTGCCTGAAGATCTGCCATGCCGGGCCGATCGCGGTCGTCTATCCCGAAGGCGTCTGGTATCATTCCTGCACGGAAGCCGTGCTCGAGCGGATCATCCAGGAGCACCTGATCGGCGGCGTGCCGGTCGAGGAATTCAGGCTCTATCCTGCGGCCACTTAGGCCGCGCCGCTTCCACCTTGGCGGATCGGGCTCCAGGCTCGTCGTCGGGCGCGGCCACGGACTTGTCGTGCCCGGTTCCGTGCGAGAGGAACACCAGGCCCATCAGCGCCGAGGTCAGCAGCATCGCGAAGGAAATGCCCAGCGCGGTCGCGATGTAGAAGTGGATCGAGACCAGCCCGTTCTTGCGATAGAGGATCACCACCGCGGCCACGACCATCGTCAGGGTCAGCAGCATCATCCAGCGCATCAGCCGCTTATAGCGCGCCCATGCGAAGGCGGCGACTTCGGGATCGTCGAGGGGCGACTTGCGGCTCATGCGGGCGCCTCATGCGCCCGAGACCTTGCCGAGGCAACGAAATTTCCGCCTGAAACGCTGGCCGAAACCTTCGGTCGGTGGCATAATCCCCCTCCAACGGCCGCGGAGAACCACTCATGACGATCGGGCGCATAATCGGGGGACGAGACCGCGAGGTGATCAGCTGCCAGGCAGCGACGCCGGTGCGGGAGGCAGTGCACATCCTGGCGGAGCAGCGGATCGGCGCCTTGCCGGTGCTCGAAGGCGGGGCCATCGCCGGGATCTTCTCCGAACGCGACGTGATCCACCAGTTGCAGAAGAACGGGCCCGGCATGCTCGACCGCACGGTCGGCGAGGTGATGACCGCGCCGGCGATCACGGTCACCGCCGAAACCACCGTGCTCGAAGCCCTCGCCCTGATGACCCGGCGGCGCATCCGCCACCTGCCGGTGATCGAAGGCGCCAGGATCGTCGGCTTCGTTTCGATCGGCGACTTGGTGAAGCACCGGATCGACAACATCCAGAGCGAGGCGGAAGCGCTGAAGGCCTATATCCAGTCGGCTTGAACCGGCGGCGGCCTCGGCTTACATCGCAGGTATGGAAACAGCCGCGCTGACCTTGAGCCCCTCGGCCGCGACCCGCGTCGCCGCGATCGCCGCCAAGCAGGGCAAGCCCGCGATCCTCCGCCTGGCGGTGGAAGGCGGCGGCTGCTCGGGCTTCCAGTACAAGTTCGAGATGGCCGACGGCCCCGAGGCCGACGATTCGGTGTCGGAAACCGACGGCGTGAAGCTGGTCGTCGATCCGGTGAGCCTCGACCTCGTCGCCGGCTGCGTGGTCGATTACGTCGAATCGCTCGGCGGCTCGGCGTTCCGGGTCGAGAATCCGAACGCAACGGCAGGCTGTGGCTGCGGATCGAGCTTCTCGGTTTGAAAGTCGCTACTTTCAACATCAACGGCGTGAAAGCGCGCCTGCCGCGCCTTTTGGAATGGCTGGCCGAGACGCGGCCCTCGGTCGCCTGCCTCCAGGAGATCAAGAGCCAGGACGAAGGCTTTCCGATTCGGGACATCGAGGCGATCGGCTACAAGGCGATCTGGCACGGCCAGAAGGGCTTCAACGGCGTCGCGATCCTGGCGGACGGCGCGCAGCCGGTCGAAGTCCAGCGCGGCCTGGCGGGCGAGCCGGAGGACGAGCATGCGCGCTATCTCGAGGCCGATGTCTTCGGAATCCGCATGGTCTGCATCTATCTGCCCAACGGCAACCCCCAGCCGGGGCCGAAATTCGACTACAAGCTGCGCTGGATGGAGCGCCTGCGCCTGCGCATGGGGCAGATCTGGGACGAGCAGGTCCCGGCGATCGTCACCGGCGACTTCAACGTGATCCCCGAGGACAAGGACGTCTGGTCGCCCCCGGCCATGGCCGCGGACGCGCTGATGCAGCCCGCATCGCGCGATGCCTATGCCCGGCTGCTGGGCGACGGCTGGACCGATGCGCTGGACCTGCACAACCCGCGCGGCGGGATCTGGACCTTCTGGGATTACCAGGCGGGCGCCTGGCAGCGCGACCACGGCTTCCGCATCGATCACGCGCTATTGTCGCCCGAACTGGCCGACCGGCTGGTTGCCAGCGGCGTCGACAAGGACCATCGCGGCCGGGAAAAGGCCAGCGACCATGCGCCAGTGTGGGTCGAACTGCGGGATTGAGTCTTTCTCCGCCTCACGGCGGTGAGTGGCGCGAGGGTCAAGCGCAGCTCGATCCGGTCAGCGCATCAACTCCTACCGATAGAACACGTGGTTCCCGAGGCGGGCGACGCGCTTCATGTTCCAGCCCGGCGAAACCCGCGCGGCATGGAAGGAGAGGGCGCCTTCGACCGGGCTGGCCCACGAGCCGGCATCGGCGATCCGCGCCAGGGCGACGGCTTCACGCCAGTCCTGCGAGGCCTTGTTGATCCCCGGCATCGAATTGCCGCGGACGAACGAAAACTGCGAGGGCTGGTAGACCACGCCGCAGTAGGAAGTGGGATAGCGGCCCGACTTGGTCCGCGCGACGATCACGCGGCCGACGGCCAGCTGGCCTTCGAGCGGTTCGCTCTTCGCTTCGAAATAGATCGCGCCGGCGAGGCAGTTGAGCTCGCGCGATAGCTCGCCCTGGGGCTGCTCATCGACCAGTTCGGCCAGGGAGGTGGCGGGCTCGGCGGTGACGGGAGCGGTGGCATCCGCGGCTTCGTCCGGCGAAGCGCCGAGGGCTTCGGGGAGCGGCTGGACGACCGGCTGCGAAATCATCCGGGAAGATACCTGTTGGGCCGGCCGATTGGACGGGGGGGAGTAGGACCCCTTGGCGGCCGCGCCGGTATCGGCGCTGAAGAGGGTGGCAACAAGAGTAACGGCCACCGCGACTACGCTGGCCTTGTCGAGCATTCGGCTCATCAGAGCTTCTTTTTGAGCGGTGGACGCATCTGCACAGGTGCGATGAAACGGTGCCGCGAGGGCGCTCCGTTCGTCGAAAAAAACCTGCCGACTATCCCCCGTCTGCGTGCTTGTCGGTCGGCCTTAGTGCCGATCAGACCGCCTGCGCGTTCCTGGTCAAGCGCCCCCAATGGTTGTGCGCCGCAACAAAGTCAACCTTGGTTAGCAAATGGTTCCGATGAACCGTTCCGCCTGCGCGATGTCCAGTTCGACGATCCACAGGTCAGGATCCTGTTGCTTTCGGCGTTCCAAGTAATGGCTAAAATTGTCTTTATTTTCTGGATCTTGTTCTTTGGAACAGGACCAATTCCGCGTCCCGTCGAGTTGCGGCATGCGTTCGAAGACTCTTGAATTTGCGCCGTTTTCGGTCGTCACCACGAGGATCGTTCCCGCTTCAGGGTGGCCCTTGCCCAGCACGGCGGCAAAGCCGCCCTCGGCCTGGACCCGGCGAATCATCGCCGCGACTTCCAAGTGGGCCGGAAGCCTTGCATCCATCAGGCCGAAAGGCCGCGGGTATAGCCCTCGATGCTGGAGAGCGCGATGCGCGAGCGCATGAAGGTGCCGGTGCCGCGGCCGATCTCCTCGCCTTCCTCGTCGACCAGCCGCGATTCGGCGACCAGGACCCGGCGGCGGCCGGTGACCCAGCGCCCTTCGGCCACGACCCGGCCGGCGCGCACCGGGCGGCTGAAATGCAGGTTGAACGAGGTGGTCAGGAGGAAGCGATCGGTGACCAGCGTGTTCGCGGCATAGAAGGCCGCATCGTCGAGCATCTTGAAATAGATCGTGCCGTGGGCTGCGCCGGCTGCGTGATAGCAACTCGGATCGACCTCGAAGGCGATCCGCGAAATGCCCTCGCCGGTAACCGTCAGGTGCGAGGTGAACAGGCTGTTGATCGGCGCCGAGGCATAGAGGCTCTCCAGCGCGCGCCAATGCAGCCGCGCGCCTTCGGGAGCCGCTTCAGGCCCGGATTCAGGCTGCGTCGCGGTCGATGACATTGGAGAGCAGGCCGTACAGCGCTTCGTCGCTCGGCGCCTGGCTGAGCGCGGAGTGCATCGCGTCGTTGCGCATCATCCGCGAGATCGAGGCGAGGGCGTGAAGGTGCGCCGCCCCGGCCTGTTCCGGCGACAGCAGGCCGAAGACCAGGTCCACCGGCATCGCATCGGCGGCCTCGAAGGCGACCGGGGTCTTCAGCCGCAGGAAGGCCGCGACCGGCCGTGCGAGGCCGGCGATCCGTGCGTGCGGAATCGCCACGGCCCGGCCGAAGCCCGTGCTGCCCAGCGCCTCACGCTCGGCCATGCGCTGCAGCACCAGATCGGCATCGAGTTCGTAGACCGACGCGAAACGCGCCGCGAGCGCGGCCAGGATCGCCGGCTTGCTATCCAGCCGCATGGTCGCGACGGCTTCGGGAAGGAGAGTGAACAGAGCGGTCATCGAATATCGGTAGCCAGGTTGCCGCACGCCGGGGCGAGGTCCGCGCGCTGCAGCTTTCCGGCAGAACCGGAAATCTGCGTCACTCCATCACCCCGGGAAATCACGCGGTAGCGCGTCAGGATGGCTCGACCCAGCCGATCGACCCATCGCCGCGGCGGTAAACCATATTATGCTTGCCGGTGCCAGCGTTTTTGAACAGCAGCGCGGTGGTGTTGCGCAGGTCGAGCATCATCACCGCGTCGGAAACCGTCGCTTCGGGCACGTCGACCCGGGTCTCGGCGATGACCAGCGGCGCGTCGGCGGCGACCTCCAGCGCTTCCACGTCGGGCTCGACGAAGATGGTGTAGGCCGCCTCTTCCTCCCGCGCGGCATGCGCCTGGATCTCGTGGCGATCCTTGAGGCGGTGCTTGTAGCGGCGCAGCTGGTTCTCGATCTTGTCCGCCGCCTGGTCGAAGGCGAGGTGAGCATCCTGCGCGATCCCGGCGCCCTTGAGGATGAGGCCATGGGTGACGTGGGTCACCACGTCGCAGCGGAACGCGCTCGCCGGCGCCTTGCCGAAGGTCACGACGGTCGACAGCGCGCGGCTGAAATATTTCTCGACGATCGCGGAGAGCCGATCCTGCGCATGCGACTGAAGCGCTTCGCCGGTTTCGATCTGGTGGCCGGATACGCGAATGTCCATGGATCGGTTACTCCTTGGTTGGGCCCCCGCCTGGCATGTCATGCATACCAGACGGGCGCCTTTACAGATTCCAGAAATGCGGCGTGCGCAGCCAGTTCCGCTTCGCTCGCCCCATGCGGACGGGCCGGGCGGAAGGTGCGGCTGCGCACCGCGGTCACGGTCGCCGCGACCAGGGTGTCGGCAGGCTCGTCGGCCAGGCCCAGGCCGATCTGGCGGCCGCCGGTCAGCTCGACATAGACCTGGGCGAGCAGTTCGGCATCGAGCAGCGCGCCGTGCATCGTGCGGTGGCTGCGATCGATCCCGTAGCGGGAGCACAGCGCATCGAGCGAAAGCTTGGCGCCGGGATGGCGCACCCGGGCGAGGGCGACCGTGTCGATCATCCGGCTGCGGCAGATCGGCTCGATCCCGCAGAGCGCGAATTCGGCATCGAGGAAGCCGAAATCGAAGCCGGCGTTGTGCGCGACCAGCGGCGAATCCGCGATGAACTCGACGATCTCGTGCACCCGCGTGGCGAACAGCGGCTTGTCGGACAGGAAGGCCGACGAAAGGCCGTGCACCGCTTCGGCCGCGGCGGGCATGTCGCGCTCGGGATTGAAATAGATGTGGAGGGTCCGGCCGGTCACCACCCGGTTGACCATCTCGATGCACCCGATCTCGACCAGCCTGTCCCCGCTTTTGGGATCGAGCCCGGTAGTTTCGGTGTCGAAGATGATTTCCCGCATCGTTGAATCTATATCGACCCGCGCGCGGGACTGCGCAAGGGCGCAAGGGGCCTTTTTATGCGGGGCCGGTGAGCTTTCGCACCAGATTGGTCACGGCCTGCCGCGTCTCGGCGAGGGTCGAATCGGTGTCGATCACATATTCGGCCCGGGCCACCTTCTCGGCATCAGGGACCTGCAGCGCGAGGATCTGGGCGAACTTCTCCTCGGTCATGCCCGGACGGGCGAGCACCCGCGCCCGCTGCGCCTGGGCCGAGGCCGAAACGACCACCACCGCATCCACCCCGGCGCCGGCGCCGCCGCCCTTTTCGTAGAGCAGCGGAATGTCGAAGACGACCAGCGCCTGAGCGGCATTGTCCCGCAGGAAGGCCCGGCGCATCTCGAGCACGGCCGGATGCACGATGGCCTCGAGCCGCTTGAGCGCCGCGCCGTCGCCGAACACCGCCGCGCCCAGCTTCAGGCGGTCCACCCCCTGTGGCCCGGTGGTGCCGGGAAACTCGGCCTCGATCGCGGGCAGGAGCGCGCCGCCCGGGCCCTGCAGCACGTGCACCGCGGCATCGGCATCGAACACGGGCACGCCGAGATCGCGGAACATCGCGGCGACGGTCGACTTGCCCATGCCGATCGAGCCGGTGAGGCCCAGGATCGTCGCGGGGCGGGGGGCGGAGACGGTCATGCCCCCAGGATCCGGCGCAGCTCGCCGTCGTGCTCGCGCGGCGCGCGCCGGCCGAAGAACTTCTCGAAAGCCGCCGCGGCCTGGCCGATCAGCATAGCCAGGCCGTCGACGGCCGGAAGGCCGGCCGCGCGCGCGGCCTGCAGCAAGGGCGTATCGAGCGGGTGCGTGACGATGTCGTAGACCACGCTGCCCGGCGGCGCGTGGCTGAAATCGAAGGCCAGGGGCGGCTGCCCGGCCATGCCGAGCGGGCTGGCATTGACGATCAGGTCCAGGCAGCCCTCACGGTCGTCGAAGGCGAAGTCGGTCGGCGGCGCGAAGTGGGCGAGGTCGACCGCATGATGATCGGTGCCGCGGACCAGCTCGTCGAGCATCGCCTGCGCCTTGGCCGGGTCGCGCCCGGCCAGGACGATCACGAAGCCCCGGTCCGACAGCGCGGCGACGATCGCCCGCGCCGCCCCGCCGGTGCCCAGCACCCGGGCCATGCGGAACAGGTGCGGCAGCACCAGCCACGGCTCCAGCGGCTCGATGAAGCCGGCGGCATCGGTGTTGTAGCCGGTCAGCGTCCCATCGCCCTCGCGCACCACGGTGTTGACCGCGCTGATCCGCGCCGCGAGCGGATCGAGCCGGTCCAGCAGCGGCATGATCGCCTGCTTGTGCGGCATGGTGACGTTGCAGCCGCGCCAATTGGCATCGGCCATCGCACTGGCCAGGTAGTCAGGTAGTTCGTCAGGCGGCACCAGAAAGCGCCCATACTCACCGGGGATTCCCAGCTTCTCCAGCCAGAAATTGTGAATCGTGGGGCTTTTCGACTGGGCGATCGGATCGCCGATAACCTCCGCGTAGGGCGCGCTCAACGGGGCAGCTCCCCGAGGTCGCGCAGCGCGCCCAGCACCGCCAGCAGCGGCATGCCGAGCACGGTGAAGTGATCGCCCTCGATAGCTTCGAACAGTTGAACCCCCCGGCCTTCGATCCTGAAAACCCCCACGCAGCCCGCCACGGCCGGCCACTCGTGAGCGAGGTAACTCTCAATGAAGTCCTCGGAAAGCCCAATAATGCGCAGCTTCGCGATGGCGGCATGACACCAGATGACCTCGCCCCCGCGCGCCAGGGCGGCTGCACTGTGAAGCCGCATCGTCTTGCCCGAGAAGAACCGCAGGTGCACGGCGGCGTCCTCCCGGCTGGCGGGCTTGTCGAAGCGCCGGCCAGCGACCTCGACCAGGGAATCGCTGCCCAGCACCAACCGGTCCGGAAATTCGCGCGACACCGCCAGCGCCTTGGCCTCGGCCAGGGCCAGGGCGACCGCGGCGGGCGCCGCGCCGACCAGGCCCGCCTCCAGCGCGCGCTCGTCGAGGTCGGCGGGCAAGGATTCGAACGCGATCCCCGCAGCCTCCAGCATCGCCCGCCGCGAGCCGCTCTTCGAAGCGAGAACCAGGGTCAAATCGCGCCCACCCCCGGTTCCTTGGCTCCGTCGCCGCCGCCGCGGCGCTCGTTGAGCAGGTTGATCACCGCCGCCGCGGTCTCCTCGATCGAGCGGCGGGTGACGTCGATCACCGGCCAGCCGTTGTCGGCGAACATCCGCCGCGCGAACTGGACCTCGCGCGCGACGCGCTCCTGATCGACATAGGTCGTGTCGGGCGCCTGGTTGAGCGAGAGCAGGCGGTTGCGGCGCACCTGGATCAGCCGCTCGGGCGCCGTGGTCAGGCCGACCACCAGCGGATGGCGCAGGCCGAACAGCGCCGGGGGCGGCGGGCTTTCGACGACGATCGGGATATTCGCGGTCTTGTAGCCGCGGTTGGCGAGATAAATCGAGGTGGGGGTCTTCGAGGTCCGCGAAACGCCCGCGAGCACGATGTCGGCCTGCTCCCAGTTCTCCCACTCGACCCCGTCGTCGTGCGCGATGGTGAACTGGATCGCCTCGACCCGCGCGAAATAGGCCGCGTCCATCATGTGCTGGCGACCGGGGCGGGCCTTGGCCTCCTGGCCGAGCGTCTGCTCCAGCGCATCAAGCACCGCGTCGAGCGCCGAGACCACCGGCAGGCCGAGCGCCGAGCACTGGTTCTCCAGACGGTTGCGGATCTCGGGGTTGACCAGGGTGAACAGGACCAGGCCCGGATTGGCCGCGATGTCCGAGAGGATCCGCTCGAGATGCTGCTGCGAACGGACCATCGGCCAGAAATGCCGGGTGACTTCGGCATCGTCGAACTGGGCGAGCGCGGCCTTGGCGATCATCTCCAGGGTCTCGCCGGTGGAATCCGACAGCAGGTGCAGGTGGAGACGGGACATGGCGGTTCGGCACCGATCCGGGGGCTGTGGCCAAGGCCGGTGCCCAGAGGCTGCGGCCGGGGGTTGTGGATAGTCGCCCGCATAAACCACGGGAGGGGCCGACTGACAACTTGCGTGGCCGATTCCATGCCCGATTCCGGAATGCCGATGCGCCGCTTGTGGACAGGTGGAAAGTGCTGTCCACAGCCTGGGGATAGCGTGGACAAGCTTCGTTTGACGCGCAGGCCCAGGGATTCGGAGTTGCGCGAGGCTCTGTTCAGACCGGGACAAATCGGGCAGGGGCGCGCTGTGCCCACTATCCACAGGGCCAACAGACTCCTGAATCCTTTAATAAGAATCTCTTTAATTTTGTTTAGAGGACCCGCATGCCCGGTTTGCTCCTTCGTACGCTCCAAGGCGAAAATGCCAGCGAGCGGCCCGTCTGGCTCATGCGCCAGGCCGGCCGCTACCTGCCCGAATACCGCGCGCTCAGGGCCCAGAAGGGCGGTTTCCTCCAGCTGGTCTATGACGGCGAGGCCGCGGCCGAGATCACGCTCCAGCCGATCCGCCGCTTCGGCTTCGACGGGGCGATCCTGTTCTCCGACATCCTGATCGTGCCTTATGCGATGGGCCAGGACCTGGAATTCCTGGCGGGCGAGGGGCCGCGCCTCTCGCCCCGCCTGCTCGATGCCGCGCTGGACAGCCTCAGCGCCGTGCCCGAGCGGCTGTCCCCGATCTACGATACCGTCGCCCGCGTGAAGGCCGGCCTGGGCGCCGGGCGGACCTTGCTGGGCTTTGCAGGCAGCCCCTGGACGGTGGCGACCTATATGGTTGCCGGCGAGGGCAGCCGGGACCAGCATGATACCCGCGCCCTGGCCTATCGCGACCCGGCGGCGTTCCAGGCGATCATCGACCGGATCGTCGGCGTGACCACCGAGTACCTGATCGGCCAGATCGCGGCGGGCGCCGAAGCCGTGCAACTGTTCGATTCATGGGCGGGCAGCCTGGCTCCGGCCGAGTTCGAACGCTGGGTGATCGCCCCCAACGCCGCGATCATCGCCGGGCTCAAGGCGCGCTGTCCGCAGGTGCCGGTGATCGGCTTTCCCAAGGGCGCGGGCGAGAAGCTCCCGGCCTATGCCCGCGAGACCGGGGCCGACGCCGTGGCACTCGACGAGGCGATCGATCCGCTCTGGGCGGCCAAGGCGCTGCCGGCGGGCCTGCCGGTCCAGGGCAATCTCGACCCGCTGCTGCTGCTGGCGGGCGGGCCGGAGCTCGATCGCCAGGCGACGCGGATTCTCGATGCCTTCGCCGACCGGCCGCACGTGTTCAACCTGGGCCACGGCATCGGCCAGTTCACGCCGATCGAGCATGTCGAGCAATTGCTGGGGGCGGTGCGGAGCTGGCGGCGCTGAATTTCCATTCAAACCGCCGTTCGTGTCGAGCGAAGTCGAGACACTGCACGCCAAGTG
>JASGGH010000024.1:0-37565 GCA_047605105.1 Novosphingobium sp. | reverse complement strand
CTCTAAAAGTCAACAGGTGGTCGATCTCTGGAACGAGATCCTGCCCGACGATTTCATCCAGCGCCCGCGCACGAGTTGCACCTATTACGAGGGTACGCAAGCGTATCGTGTTCAGAGTTCCGGCCGAAAGCTGATCATTGCAAATCCCATTCCATCGTCACTGGCGTAACCTTTCGGCTACACCCGCCATGACGGCGCATCAGCAGAAACCTGCCGACGCGCGCGTCCGCGTTGTACTGTTCGCCCTATGGCTGGCGGTTACGGTCCCCCTAGTGCTGGCCCATGTGTTCTGGCGCGACGAAGTGCGCGCGCTGAGTTTGTCGTTGCAGGGAAACACCCTCTCGGAAATGTTCAAGGCGCTGCGCGGCGATGGGCACCCTCTCTTGTGGTATCTGCTGCTCCGGGCCGGTCATTCCGTCATGGGAAGCATGGTTCTGCCTGTGGCGGCATTTGCAATCGGGCTGGCTTCCGTGGCCTTGCTGCTGTGGCGCAGCCCGTTCACGTCCCTTACTCTCGCACTCATCGTGTTCAGCCACTTCGCCGCCTGGGAATATGTGGTGATGGCGCGCAACTACGGCATTTCGATGCTGTTGATGTTCGCCTTTGCCGCCGCCTATCCGCGGTGGAGAGACCGAGGGATCTGGCTGGTGCTTCCACTGACCCTGCTGGCCGAAACAAACGTGCATTCGGCGATCCTCGCCGGTGGGCTGTTCGGCGTATGGCTGACCGACGTTTTCCCCGGCAAGGACCGGATCGGACAATGGCTGGTGCGGCGCGTGTTGCCGGCGGGCCTGTGCATGCTCGTCGCAGTATTGATATGCTTCCTGACGGTTTGGCCCACGTTCAACGATGCAGCCGTAAACCAGACGCCTCTCGCCGGGACGCGGCTGTTCCTCGCGGCGATCCTGCCGGGCATCGGATTTGCATCTACGCTGCCTTTTTTGCCGATGGTCGCGGTGTCTCTAACCCTTGCAGGCGCCACTCTCGTCTTGCAGGGGCGGCCATTCTACCTCCTGGCGGCCTGGGGCGCGCTTGGCGCTATGTCGCTGCTTTTTACCGTCATGTACGGTGCCAGCGACCGCCATCGCGAGCTATGGATAGCGTATTTGATAACGCTATTCTGGATGCGCCTCGATCGTGATCGAGAAGAAGGCGGGCAAATATACCCAAATCGGATCAAGGCAGTCGGGCAAGCTGCATTTACCGTTCTGCTGGCAGTGCATGTGGCCAAGTTCGGCATTGCCGCAGCCTTCCAGTTACAGGCTCCGTATAGCCGGTCCTACGACTTGGCTCAGCTTATCACAAACTCAGCCGATCTTCACCGCGCCATTGCCATTTCCGACCCCGACTACGCGCTGGAAGCACTCCCTTATTATTCGCCTTCCACTCCGATATGGCGGATCCGGCAGGGTGGCTTCAGCGCGATCAATCATTTCACCTCCCATAACGCCAAGCTCGATCTTAACTTGCATGACATCACCCAGACCGCACGGCTGCTCTCGGCCTGCAACAGCAGGCCGGTAATGGTCATTCTGCAAAGATCGCCGGTGCCGGACCAACCCGCCGAATTCACCAGTGGCTACAACTGGACGACGCGCTACTCCCCGCCGGGCATTGCTGAATTCCTGAATGAGACAGAAAAGCTCAAACAGTTTGGAGCCGTCGCCACTGATGAGAGCTTTACGGTCTATCGCCTGAAGGCAAAGGAAATGGACGGGGTTTCAGCATCTGCTTGCCGGGACTACCGCTTGAACTAGCGCGATAACGTCCGTTTCCCCTGTTCAGGCGGGGAAGGCGTGGATGATGATCGATCAACGGCGATCAAAACAGCATGCATCTTCGTAGCCGGAGCAGATTGCCAGAACCCGCGCGCTCCGTCGAATCGCCCCTATGAGCATTCTTTTAGAGTCCTCTGACTGGGAGGAACCCCTCCGACTTTAGGGAATTACGGTGCTAGGTGCGAAAAACCCTAAACTCCTAGACTAATTATGGTTCCATTTTTACCAAATTGCACCAAATGTCAAAGCGCTCGCGGAACGCCGTAAACATTCCCCCCAAAACGGCTTTCTTACAGGCTCCTGCTTGCGATAGCGTCTGCACAGTTCGGCCGGCCCCTCGCTCCAACCGCCCGACCCGCCACTTCACCGGACTGTCCACACTATCACCGTAATCAAGCGATGATCGAGACTGTATCGCTATTCGCATCAGAGGGTGTCGGGCGGAAACCAGTCGTGGGCCACTTCGTCGGCACGCGAAAGGTCCTGGCGCAGTTCCGGGATCAGCTGTTCGGCGATGGACTGCGGAGTCCAGCCCTCGGGATTGGTCGCGGTGCGGATCGGGCGCGGCTTGGAATAGAGCGTGATTTCATCACCCCGCACGCCGAAAATCTGGTTGTTCACCCGTTCCGCGGCGTCCGAGGCCAGGTAGACCGCGAGCGGCGCGACCTTGGCCGGGCTCATGGTCTTGAGCAGGTTGAAGCCATCGTCCTCCTCGGACATCTCCTCGGCGAGGTGCGAGACCATCCGGGTATAGGCGATCGGGGCGATGGCATTCGACCGCACGTTGTAGCGCGCCATGTCGAGCGCGAGCGACTGCGACAGGCCCACGACGCCCAGCTTCGCCGCGGCATAGTTGGCCTGGCCGTAGTTGCCGATCAGCCCGGCGGCCGAGGTGAAATGGACGAAGGCGCCCGATTTCTGCTCCCGGAAATGAGGAGTCGCGGCGCGCGAGATATTGTAGGCGCCGCCCAGGTGCACGTCGATCACCGCGTCCCATTCGCTGCGGGTCATGTTGTGCCAGATCGAATCGCGCAGGATCCCGGCGGCGTTGATCACGCCGTCGACGCCCTTGAAATGGACCAGGCAGTCCTCGATCACCGACAGGGCGCCGGCGGGCTGGGCGATGTCGGCATAGTTGGCATAGGCGAAGCCGCCCTCGGCGACGATTTCGGCGGCGACATCGCGGGCGAGCCGCGAATCCGCGCCCGAGCCGTCCTGATCGACGCCCGGATCGTTGACCACCACGGCAGCGCCTTCGCGCCCGCAAGCGAGCGCGATCGCCCGGCCGATCCCCCGGCCTCCGCCCGTAACGGCAATCACCTTACCCTGCAGCATGTCGCGAGAGCCCCCTCTACGCGCCTTATCGCCGCGATTGCTGAGAGGATCGTTAACGCGCCGCTGCCGTTTCCTTCGGCGCGGGCAGGTCGGGCGGCAGGGGGGCGGAACGATCGGCGCCGGAACTTCCGGCCGCCGGCGGGGGCTTGCGCGCCTCGATCATCTCGGCCGCCTCGTCGAGCGCCTTGGCCTCGCTGACGGTCACGTCGCCCGGCCCGGCCGCATCGTTCGAACTGCCGCAGGCGGCGAGCGCACAGACCGCCGCCAGAGCCAGCCAGGTGCGCCCGCCGCGCATCGTCACATCTTCTTTTCGGCGGCCTTGGTCGCATCCTCGGCCGCCTTGGCGGCGGATTCGGAAGCGGCGGGGGCAGCGCCTTCGGTCGCGGCGCCGCTGGCATCGACGACCGGGGTCGCACCTTCGTCCGCGGTGTTGACGGCTTCCTCGGCGGGCATCTCGACATTGTCGGCCTGGGCGGCTTCGCTGGCCTTGTCGGACTTGCCGCAGCCTGCAAGAGCGAGCGCAGCGGCCGCGAGGGTGGCAAGAGTGGCGATCTTCTTCATCGTGAACCTCTATGTTGGCCGCCCTGTCGCAGGCGACGGAGCGGTTTGTAAGCGAGCGAATCCGCCAATGCAAACCGGCATGCCTACGCTCCCCCAGATCGCCGCGAGATCATCTGTTGTAATCATATAAAGATTTCTTTATATGATATGGGCGATGAAGATCGACCCGCTCCTCCGCGCCCTGGCCGACAGCACGCGCCTGCGCATCATGCGCCTGCTCAGCGCGATGGAGCTGGCGGTGGGCGAGCTCGCGCAAGTTCTCGGCCAAAGCCAGCCGCGCGTCTCGCGGCACGTGCGGATCCTGTGCGACGCAGGCCTGGCCGAACGACGCAAGGAGGGCTCCTGGGTGTTCCTGCGCAGCGCGGTGAGCGAACTCGCCGCGCCGCCGCTGGGCGCGGCTGCGGCGCGCCTGCTCAACCTCGCCGAGGCCGAGGATGCCGGCTTCGCCGCACGCTGCGCCGAGGACCGCCGGCACCTCGCCGCGATCCGCGCCGCGCGCGAGGCGACCGCCGCGGCCTACTTCGCCCGCCACGCCGACGAGTGGGATACGCTGCGCTCACTCCACAGCCCCGACCAGCGGGTCGAGGCCGCGCTGGCGGAGGCCCTGGGCGACGATCCGCTGGGGCATTTGCTCGACGTCGGCACGGGAACCGGGCGCATCGCGGAGCTCTTCGCCCCGCGCGCGGGGCGCGTCACCGCCTTCGACAAGAGCCCGGAAATGCTCCGCATCGCCCGCGCCAGGCTCCAGCACTTGCCGACGGGCAGCGTCGACCTGGTCCAGGGCGAGTTCACCGCGCTGCCCTTCGCCGACGCGGCGTTCGACACGGTCACCTTCCACCAGGTCCTCCACTATGCACAGGAGCCCGAGAAGGTCCTGGCCGAAGCGGCCCGCGTCACCCGCCCCGGCGGGACCATCGCCGTGGTCGATTTCGCCGCGCACGACCGCGAGGAGCTGCGCAGCCAGCACGCCCATGCCCGGCTCGGCTTTTCCGACGAGCAGATGCTCGCCCTGCTGAGCGAAGCGGGCTACGCGGCGGCTCCCGCGGTCGCGCTTCCCGGCAAGCCGCTCACCGTCAAGATCTGGACCGCCACGCGCCTGCCGGTCCCCGTGAAAGTACCCGCATGACCGACCTGCCCCCGCCCTTCGCCGAGCTGCCCGGCGACATCGCCGTGAGCTTCGAATTCTTCCCGCCCAAGACGGAGAAGATGGAAGCCCAGCTATGGCAGGCGATCACCGAGCTGGCGCCGCTCGACCCGAGCTTCGTCTCGGTGACCTACGGCGCCGGCGGCTCGACCCGCGAGCGGACCCACGCGACCGTGGCGCGGATCGTCGAAGAAACGAGCCTGGCCCCCGCCGCGCACCTGACCTGCGTCGCCGCCTCGAAAGGCGAGATCGCCGAGATCGCCGACCAGTACTGGCAGGCTGGGGTGCGCCACATCGTCGCCCTGCGCGGCGATCCGCCACCGGCCGACGGCAGGACCTTCGTCGCCCACCCCGAGGGCTATGCCAGCGCGGCGGAGCTGGTCAAAGGACTGAAAAAGCAGCACGACTTCGAGATTTCGGTCGCCGCCTATCCCGAGGTCCATCCTGAGGCGCTCTCGGCTGAGGCCGACCTGGACAACCTGAAGCGCAAGCTCGACGCCGGGGCCACCCGCGCGATCAGCCAGTTCTTCTTCTCGGCCGACGCCTATTTCCGCTTCCTCGACAAGGCGCTCGCCGCCGGGATCACCGCGCCGATCCTGCCGGGGATCATGCCGGTGACGAGCTTCGCCGCGATCCGGCGGATGAGCGGCAATACCGAGATTCCCGCCTGGCTCGAGCAGATGTTCGAGGGCCTCGACGAGCGCCCCGGCCCGCGCGCCTTGGTGGCCGCGGTCGCCGCCGCGGACCTCTGCCGCCGGCTCTACGAGGGCGGGGTGCGCGACTTCCACTTCTACACGTTGAACCGCGCCGAGCAGGCCTATGCGATCTGCCAATTGCTCGGAGTACGGCCAAGGGAGGTCAGCCAGTGAGCCACCTGACGGGCGCCGAAAGCGACTTCCGCGCCGCCGCCGAGCGCCGTATCCTGGTATTCGATGGCGGCTACGGCACGTCGATCCAGAAGTTCAAGCTGGAGGAGGCCGACTACCGCGGCAGCCTCGACCTGCCGATGGACCAGAAGGGCAACAACGACCTGCTCAACCTCACCCGCCCCGAGATCATCGAGGGCATCCACGCCGCCTATTTCGCTTCCGGCGCGGACATGGTCGAGACCAACACCTTCTCCTCCACCCGCATCGCCATGGCCGACTACGGCTGCGAGCACCTGGTGCGCGAGATCAACCTTGCCGGCGCCCGGCTCGCCCGCAGCGCCGCCGACGCGGCCCAGGCCAGGGACGGCAGGCGGCGCTTCGTCGCCGGGGCGATCGGGCCGACCAACAAGACCCTGTCGCTCTCGCCCGATGTCAACGACCCCGGCTTCCGCGAGGTCGACTACGATAGCCTCAAGGCCGAATACCGCGAGCAGTGCGAGGCGCTGATCGAGGGCGGGGTCGATTTCCTGCTGGTCGAAACCTGCTTCGACACCTTGAACGCCAAGGCCGCCGGCATGGCCGCGCGCGAGGCCGAGGCCGCGGCGGGCCGCTCGGTCCCCCTGATGCTGAGCTTCACCATCACCGACATGAGCGGGCGCAACCTCTCGGGCCATACCATCGTCGCCTTCTGGTACGCGGTGCGGCACCTCAAGCCGCTGACCATCGGCGCCAACTGTGCCTTCGGGGCCGACCTGCTGCGCCCCTACCTGACCGAGCTGGCCAAGGTCGCCGACGCGCTGATCCTGGCCTATCCCAACGCCGGCCTGCCCAACGAGCTGGGCCAGTACGACGAGCTTCCGGCCAGGACCGCCGAGCTGATCGGCGAGTGGCTCGACGGCGGCCTGGTCAATGCCGTCGGCGGCTGCTGCGGCACCACCCCCGAGCACATCGCCGCGATCGCCAAGGCGGTCGCGGGTGCGCCGCCGCGCAAGCTGCCCGAACTCCCGGTGATGACCCGCCTCGCCGGGTTGGAGCCCTTCACGATGTCGGCCTAGTCATTCCCCCACCCGTTCGTGTCGAGCGAAGTCGAGACACGGGCGCGCAACGTGTCTCGACTTCGCTCGACACGAACGGATGTTGTTCAAGTGACCGATAGTTCCCCCAATCGCCCCACCGGCTCGCAATTCGTCAACATCGGCGAGCGCACCAACGTCACCGGCTCGGCGGCGTTCAAGAAGCTGATCCTCGCCGGCGACTACGCCAAGGCGGTCGAGGTCGCGCGCCAGCAGGTGGAGAACGGCGCCCAGGTCATCGACGTCAACATGGACGAGGGCCTGCTCGACGCAGTCGAGGCGATGACCACCTTCCTCAAGCTGATCGCCGCCGAGCCAGACATCGCGCGGGTGCCGGTGATGATCGACAGCTCCAAGTGGCACGTCATCGAGGAAGGCCTGAAGTGCGTCTCGGGCAAGCCGATCGTCAACTCGATCTCGATGAAGGAGGGCGAAGGCCCGTTCATCGAGCAGGCCCGCAAATGCATGGCCTACGGCGCCGCCGTCGTAGTCATGGCCTTCGACGAGACCGGCCAGGCCGACACCAAGGAGCGCAAGATCGAGATCTGCCAGCGCGCCTACAAAGTTTTGACCGGGATCGGCTTCCCGCCCGAGGACATCATCTTCGACCCCAACGTCTTCGCGGTCGCCACCGGCATCGAGGAGCACAACAACTACGGCGTCGATTTCATCGAGGCGGTAAAGGTGATCCGCGAAACCTGCCCGCACGTCCACTTCTCCGGCGGGCTGTCGAACCTCAGCTTCTCGTTCCGCGGCAACGAGACGGTGCGCCGCGCGATGCACTCGGTGTTCCTCTACCACGCGATCCCCGCCGGGCTCGACATGGCGATCGTCAATGCCGGGCAGCTCGACATCTACGACCAGATCGACCCCGTGCTGCGCGAGGCCTGCGAGGACGTGATCCTCAACCGCAACCAGGACCTGGAGCCCAGCGCGACCGAGAAGCTCATCGCGCTCGCCGAAAGCTACAAGGGCAAGGACGCCGCGGCCGAGAAGCAGGCCGAGGAATGGCGCGGCTGGGAAGTGACCAAGCGGATCGAGCATGCGCTGGTCAAAGGCATCGACACCTTCGTGGTCGAGGACACCGAGGAAGCGCGCCGATCGCTGGCCGACACCGGCGGACGCCCGATCGAGGTGATCGAAGGCCCGCTGATGGACGGAATGAACGTGGTCGGCGACCTGTTCGGCTCGGGCAAGATGTTCCTGCCCCAGGTGGTCAAGTCCGCCCGCGTCATGAAGAAGGCGGTGGCCTACCTGTTCCCCTTCATCGAGGCCGAGAAGGTCGAAGGCCAGAAGGCCAAGGGCCGGATCATCATGGCCACGGTCAAGGGCGATGTCCACGACATCGGCAAGAACATCGTCGGCGTCGTGCTCCAGTGCAACGGCTACGAGGTGATCGACCTCGGCGTCATGGTCCCCTGGTCGACGATCCTCCAGGCGGCGAACGAGAACGAGGCCGACATCATCGGCCTCTCGGGCCTCATCACGCCTTCATTGGACGAGATGGTCACCGTCGCCGAGGAGATGCAGCGCGCGGACCTGAAGATCCCGCTGCTGATCGGCGGGGCGACCACCAGCAAGGTCCACACCGCGCTGCGGATCGACCCGGCCTATACCGGCCCGGTGATCCACGTGCTCGACGCCAGCCGCGCGGTGGGCGTCGCCTCGCAGCTCTTGTCGGACACCCAGGCCGAGGGATTCAAGACCAGCACGGCCGACGAGTACGAGCACATCCGCGTGGCGCGCGCCGGCAAGGGCCAGTCCGAGCTGCTGTCGCTCGAGGACGCCCGCACCAACGCTTTCCCCGCGGACATGGCCGAGAAGGCCCCCGCGCCCGCGCAGCCCGGCCCTCACGTCTTCACCGACTGGGACCTTTCCGACCTGCGCGAAGCCTTCGACTGGACGCCGTTCTTCCGCGCCTGGGAACTCGCCGGGGTGTTCCCCGCGATCCTCGACGACGAGATCGTCGGCGAGAGCGCGCGCAGCCTCTACGCCGATGCCCAGGCGATGCTCGACCGGATCGTCGCCGAAAAGTGGCTGACCGCCAAGGGCGTCGCCGCCTTCTGGCCCTGCCGGCGGGATGGGGACGATGTCCTGCTGAAGCCCCTCCCCTTCAGGGAAGGGGTCGGGGCGGGGCATGCAGCCGGTCAAGCGGCGCGCCATCCCGACAGCCCCAACCCCCCGGCCCCCTCCCCTGAAGGGGAGGGAGAGATTCGCCTTCCCTTCCTGCGCCAGCAGGTGAAGAAGTCGCGCGACCGCGCCAACTTCTGCCTGGCCGACTTCATCGATCCCGCGGGCGACTG
Source organism: Novosphingobium sp. (assembly GCA_047605105.1). GTDB lineage: Bacteria > Pseudomonadota > Alphaproteobacteria > Sphingomonadales > Sphingomonadaceae > Novosphingobium. The sequence goes on along the minus strand of JASGGH010000024.1, from coordinate 28,502 downwards.
GCTCGGCGGCTTCGCGGTCGGCATCCACGGGATCGAGCCGCACCTCGCCCGCTTCAAGGAAACCCACGACGACTATTCGGACATCCTGCTGAAGGCCCTGGCCGACCGCTTCGCCGAGGCCTTCGCCGAGCGGCTCCACCAGCACGTCCGCACCACGCTGTGGGGCTATGCGCCCGGCGAGCAGCTCACCAACGAGGCGCTGATCCGCGAGCAGTACCGCGGCATCCGCCCCGCCCCGGGCTATCCCGCCTGCCCCGACCACAGCCTCAAGCCGATCCTGTTCGACTTGCTCAAAGCCCAGGACAATGCCGGCATCACCCTGACCGAAAGCCAGGCGATGCTGCCGACCTCGGCGGTTTCCGGCTTCTACTTCGCCCATCCCGACAGCCAGTACTTCGGCGTGGCGCGGATCGGGCGGGATCAGCTCGAAGACTATGCCGCAAGGCGCGGGATCGACCTCGCCACGGCCGAGCGCTGGCTGCGCCCGAACCTCGATTGACAATACCGCCCCGCCGATCTGGCCTTTGCCGCCGCGGCTCGATAGGCTCCGCCCGAATATCGGATGGAGAGAATGCATGTCGGAGATGGCCCAGAAATTCCGCGCGCTCGTCGCCAAGGGCGAGCACTTCTTGTGCGGCGAGGCCTATTCGGCGCTGACCGGGCGGATCGTCGAGCATGTGGGCTTCCCCGCCGCCTACCTCGGCGGCCACGCCTGCAGCGCGTTCCACTATGCCGTGCCCGACAACGGGATCTTCAGCCAGGTCGAACAGCTCGACCAGTCGAGCCGCATCGCCGCGGCTATGGACATCCCGCTGATCGTCGATGCCGACACCCTGGGCGAAACCGTGGCCGACGCCTTCCACTTCACCCGCCGCTACGTGCGCGCCGGGATCGCCGGCTTCCATGTCGAGGACGAGGTGAACCCGAAGCACACCAGCACGGTCGGCTCGCTCTGCTCGATCGGGGACATGCAGGCCCGCATCGACGCCGCCCGCCGCGCCGCGGGGGATTCGGGCTTCTACATCATCGCCCGCAGCGACGAGATGTATCCCCAGGCGCGTGGCGGCGGCGGCACGGCCTCGCTCGAGCAGGCGATCCTGCGCGGCAAGGCCTATGAAGCGGCCGGCGCCGATGCGCTGTTCTATCCCTTCGCCTCGCCCGAGGACTATGCCGCGATCGCCGCCGAGGTTTCGATCCCGCTGTGCACGATGGGCTTCAACCTGCCGGGCACCGCCTTCAACATGACGACCAGTTGGGGCTGGACCGGCGCGGCGCAACTGCACCTGGCCCGCGCCAAGGAGCTGCTGGAAACCGGCACGGTCAAGATGGACATGGTGCTGGAAGGCAAGGACCAGTTGATCCAGCAGGATTTCTACGACGACCTGACCGCGTACTGGGCGCGCAAGACCGGACGGCCGCTGCGCGAGGGGTATTGACACCGCGGGCGTCATCCCGGCGCGGGCCGGGCTCTCGCGCCGCCATGGGCCACCTGGCCGGCTGAGGAGGCCCCGGGCCTGTCCGGACGGCTTTCAGCCGAACTTCGCCGGCTGCCCCAGCTTCGAGCCCAGCGGGGGATAGCCCTCGGGCGTCTTGTCGGTGAAATAGATCATCCGGCCGAAGCACTGGTCGGGCCGGATCGCGAACCGATCCGCGACGTTGCCGATGATTTCCAGCCCCTTGCTCCGCAGGTATTCCGCCGCGGCGGGGGCCGACTTCACCTTGAAGGTCAGGCAATAGATGCCCTTGATCGTCTGCGCGTGCTTGGCCAGCGCCGATCGCTCGGTGCGCGATTCCAGCGCTTCGAGGACGGTGTCGCCCATCAGGAACGGAGCGCAATCGGCATCGATGTCGTCGAGCTCGCGGTGCTCCATTTCCATCCAGCCGAGCCGTTCGGCGAAGAGCTCACCCGCATCGTCGACCGATTCGGTGGAAAGGCCGATCGCCTGCAGGCCCTCGATCCCCAGCGGGTGATCGTCGCGCCACTTGGCGGGGGTCCAGCTCGCATCGCGGCGCGGATCGCCGGGCAGGTCCTGCGCCAGCACCTCGATGCGCAGGCCCATCGCCTGACCGCGCGAGACCAGGAAGTAGTGCGCTTCCATGCCCGGATCGTAGTGCAGCTTGAAGCCCTGCCTGGTGAACCAGGCGTCGGCCGCCTTGAGGTCCGCGACCTTGAGCGCCACGCCGAGCCAGCGCATCGGGGCGGCGCTACGGCGCAGCATCTCGCCGGTCGGCGAATCCTTGCTCTCGCCGCTGCCCGCCGGGGCGATCGCGGTGATCATCGTATCGCCGATCATCATCAGCCGCTCCTCGCGGTCGAGGCCCATCGCCCCGGTCTCGGGCGTGACCAGGACCTCGGACGCCGTTTCCGCGCCGAACACGTCGATGAAGAACGCATCGACATCCTTGCGCGCGGCGTTGTCGGCAACCGCCCAGCTGACATGGGCAAGCGGCATTCCTGGCATCGTTCGGTCCTATCCGTGATTTCCCCGCCCCTTGGCACAGCGCAGCGCGCTTGCCGAGAGGGCAATCGACCGGGCGTTCGCAATCGCGATGAGCCTTGGCGCCCGTTCGAGTTGCGGGGAAGTTGCTCCGAACCGGCCCTAGCCGCGCGGACGCACCCCGTCGAGAAACAGCCGCACAGCCTTGTCGATGAAGGCGTCCACCTCGGCGGCCGGGGTCGTCCGGTCGAACAGCAGCTTCAGCCGGGCCGGCGTGTTGACGATGGTCAGGAAGGCCGAAGCGGCAAGCTCGGGATCGTCGAACCAGGCACCCCGTTCGCGCTCGCCATATTTGCGGAGCAGTTCGGCCACATAGTTGATCGCCGCCTGGGAAACGGACTCGTACTTCTCGTAGACCTGGGGAAAGCGATGCGCCTCGGTGGTCACGATCCGCTGGAGCCGCTGGCCTTCGGGGCTGAGGTTGTTGCCGACGCGGATGCGCGCGATCGCGCTGAGGGTCGCCGCCAGGTCACCGGTATCGGCCTGCCGCAATACTTCGATCGGAATGTACCAGCGGTCGATCGCCCGCTTCACCGCCGCCTCGAACAGGGCGCCCTTGTCCTTGTAGCGCGCGTAGATCGTGCGCTTGGTCATGTTCAGCGAAGTCGCGATCGCGTCGATCGTGGTCAGTTCGAACCCGCCCTGGGAGAACATCTCGAGCGCGCGTTCGAGCAAGGCTTCCTGCCGTCGCAGCGCGGTTTCGCGGGTCGGGCGGCCGGTTTGCGGACCGTCCGGCGCCAGGCCGGCGCGAGTGAGGGCCGCTTGCTCGTTCATCCACGCCAGTTCTGGCGGATCGAGCAGATTTGTCAACTTGATCCGTCTATTACTTTGGCTGCCAAGTAACGGGCGGCGTAACGAGGAAAGGCAATTCGGGCGACGCGATCTTGGATTCGTTGCCGTTGGCGTGAATCAGCGTGACCCGCCCGACGCCCGGAGAGGCCACCACGGCCACCACGCTATCCACCCATTCGTGCAGCGCGGCACGGGCGAAATCCAGCCTGCCGCTTTGCGTCGTCGCGGTGCCGGAAGCCTCGAGCTCGGCCTCCAGTTCGATCACGCGGGCGGCGGCTTCATCGATGCGGGCGTCGGATTCGGTCGGTTCCATGAGCATTCCTTGGGCTTCAACCGCGCGTCAGGCAAGCGGTCACGCAAAGCAATGCGGCGGCTTCACGGTCGGTTCCCCATCGCCGCCGCATCTGTCATAGGGGCGCAATGTCGGCCGCCGCATCATCGACCCTGACGCCGTCCCTGCTCGACACGCTGCACACGACCTTCGGCTTCTCCGCCTTTCGCGGCGTGCAGGACCAGGTGGTGGAGCGCGTCATGGCGGGCCGCTCCACGCTCGCGGTGATGCCCACCGGCGCGGGCAAGTCGCTGACCTACCAACTGCCCGCCGTCGCCCTCGACGGCACCTGCGTCGTCGTTTCCCCGCTGATCGCGCTGATGCACGACCAGCTCCGCTCGGCCAGCGCCAACGGCATCCGCGCCGCGACCCTGACCAGCGCCGATGCCGACCGCGAGGAGACGATCGAACGCTTCCGCGACGGCGCGCTGGACCTGCTCTACGTCGCGCCCGAGCGCGCCAGCCAGCCGCATTTCCGCGAACTGCTGAGCCGCGCCAGGATCTGCCTCTTCGCGATCGACGAGGCGCATTGCGTCTCCGAATGGGGCCACGACTTCCGCCCCGACTACCGCCTGCTGCGGCCGCTGCTCGATGCCTTCCCCCAGGTTCCGCGCCTCGCGCTGACCGCCACGGCCGATGCCCACACCCGGGCGGACATCCTCGCCCAGCTCGGCATCCCGGACGACGGCCTGATCGTCGCGGGGTTCGACCGGCCCAACATCCGCTACCTGATCCGCCACCGCGAGAACGGCCCCAGGCAGCTCGAACGGCTGCTGGCCGAGCAGCCAGGCCCCGGCATCGTCTACGCCCCGACCCGCGCGCAGGTGGAGAAGCTGGCCGAGAAGCTCGGCGCGGGCGGGCGCACCGTGCTGCCCTATCACGCCGGCCTCCCGCCCGAGGTCCGCGCGCGCAACCAGGCCGCCTTCGTCGCCAGCGAGGACATGGTGATGGTCGCCACGGTGGCCTTCGGCATGGGCATCGACAAGCCCGACGTGCGCTTCGTGGCCCATGCCGGCATCCCCAAGTCGATCGAGTCCTACTATCAGGAAACCGGCCGCGCCGGGCGCGACGGCGATGCCTCGGTCGCACTGCTGCTGTGGGGAGCAGACGATTTCGCCCGCGCCCGCCAGCGCCTGAGCGAAGTCGAGGAGCGCCGCCTGGACAGCGAGCGCGCCCGGCTCAACGCCTTGGCCAGCCTGGTCGAGACCGCCGGCTGCCGCCGCGCGATCCTGCTCCGCCACTTCGGCGAGAACCCGCCCGAGAAGTGCGGCAACTGCGACAACTGCCTCGACGCACCGGGCGTCGCCGACACCACCGAGACCGCGCGCAAGCTGCTCTCGGCGGTCTACCGCACGGGGCAGAGCTTCGGGATGGGCCACCTCGAGAAGGTCCTGACCGGCCAGGCCGACGAGCGCGTGATGGCGCGCGGGCATGACCAGCTCTCGGTCTTCGGCATCGTCGGCGCCGAGGAGGCGCACCTGCTCAAGCCGCTGGCCCGCGCGCTCCAGGCCCGCGGCGCGCTGGTGCCGACCGAGCACGGCGGCCTCGCCTTCGGCGGCGACGCGCGGGCGATCCTCAAGGGCGAGGTGCCCGTGCTCATCGCCCTGCCCCCGCGCAAGGAGCCCCGCCGCAGGAAGGAGCGCGCCGGCGGCGCCAATCCGGTCGGCGATCCGCTGTTCGACGCGCTGCGGAGCCTGCGCCGCGAACTGGCCCAGGAAGCCGGCCTGCCGCCCTACGTGATCTTCCACGACGCGACCCTGCGCGAGATCGCCGCGCTGCGCCCCGCGAGCTTGCGCGAGCTGGGCGAAGTCGGCGGGGTCGGCGCAAGGAAGCTGGAAGCCTACGGCGAGGCGTTCCTGGCGGTGGTCAGGCAGCACTGAGCCGCCGCGTTTGCGTGATCTTAACCCGTATTTGCTAGCGGGACCGCATGACCAAGCTCGCCAATGTCGCGGCGTTCTACGCTGCCCTCGCTGCCAGTGCCGCGCCGTTTGCGGTGATCGCTTCGGCCACGGCCCAGGCGCAGGAGGACCGCACCGCGCCCTATACCCTCGTCGAAAGCGGCCAGTCCTTCTCGCGCCTGCAGGACGCCGTCGACGCGATCGGCAACGGCCGCGGCACGATCCGCTTCGGCTCGGCCCGGTTCGCCGACTGCGCGGTGCAGCAAGGCGGCGAGGTCACCTATCTGGCCGCGGTTCCGGGCCAGGCGATCCTCGAAGGCAAGGCCTGCGAAGGCAAGGCCGCGCTGGTCCTGCGCGGCCGCTCGGCCAGGGTCGACGGCCTGGTCTTCGCCGGCATCCGCGTGCCCGACCGCAACGGCGCGGGCATCCGGCTCGAGCAGGGCAACCTCTTCGTCACCCAGTCGTGGTTCCGCGACAGCGAGGAAGGCATCCTCACCTCCCCCGATCCCTCGGGCGCGATCGTGATCGACAAGAGCACCTTCAGCCGGCTCGGCCGCTGCGACGGCGACGCCGCCTGCGCCCATTCGATCTACACCGCCGACTACGGCTCGCTCACCGTCACCCGCAGCCGCTTCGAGGCCGGGCGCGGCGGGCACTACCTCAAGACCCACGCCCGCCGGGTCGAGATCGCCAACAACTCCTTCGACGATTCGCGCGGAAGCGCGACCAATTACATGATCGACCTGTCGGTCGGCTCGGGCGGCCGCATCGCGGGCAACTGGATGGTCCAGGGCCGCGACAAGGAGAACTACTCCGCCTTCATCGCGATCGCCGCGGAAGGCCACAAGAACCGCGCCGACGGCCTGCAGATCCAGGCCAACCGCGCCTGGTTCGCCCCTGGCATCGACCGATCGAGCCAGTTCGTCGCCGACTGGACGGGCGACAAGCTCGCGCTCGGGGAGAACGACCTCGCCGCGGGAATTGCGCCCTACAAGCGGCGTTAAAGCCGTCGCCGTCCCGGATCAGGTCCGGGCCGACATCACAGGATGTGCCCGGTCCGGTCCCGCTTGGTCGCCAGATAGCGTTCGTTGTGCGGGTTGGGCGGCAGGCTGTGCGCGACGCGCTCGGCCACGGTCACCCCTTCGGCCTCCAGCGCGGCCACCTTCGCCGGGTTGTTGGTCATCAGGCGGATCGCCCGGACCCCCAATAGAGCGAGCATCCGCGCCGCGACGGGGAAGTCGCGCGCCTCGGTCGGCAGGCCCAGACGGTTGTTGGCATCGACCGTGTCGAAGCCGAAATCCTGCAGGCGATAAGCGCGCAGCTTGTTGATCAGGCCGATCCCGCGACCTTCCTGGCGCAGGTAGAGCAGCACGCCCCAGCCTCCTTGCCGCGCCTCTTCGGCCATGGCCTCCAGCGCGGCGTTGAGCTGCGGCCCGCAATCGCACTTGAGGCTGCCGAGGATGTCGCCGGTCAGGCACTCCGAATGGAGGCGGACCAGCGGCGGCCGGTCGCCGCTCTGCTTGCCGATCACCAGGGCGACATGCTCGCGCAGGTCGTCGGCCGAACGGAAGGCGACGATCTCGGCATCCTCCGCCGCGGCCACCGGCAAGTGCGCCCGGGTAGCGATCTTGAGATGGACCGTATCCTTCCACGCCGCGAGATCGCCGGCCGAGACCGCCTGCGCCTCGCCAGCCGGCTGGGGATCGACAAGAAAGGCCGGCAGGACCCCGGCGAGGCGGGCGAGTTCCATGGCCGCCGTAGCGGCAGCCGCATCATCGATATGCTCGGCCGCGAAGGGCCCCTTCATCGGGTAGATCAGGTCGAGCGCCGGATCGGCCACGGCGCGCGCAGCGGTGAGGTCGAAGAGCTCGGCGGCGCGGATCACGACCGGCGCCTCGGGCACCGCAGCCTCGCGCTGGTTGGCGAGCTTGAGCGTCACCGCCCGCGCCGCGGAGATCAGCATGGTACGGGCCGCAACGCCTTCTCCGAAGCCGGTTTCGGCGGGCAGCAGGGTGAAGGCACCATCGATCGCCACCGGCCAGCCGTGCCGCAGCGCATCGATTGCGAGCGCAACCCGGCGGGACGGCGTGCTCAAAGGTCGAACTCGGTGATCAAGGGCACATGGTCCGAAGGCTGGTCCCACCGCCGCGTTTCCTCGACGAAACGGTGCGAGACCGATTGCCCGGCCAGTTCGGGCGAGGCCCACATATGGTCCAGCCGGCGCCCGCGGTCCTTCTCCTGCCAGAAGGTGCGGTAGGACCACCAGGTCCAGTTCCGCTCCGGCGCGGGGATGTGCTTGCGGCCGAGGTCGGCCCAGCCGTGGGCGTCGGCGAAGCGGGTCAGCGCCTCGATCTCGATCGCGGTGTGGCTGACGACCTTGAGCAGGGCCTTGTGGTCGTAGACGTCGCAGTCGAGCGGGGCGATGTTGAAGTCGCCGACGATCAGCGTCGGCCGGTCGAGCCGGTCGGCCCAGCGGGTCATCCGCTCGAGGAAATCGAGCTTCTGGCCGAACTTGGGATTGAGCGTCCGGTCGGGAATGTCGCCACCCGCCGGGATATAGACGTTCTCCAGGACCACGCCCTGCCCGGCTCCCAGCAGCTCGACGCCGACGTGCCGGGCCTCGCCGTTGTCCTGCCAGTCGTGCTTCGAGAATTCCCGGAACGGGATCCGGCTGACCGTCGCGACGCCGTGATAGCCCTTTTGCCCATGGACCGCGCGGTGCGTGTAGCCCAGCTTCTCGAAGGCCTCGTGCGGGAAGAACTGCTCGGCGGTCTTGATCTCCTGCAGGCACAGCACGTCGGGCGCCTGCTCGATCAGGAAGCGAGTCACCTGCTCCATGCGCAGGCGGACGGAGTTGATGTTCCAGGTTGCTACGGAGACCATAGTGGGCCTTTAGGTGCGTTGGCCGAGCCCGGCAATGCCGGTCGCTCGCCCACCCGCCGCAAGCCGCGATGGTCAGGTGCGGCCGAAAACGCACAAAGGAAAACCCTCGTCCCGGGGGCATTGGGACGAGGGTTCCTTTGTGCGTTCGTCACGCTTGTCGGGCCGGCCGCTCGGGAGGCGTGGGCAACAGGGGGGAAACCCGCCTCCAAGCCGTCCTGACAAGCCCTATGTAGGTGCCTTGTGCTTTCTGCCAAGTGAACGAATGCGAAAGATTCTGGCGTTTTATCGCGCCACAGGCACGGCCTGCGACAGCCCGCCCGCTCTCAACGACGAGTCGGGACGCGGGGATCTTTCCACCTGAACGCATTCGCCGCCAGGACGACTCCATATTGCTGGTTGGAGAGCCGCACCGTCGTCCGCTTGTTCTGCGAATCGAGCGCCACCCACGAAGACAGCTCCAGGCCGCCGGGGGCGCCCGCCTTGCGCACGAAGACCAGCGTGATCACGCCGAACTCCGGATGAGCCCGATCGCGAACCTCGACCGCGATCACGTTCGGATCGTTGGTCGCCTGCAGCTTGCCGTACCGCGAGACGTCCCGATTCGGGTCGAGCAGGACGCCGAGCGGGCTATTGCGGATCGGCCAGCGCTGGACCTGCTTCACCTCGTAGTCGATCAAGGTGAGCGCCGACCCGTCCGACACCACCAGCATGGGGATGCCGGGCGCGTACTGGAACCGGATCTTGCCCGGACGCTGGAGGGTGATGACCCCGCGCATCGACTGGCCGTTACGGTCGGTCTGGACGAAGTCCGCGCGCATCGTCGAAATGCCGCGCAGTGCAGCGACCGCCTGGTTGAGCTCGGAAGCGGCAGCCTGCGCCCGGACAGGGGCCGGCATCACCGCGAGCGGAGCGGAAACGACAAGCGCCGCGATTGCCGCGGCGCCTGAAAGCTTTTGCAAGGTCTTGATCAAGGGGGTCATGCCAGTCCTTCTAGTACCGGCCTTTGAACCCGTCCTGAACCTGAAGGTTCCGCAGGAGGAACCAAGTTCCTTACTTGATCTTGGCTTCCTTGAACTCGACATGCTTGCGCACGACGGGGTCGTACTTGCGGAAGGTCATCTTCTCGGTCGTGTTCCGGGGATTCTTCTTGGTCACGTAGAAGAAGCCGGTGTCGGCGGTCGAAACCAGCCGGATCTTGACGGTTGCGGGCTTGGCCATGGCCTAATTCCTAATCCTGATTCGGGTCCGAACCGGCGCCCAGAATCTGGGGCAGCCCGCTCGCGAAGGCGCGCCATTGCGGGAGAGTCTGCCCGAAGTCAAGGTCGGACGATACGGAAAGGGCCGGCGGACGATGCCGCCGGCCCCTGTCCTGCCCGATCGGGGCCCGATCGGGCGAGTACCGCTTAGCGGACCGCGCCGCGGCGGATGAGGTTGACGATCGCCAGCAGCACGACCGCGCCCAGGAACGAGACCAGCAGCGACGAGCCGCTGAAATCGCCGTTCATGATGTTGCCGCCACCGATCAGCGGGTTGAGGATGAAGCCGGCAAGCAGCGCTCCGACGACGCCGACGACGACGTTGAGCAGGATGCCCTGCTGCGCATCGGTGCGCATGACGATGCTGGCGAGCCAGCCGAGAATGCCACCGATGATGATGAGGATGATCAGGCCCATGTGCTTGTTCCTTGTGCTGTTCGCACTTAGGAAAATCGCCGAGGAGGAACTTGGTTCCGTTTGAAGTAAACGCCCGTTGCGGCGAATGGAACGGCCTGCGCGGTCAGATCCGCGACAGCAGGACGATCGCCAGGATTCCGGCCGCGATGCGATACCAGGCGAAGGGCGCGAAGCCCGAGCGGCTGACGAAGGCGACGAAGGCCTTGATCACGACCAGCGCGACGACGAAAGCCACCGCGAAACCGACCGCGATCTGGCTCCAGCCGACCGGCCCCAGCCCGGAGGCCAGCGCCGCGCGGCTGTCCCACAGCTCCAGGGTGGTCGCGCCGAGCATCGTGGGAACGGCCAGGAAGAAGCTGAACTCGGCCGCGGCGCGGCGCTCGATGCCCATGGCGAGCGCGCCCATGATCGTCGCCCCCGAACGGCTGACCCCGGGGATCATCGAGATGCACTGGATGAACCCGACGCCGAGCGCCTGCCTGGCGGGAAGCTGCGCGACGCCGGTCGGCGGGCCGGGCTTGGCCAGGCGCTCGACCGCCAGGATCGCCACGCCGCCCGCCAGCAGCGCCCAGCCGACGATCATCGGCGAGCCCAGCATGACATCGATGTGCTTCTTCAGGGCCAGGCCGATCACCGCCGAGGGCAGGAACCCGAGCAGGATGTTGCGCAGGAAGCGGAAGCTCATCGAATCGAGCTTCAAGAGGCCCATGCCGACCGCCCAGAACGTCCGCCAGTACTGCACGATCACCGCGAGGATCGCGCCCAGTTGGATGACGACGTTGAAGACCTTCCAGGTCGCCGCGTCATAGCCGAAGATCTCGGTCGCCAGGATCAGGTGCCCGGTCGAGGAGACCGGGATGAACTCGGTCAGGCCCTCGACGATGCCGAGCAGGATGGCGGTGAGCATCAGGTCCATGGGGTGGAGACGTCCTTAGTGTTGGGCCGCGAACTTCGCCTCGTCGAACTGCAGGGCCGCGAGCCGCGCGTAAAGCCCGCCCGCTCGGGCGAGCTCGTCGTGGCGCCCCTGCTCGACGATCCGGCCGTGGTCCATCACGACGATGCGGTCGGCCTGGCGGACGGTGGCGAGGCGGTGGGCGATGACCAGCGTGGTGCGCGTCGCCATCAGCCGGTCGAGCGCGTCCTGGACCAGCCGTTCGCTTGCCGCGTCGAGCGCCGAAGTGGCTTCGTCGAGCAGCAGGATCGGCGCTTCGCGCAGCAGCGCGCGGGCGATCGCCATGCGCTGGCGCTGGCCGCCCGAGAGCCGCGCGCCGTCCTCGCCGAGGAAGGTGTCGAGGCCTTGCGGCAGGTCGCCCAGGAAGGTCTCGGCATTGGCGGCGCGGGCCGCCTCCCAGATCGCCTCGTCCGACGCCTCCCAATTGCCGTAGCGCAGGTTGTCGCGCGCGCTGGCGGCGAACAGCACGCCCTCCTGCGGCACCAGCGCGAAACGGCGGCGCACGTCGGCGGGGTCGGCCGAGACCAGCGGCACCCCGTCGAGCTTGATGACCCCCGCCTGCGGATCGTAGAACCGCTCGGCCAACTGGAACAGCGTCGACTTGCCCGCGCCCGAGGGGCCGACGATCGCGACGGTCTCGCCGGGCTCGACCTTGAGCGAGAAATCGTGCAACGCGGCATGCTCGGGGCGCGTGGGATAGCGGAAGGTGACGTGCTCGAAGGCGAGCTGGCCCCGGCCGGCGGGGAGTACGACCGGTTTGGCCGGCGGGGCGATCGTCGGCTTCTCGTTGAGCAGCTCGTTGAGCCGGCTCGCCGCGCCGGCGCCGCGGACCAGGTCGCCATAGACCTCGCTCAGCGAACCGAAGGCGCCGGCCACCAGTCCGCCGGTGACGATGAAGGCGGCGATCGTGCCGCCGGTGATCGTGCCCGCGGCCACGCCCAGTGCGCCGCGCCACATCAGCAGGGTCAGCGCGCCGAAGATCAGGAACATGACGACCGCGGTCATCACCGCGCGGATCATGATCCGCCGCTTGGCCGTGGCGAAGGTTCGCTCGACCGCGCCCTCGAAGCGCTGCGCCTCGCGGCCTTCCTGGTTGAAGGCCTGGACGATCTTGGCCGCGCCGAGCACTTCGGAAACCAGCGCGCCGATCTCGGCCACCCGGTCCTGGCTGGTGCGCGAGACCGTCCGCAGCCGGCGGCTGAACCAGACGATCGGCAGGACGACGAAGACGATCCCCCCGACCAGGCCCAGGGTGAGGGTCGGCTGGAGGTAGAACAGGAAGGCCACGCCGCCCACCGCCATGATCAGGTTGCGCAGCGCCACCGAGACGGTGGTCCCGACGATCTGCTCGATCAGCGCGGTGTCCGAGGTCATCCGCGAGGAAATCTCGCGCGGGCTGTTCTCCTCGAAGAAGCCCGGCGACAGCCGCAACAGGTTGCGCTGCACGGCGAGCCGGATGTCGGCGACGACGCGCTCGCCCAACCAGGACACCGAGTAGAACCGCATCGCCGTGCCCACGGCGAGCACCACGATGATAAGCAATAGGTACTGGAACCAGCGCCCGATGTCGCTGGGGTCCCCGCCGCGCTCGAAGCCGCGATCGATGATCAGGCGAAAGCCCGAAGGGATCGCCAGGGTGGCCGAAGCGGTGACCACCAGCGAGATCGCCGCGGTCACGACGCGCCCGGGATAGGCTGCCGCGGCCTTCCAGATCATCCGGAGCGGCCCCAGGCTGCGCGCCGGACGCGGCTCCACCGCGGGATCTGTCGTTTGCTCGGAAGGACTGTCGGCGACCATCGCCCCGCGCCCTAGCGCAGCCCATCCTCGCTTAGAAGCCCGAAAACCCCGCCTATGCCGCCTTTCGTTATGCCGCATTGCAACATGAGTGGAAAAGCGCCACCTTGGTCCCGAAACCGTTTTCGCCGGAGGACTCGCCCGTGCTCTACAATGCCTATGAACTGCAGCGCTCGTGGCTGAGCAGCGCCGGGACCTGGGCCTCGCTGGGGGCGGAGCTGGTCACCTATCCGCTCAATCCGCTGGCGATGATGGGCCTGGGGCCGCAGGTCGCCTCGGCCTTCGACGTCTTCGCCCATGCCGCCGCGCCGCGCGGCAAGCCGGCTTTCGGGATCGAGACCGTGACCCTGGACGGCCGGGCCCATGCCGTGACCGAGGCGATCGTGCGCCGGAAAGCCTTCGGCGACCTGCTGCGCTTCACCCACGACGGCCTGCCCGAAGACGCGCCCAAGCTGCTGATCGTCGCCCCGATGAGCGGCCACTTCGCCACGCTCCTGCGCGGCACGGTGGCGCGGATGCTGGAGCGCGCGCAAGTCTACATCACCGACTGGGCCGACGCGAAGCAGGTCCCGACCGAGGCGGGGCGCTTCGATCTCGACGACTATATCGACTATATCGTCGACTTCCTGGAGTTCATCGGTCCCGGCACCCACATGATGGCGGTATGCCAGCCCTCGGTCCCGGCGCTCGCCGCCACGGCGCTGATGAACGCGAACGAGCACCCCTGCCGACCGCTGACCCTGACCATGATGGGCGGCCCGGTCGATACCCGCGAGGCGCCGACCAGCGTCAACGACGTCGCGGTGAAGAACCCGCTGTCGTGGTTCACCAACAGCGTCATCGCCACCGTGCCGCTGATGTATCCGGGCGCGGGGCGGCGGGTCTATCCGGGCTTCCTCCAGCTCGCCGGGTTCATGTCGATGAACCTCAAGACCCACCTGATGAGCCACTGGCAGATGTACAAGCACCTCGTCGCCGGCGACGGCGAGAGCGCCGACGCGACCAAGGCCTTCTACGAGGAATACCGCTCGGTCGCCGACATGACCGCCGAGTTCTACCTCCAGACCATCGAGCACGTGTTCCAGCGCCACTCGCTGCCCAAGGGCGAGCTGACCCACCGCGGGGCGAGGATCGACCTCGGCGCGATCCGCGACACCGCGCTGCTGGCGATCGAGGGTGAGAACGACGACATCTCGGGCCTGGGCCAGACCAAGGCGGCGCTGACCCTGGCGACCGGGCTGGCCGAACGGCGCAAGCGGTATCACCTGGCCGAGACGGTCGGGCACTACGGCATCTTCAACGGCAGCCGCTGGCGCAACAGCATCGCCCCGGTGGTCGAGGACTGGATGAAGCGCAACGGCGTGGGCGCGCTGAAGGTGGTGGCTTAGCCAGATCCTTCCGAGCCTGTCTCGGGGAGGATTTAGCGAGCCTTGCCCCCTTCCCGCCAACCTGCCACCACCCCGCCCGCCATGCTGCCCCGCTTTTCCCACCGCGCGATCCCGATCGTGCTGCTTGCCGTCCTGATCGACGTGATCGGCTTCGGCATCGTCATGCCGGTGCTGCCCGCGCTGATCACCCATCTCGGCCGCATGTCGCTTGAGCAGGCGACCGAGGTCTCTGGCTGGATGCTGGCGGTCTTCGCCGTGGCGCAATTCTTCGCCGGACCGGTCATGGGCTCGCTCGGCGACCGCTACGGGCGCCGCCCGGTGCTGATGCTGGCGATGCTGGCCTTCGGGCTCGACTACCTGCTGATGGCCGCCGCGCCGACGATAGCCTGGCTGTTCCTCGGCCGGATCATCGCCGGGATCACCGGCGCGACTTTCGGCCCGGCCGGTGCGGTGATCGCCGACGTCACCCCGGCGGAAAGCCGCGCCAAGGTCTATGGCCTGCTCGGCGCCGCCTTCGGCCTCGGCTTCATCATCGGTCCCGCGCTGGGCGGCCTGGTCGCCCATCTCGGTGTCCGCGCGCCGTTCATCGTCGCCGCGGCCCTGGCGCTGATCAATGCCGCGATGATGTATTTCCTGCTGCCCGAGACGCTGGACGACGAGCACCGCCGCGCCTTTCGCTGGCAGGACGCCAATGTGATCGGCACCTTCAGGCCGCTGTTCGAGGTCGGCAATGCGGCGCCGCTGCTCGCCGCCTGGTTCCTCTGGCAGCTCGGCGGAGTGGTCTATCCGACGGTCTGGGCGTTCTGGTCGGCGATGCGCTTCGGCTGGGACGCGGCGGCGATCGGCTGGAGCCTGGCCTGGGTCGGCTTCCTGCAGATGCTGGTGCAGATCTTCCTGACCCCGCTGTTCCTCAAGCGCTTCGGCGAGCGGTGGAGCGCGATCATCGGACTCGGGTCCTCCGCCGCCTGCCTGCTCGCCTGTGCCTTCGTCACGGCTTCGTGGCAGGTCTATGCGCTGTTCCTGATCGGCGCGCTCGGCGCGATGGATTTCCCGGCGCTCAACGGCATCCTTTCACGGATGGTCGATGCGACGCGGCAGGGCGGGCTGCAAGGCGGACTCGGCGCGCTGAACAGCGTGGCGGCGATCGCCGGACCGCTGGTGGCGGCGCAGAGCCTGGCCTGGGGCGCCGGCCACGGCTTCCTCGGTGCGGCGTTCCTGGTCGCCGGGGTGCTGACCGTGGTGGCGGCGCTGATGATCGTACTGTTCACCCCGCGGGTACTGCCGGAGGCGGAGGCATCGGGCTAAGGCATCGGGTGGGCTTCTGAGCTTCGCCGAAGGACGCCGCCACTATGCCGGGGTCACAAAACCTCGAACAGCCCCGCCGCGCCCATGCCGCCGCCGATGCACATCGTCACCACGACATGCCCGGCGCCGCGGCGCTTGCCCTCGATCAGCGCGTGCATGGTGCAGCGGGTGCCGGTCATGCCGTAGGGATGGCCGATCGAGATCGCCCCGCCGTCCACGTTGAGCAGCTCGTTCGGAATGCCGAGCCGGTCGCGGCAATAGAGCACCTGGACGGCGAAGGCCTCGTTCAGCTCCCACAGGCCGATGTCGTCCATCTTGAGGTCGAAGCGCTTGAGCAGCCTGGGCACGGCGAAGACCGGGCCGATGCCCATCTCGTCGGGCTCGGTGCCCGCGACCGCCATGCCCATGAAGCGGCCGAGCGGGGCCAGGCCCTTCTTCGCGGCGAGGCTCGCTTCCATCACCACGACCGCCGCCGAACCGTCGGAAAGCTGGCTGGCGTTGCCCGCGGTGATCGTCCCGCCGGGCACGACCGGCTGGAGCGCCTGGAGACCCTCGAGGGTGGTGTCGACGCGGTTGCCTTCGTCCTTGGTGAGGGTGACTTGGCGCTGGCTGGTCTCGCCGGTCGCCTTGTCGGTGACGGTCATCGTCGCCGTCGCAGGCACGATCTCGGCGTCGAACTTGCCCGCTGCCTGGGCGGCCGCGGTGCGCTGCTGCGACTGCAGGCCATATTCGTCCATCGCCTCGCGGCCGATGCCATAGCGCTTGGCAACGACTTCGGCGGTCTGGAGCATGGGCATGTAGGTGGCGTTGTGCATCACGATCAGCTCGGGATCGAAGCCGAGTCGGAACTCCTTGGTCTGGACGGTCGAGATCGATTCCGAACCGCCGGCGACCACGATGTCCATGCGGTCCTGCGTCACCTGGCGCGAGGCCGCCGCCACGCTCATCAGGCCCGAGGAGCATTGCCGGTCGATCGTCATGCCCGGCACGGTCACCGGGAGCCCGGCGCGCAGCGCGGCGAGCCGGCCGAGGTTCGTCGCCTGGCTGCCCTGCTGGAGCGCCGCGCCCCAGACCACGTCGTCGACCTCGGCGCCCTCGACCCCCGCCCGCTCGACCGCGGCCTGGAGGGCGTGGGCGGCCAGCGTCGGCCCCGGAGTGGCGTTGAAGGCCCCGCGATAGGCGCGACCGATGGCGGTGCGGGCGGCGGAAACGATGACGGCGTCGCGCATGGTAAGCTATCCTTCCTGAAGCGTCGCCCCGGGCTTGATCCGGGACGACGGGTTAGGCGAAGTGCTGGAAGATCCACTCGGCGAGCAGGCAGGGCTTGTCCTCGCCCTCGATCTCGACGGTGGCCTCGACGGTCTGCTGCCATTGTCCGGGGCGCTTCTCAGTCAGTTCGAGCAGCTTGAAGTGGCCGCGGATGCGCTTGCCGCTCTTCACCGGGGTGAGGAAGCGGACCTTGTTGAAACCGTAGTTGACGCTCATCGTCACCTGCGGCTTCTCCACCGCCGAGGCCGACATCGCCGAGAGCAGCGAGAGCGTGAGGAAGCCGTGGGCGATCGTCCCGCCGAACGGCGTGGCCTTGGCCATCTCGGGGTTCACGTGGATGAACTGGTGGTCGTTGGTAGTCTCGGCGAAGGCGTCGATCATCGGCTGATCGACCAGGATCCACTCCGAGGTCCCGATGGTCTGGCCGACCTTGGCCGCCAAGTCTTGCAGTTGCATGCGCCTCTCCTTGCTCTCCAGGCCGCTTGATGGACCAAGGATCGGCGCCGCGCAACGCCGGAAAACCGCGGGAAATTGAGAAAATCGCAAGCTTTCACGCTTAACGCTACGGCAAGCATGGGGATTGCGCGCAATGAATTCGATGACCGGGGACTTCAGGCCGACTGGCACCAAAGCTCATGGGCGCCTGATCGCGCTCGAGCTCAACGAGCTGTGCCCGCATCTCCTCGCGCGGTGGATGGCGGAGGGCAGCCTGCCGAACTTCAAGGCGCTGCACGAGCAGAGCGACGTCTTCGTGACCCGGGCCGACGTCGAGGAGCCCGCGCTGCTCGAGCCGTGGATCCAGTGGTATTCGGTCCACACCGGCCTGCCCTACGACCAGCACCGCGTGTTCCACCTGACCGAAGGCAAGCGCGGCGGGCATGACGATATCTTTCGCCTGGCCATGGCGGCGGGGCGCCGGGTGACCAGCTTCGCCAGCATGAACGTCGCGCCTTTCGCCCGCGAAGGCAGTGTGTTCGTCGGCGATCCCTGGTCCGAGGACGGCGATGCCTCTCCGGCCGAGCTCAACGTGTACAACCGCTTCGTCAGCCACAACGTCCGCGAATATTCCAACGCGTCCGACCGGATGAGCGCGGGCGACTATGCGAAATTCCTCGCCTTCATGGCCCGCCACGGCCTCAGCGCCGCGACGGTCAAGGCCATCGCCGCGCAGTTGACCGGCGAGCGCCTGCAGGACCGCCAGCTTGCCTGGAAGCGGGTCGCGCTCCTCGACGCGCTGCAGTTCGACGTGTTCCGCTCCTACTATCGTGCGCTCAAGCCCGACTTCGCCAGCTTCTTCGCCAATTCCACCGCGCACCTCCAGCATTCGTACTGGCGGCACATGGACCCCGAGCCCTTCACCGTCCGCCCCGACGCGGCCGAGATGGCGCTCTACGGCGATGCGGTGAAGTTCGGCTACCGGGCGATGGATAGGCTGGTCGGCCGCTTCCTCAAGCTGGCCAAGGCCGAGGGCGCGAGCCTGATGTTCCTGACCGCGCTCAGCCAGCAGCCGTTCCTGCGCTACGAGGAACTGGGCGGGCAGAACTTCTACCGGCTGCACGATGTCGAAGCTTTCCTGAAGCGCCTGGGCATCCCTTTCGAGGACGTCTCGCCGACGATGACGCACCAGTACCTGGCGCAGTTCGGTTCGCCCGAAGCAGCGCGGGCGGCACGGGCGCGGCTGGAGGGGCTGCGGCTGGAGGACGGCCGCGCGGTCTTCGGCTTCCCGGCGGTCGATGCCGAGCCGGGGGCGCTCTACTTCGGCTGCCAGGTCTCGACGCGGACGCCCGCGGAAACGCCGGTGACCGATGGCAGCCAGGCGCGCGCCTTCGGAGACCAGGCGCACGCCTTCGGCGACCTGTTCTACCGCATCGACGCCATCAAAAGCGGCCGGCATCATCCCGACGGCTGCCTGTGGATCCAGACCGGGCGGCACCGCGTGCACGAGGCCAAGCCCTCGATCCTCGACGTGCTGCCGACGCAACTGGATCTGTTGGGCGTACCCGCACCCGAAGGGCTGGCGGGGAAGAGCCTGGCAAGGGTCTTGGCCGCCTAAATCTTCCCAGAGCTTGTCTCGGGGAGGATTTCAGGAAGCAGCCACCACCATCTTGCGCTCGACCCGCGCCGGGCGGACCGGCTGGTCGATCCGCTTGCAGTAGGACCACAGCCCGCACTGCAGCGCGATCAGCATCAGGATGAACGGCTGGTAGGCGATCCCCACGAACAGCGAACCCAGCAGGTAGACCAGTTGCGCCTGCTGCAGCGCGTTCGCGAACGGCGCCTGCCACTGCTTCGCCTTGTCCTCGGGGAACTCGGCCGCGCGCTTCCTCCAGCGCCATTGCAGGCGCTCCATCTGCCACAGGCCGAGCGCCTGGATCCACAGCCACAGCGCGAGGCCGGCATAGCCCTGCTCGCCCAGCATCTCGAAGTAGCTCGAGTGATAGGCCCGGCCCTTGTCCTCGACCGTGGCGAATTCGAGCGTGGTGCTGCCGCCCGAGGTCTTGGCGACGACGGTGCGGTAGGTGATCCGGTTGGCGCGGTAGGCATCGAAGCCGCCGCCGAACGGATGGTTCGCGACATAGTCGAGCGTCCACTTCCACACCGCGACGCGGGTCGAGGCGGAGTTGTCGGACTGGTGGTTCTCGATCGTGCCCATGCGGTCGAGGAACGACTGCGGCAGGAACGGGATCGCCATCATCCCGGCCGCGCCGGCAAGGCCGATGAACAGCATCCGCCGCTTGACGTAGCGCAGCGAGAGCACCCCGATCAGCGCGAGGCAGAGCAGCCCGGTCCGCGCCTGGGTGCCGACCGGCATCAGCATGCAGGCGAAGATCAGCGCGCCGGCAAAGGTCCAGACCCGCCAGTCGGGCTTGAAGATCGTGCCGTGCTTGGCCAGCCAGACGGTCAGCGGAATGATCGCGATCGCCACGGTCGAGAGGATCGAGCCTTCGTAGATCCCGGTGTTGTCGTTCACGAACAGCGGCAGCATGCCGTAGCCGCCGCCGCCGACCACGGTCTTGATCCCGGCACCGATGATGATCGCGCCCGCGGTCAGCACCATCACCAGCGTCACCGCCTCGAACCGCAGGCGCGTGCGCAGGGTCAGCGGCAGGAATACCGCGAAGACCAGCCCCTTCCACACCCAGGCCCACTTTTCCCCGGCCTCGACCGGGAAGTCCGCGGTCGTGGTGGTATAGCCGACATAGGCGAGCAGGATCACCAGCAAGGTCTGCCGCAGGGTCCAGCGGGCGTCCTCCTTGCGGTCGAGCACCAGCCAGCCGCCGAAACAGAGCACGAAGGCGATCAGCGAGATCGGGATCTTGGCGAGGATCGCGTCGGAGATCTTCTGCGGGACCAGCACGTCGATGTAGACATAGGCCAGGACCCACAGGAACGGCCGGCGCAGCCCGAGCGCGAAGATGGCGAAGACGAAGAGCGCGAGGGCGACGCCGGTCATTCGTCGCGCTCGGCAGGCGGATCGCTATCGAGATCGTCGCGCCACAGCAGCCGCACGGCGGCGAGCGCCAGCAGCGCGTGGATCAGCCCGAGCGCGAAATAGTCGATCATGACATCCGCGTAGCAGGCACGAGTTGACGGGCCGTTAAGCCTTGTGAGCCTAGGGTCTCGGCAAGATTTAAGCCTGCCGTTCGCGTCGAACGGATGTGGCGTAGAAGGAATTCTTTGGCCCGATGACCAAGATTCTGCATGTCCTCGACCACTCGCTGCCGCTGCACAGCGGCTATACCTTCCGCACGCGCGCGATCCTCAAGGCGCAGCAGGGGCTGGGCTTCGAGGTGCGCGGGATCACCGGGGTGCGCCACTTCGCGCCGGGGCCGAGCCCCGAGGAGGCCGAGGGGCTGACCTTCCATCGCACGGCGGGAGCAGCCACCGGCCTGCCCGGCCTGCGCGAATGGCGCGAGATCGGCCTGCTCGCCGCCGCGATCGGCAAGGTCTGCGACGAGTGGCGGCCGGACATCATCCACGCCCACAGCCCCGCGCTCTGCGGCCAGGCCGCGGCGCGGGTGGCCGGAGCGCGGGGCATTCCCTTCGTCTACGAGATCCGCGCCTTCTGGGAAGACGCCGCGGTCGGCAACGGCACGGGCCGCGAGGGCTCGGTCAAGTACCAGTTGACCCGCGCGCTGGAGAACAATGTCGTCGCCGCGGCCGATGCGGTGGTGACGATCTGCGAGGGCCTGCGCGGCGACCTGATCGGCCGCGGTGTCGCGCCCGAGCGAATCGCGATCTCGCCCAACGGCGTCGACCTCTCCCTGTTCGGCACGCCGGCCCCGCGCGAAGCCGGGCTCGCGGCCCAACTCGGCCTCGCGGACGGCCCGGTGATCGGCTTCATCGGCTCCTTCTACGATTACGAGGGCCTCGACGACCTGATCGCCGCCATGCCCGCGCTGATCGCCCGCCAGCCCGATGCCAGGCTGCTGCTGGTCGGCGGCGGCCCGCGCGAGGAAACGCTCAAGGCCCAGGCCCTTGCCTCTCCCGCGGCGCAGGCGATCCGCTTCGTCGGCCGCGTTCCGCATTCCGAGGTCGAGCGCTATTATGCCCTGACCGACGTGCTCGCCTATCCGCGCAAGGCCAGCCGGCTGACCGACCTGGTCACCCCGCTCAAGCCGCTGGAGGCCATGGCCCAGGGCAAGCTCGTCGCCGCCTCGAGCGTCGGCGGGCACCGCGAGCTCATGACCGACGGGCTGACCGGGACGCTGTTCGCACCCGACGATCCCCAGGCTTGCGCCGAAGCGCTGGCCCGGCTGCTTGAAAACCGGAGCGATTGGGACGAACGGCGCAGCCTGGCCCGCGCCCATGTCGCCGCAAACCACGATTGGGCGCGCAACGTTCAGCGTTATCAGGCCATTTACCAAAGCCTGCTAGGTAAATGGCCGCATGGGCACGCGGCCGCGGCGGCGTGACGACTTTATCGGGGGCTAAGACCTTGGCGGACGACCGCACCAAAACTCGGGGCAAGCGGCCCATTGCCTGGCATCCGCTGTTTCCGGGCCTGCTCGCCCTCTGGTTCAGCGCGCTGTTCGGCCTCGGCACCCTCGCCGTGCGAGGCTCGCTGCTCGAGAGCCTGGCCGTGGCCGGCGGGATCGACCACATCGTCTCCGCCGCCGCTCCGCCGCTCGGCATGAAGGGCCGCCTCATCATCGCCTTTGCGCTCGCCTTGCTGGGCGGCGTGATCGGCGCGGCCATCGGCACGGTGATGGCCCGGTCCAAGCCCTCCGCCCGCGCCCGCCGCACCGAGGCCGCCGCCGCCAGGGCGGCACAGGCCGAAGCCGCGGCAGCCGCCGAAGCGGCCCAATCGGTGCCGGCGATCGAAGAGGACGGGCTGGGCTATTTCGACGTTTCCGCGCTCCGTTTCAAAGACAGCCTGAAGATCGCCGCCGAGCCCGCGACCGGCGCTGCGATCGCCACGGGGCCCGAAGCCGCGATCGCTCCCGAGCCCGCGATCGAAGCGCAGCCCGAGCGCTCCCACGACATCGAGCCGCCGCGCGGCCCGGGCGCGCTCCCGCCGCCCGAAGCGCTCCAGGTCCCGGGCGGCGGCGCGGCGGCCCGGCTGACTTCGGCGACACTGGACAGCCTTTCGCATGTCGAACTGATCGAACGCCTCGCGCTTTCGCTGCAGAAGCGCCGCGAGGAAGGCGAGGCTGCGCCCGCCCTCCAGGCCGCGGTGCTGGAAAAGGCCCTGGCCGATCTCGAAGCGGCCGCCCCGGTAGCGGCCCAGGCCTCGCCGGTGCCCTCGTACTATCCGCCCGCGCCCGAACCGGCCACCCCGCGCTTCACCGCGCCGCCGCCCGCCGTCGCCGACGAGGAGCCCGAAACGGGCGAAACTCCGGCCGCTTACGGCTCGCTGCTCGGGATCCCGCGCCCCGCTCGCGATAGCGCCGGGCCCGTCGCGCTCTTCCCCGAAACCCCTGCTGCGCCGCGGCAGGATTCGGCCGATACCGAGCGCGCCCTGCGCGACGCTCTCGCCGCGCTCCAGCGGATGAGCGGCGCCGCGTGATCGGCGAAGCTTGCGGGCGGCGCTCGCAAGTGCGATAACCCATCTGTCCCGGACGCAAACACAGGCGTCGGGAGGGGGTCGCAAACGCTCTTCGCGGTTGCAAAATTGCCATGTTATCGTCATGGGGGCCGTTCGCGCCGAATCCGCCGCTTTTGCGGCCGGGCGAGTCGCGCTTCAATGCCCGGGAACGAGCGGAATCCCGCCGTGACCTCGGGCCGATGACAGGATGATTTATCGATGGGATTCCCCGAGCCTCAGGGCCTCTATGATCCGCGCAACGAGCACGATGCCTGCGGCGTCGGCTTCGTCGCCCACATCAAGGGCGAGAAGAACCATGCGATCATTACCCAGGCGCTCGAGATCCTGAAAAACATCGACCACCGCGGCGCGGTGGGCGCCGACCCGCTGCTGGGCGACGGCGCGGGCATCCTGATCCAGACCCCCGACGCGCTGTTCCGCAAGTGGGCCGCCGGCGCGGGCGTCACCCTGCCCAAGGCCGGCGACTACGCCGTCGCCATGTGCTTCCTGCCGCAGGACGAGGCGAGCCGCGAATTCATCGTCTCGACCTTCGAGAAGTTCATCGCGAAGGAGGGCCAGACCCTGATCGGCTGGCGCGATGTCCCCGTGACGATCGACGGCCTGGGCAAGGCCGTGCTCGAATCGATGCCCATGATCCGCCAGTGCTTCGTCGGCCGCGGCGAGAACTGCGACGACCAGGATGCCTTCGAGCGCAAGCTGCTGGCGATCCGCAAGCAGACCCAGAACCCGCTCGAGGCCCTGGCCGAGAAGCACGGCCTGCCCGGCATCGCCGAACTCTACATGCCGAGCTTCTCGAGCCGGACCATCGTCTACAAGGGACTGCTGCTGGCAACCCAGGTCGGCTCGTTCTACGACGACCTGCGCGATCCGGACTGCGTCTCGGCGCTCGGCCTGGTCCACCAGCGCTTCTCGACCAACACCTTCCCGAGCTGGAAGCTGGCGCACCCCTACCGCTTCATCGCCCACAACGGCGAGATCAACACGGTGCGCGGCAACGTCAACTGGATGAACGCGCGCCGCCGCACCATGGAATCGGAGCTGCTCGGCCCCGATCTCGACAAGCTGTGGCCGATCATCCCGCACGGCCAGTCGGACACCGCCTGCCTCGACAACGCGCTCGAACTGCTGCTCGCGGGCGGCTATTCGCTGGTTCACGCGATGATGATCCTCGTCCCGGAGGCCTGGGCCGGCAACCCGTTGATGGACCCCAAGCGCCGCGCCTTCTACGAATACCACGCCGCGCTGATGGAGCCGTGGGACGGCCCCGCCGCCGTCGCCTTCACCGACGGCCGCCAGATCGGCGCCACGCTGGACCGCAACGGGCTGCGCCCCGCGCGCTTCCTCGTCACCGACGACGATCTGGTCGTGATGGCCTCGGAGAGCGGCGTCCTGCCGATCAAGGAGGACAACATCGTCCGCAAGTGGCGGCTCCAGCCGGGCCGCATGCTGCTGATCGACTTCGAGCAGGGCCGGATCATCGAGGACGAAGAGATCAAGGCCCAGCTCGCCAGCGAAGAGCCTTACGAGGAATGGCTGGAAAGCGCCCAGTACAACCTCAAGGACCTTGAGCTGATCCAGCCCGAGCTGGCCGCGCTCCCCACCGAGACGACCACCTTGCTCGATCGCCAGCAGGCCTTCGGCTACACTCAGGAGGACGTGAACAAGTTCCTCGAGCCGATGGGCAAGAACGGCGACGACCCGATCGGCTCGATGGGCACCGACACGCCGATCGCGGTGCTCTCCAGCCGGTCGCGCCTGCTCTACGACTACTTCAAGCAGAACTTCGCCCAGGTCACCAACCCGCCGATCGACCCGATCCGCGAGGAACTGGTGATGAGCCTGGTGTCGATGATCGGCCCGCGCCCGAACCTGCTCGGCCACGACGCCGGCAGCCACAAGCGCCTGGAGATCGACCAGCCGATCCTGACCAACGACGAGGTCGCCAAGATCCGCTCGGTCGAGGCCGCGCTCGACGGTGCGTTCCGCACCGAGACGATCGACATGACCTGGGACGCCGCGACCGGCGCCGCGGGCCTGGAAGCCGCGATCAAGGAAATGTGCTGGACCGCGACCGAGGCGGTGCTGGCCGACAAGAACATCCTGATCCTGTCCGACCGCGCCCAGGGCCCGGACCGCATCCCGATGCCGGCGCTGCTGGCGACGGCCGCCGTCCATCACCACCTGGTCCGCCAGGGCCTGCGGATGAACACCGGCCTGGTCATCGAGACCGGCGAGGCGCGCGAAGTGCACCACTTCTGCGCCCTGGCCGGCTACGGCGCCGAGGCGATCAACCCTTACGTCGCCTTCGAGACCCTGGAAGACATCCGGGTGCGCAAGCTGCCCGAACTCGACGCCAAGACGGTCAAGAAGAACTACGTCAAGGCGATCGGCAAGGGCATCCTCAAGGTCATGTCCAAGATGGGCATCTCGACCTACCAGTCCTATTGCGGCGCGCAGATCTTCGACGCGGTCGGCCTGTCGCAGGAGGTGATCGGGCAGTATTTCACCGGCACCGCCTCCTCCATCGGCGGCATCGGCCTCGCCGAGATCGCGGAAGAGACCGCGATGCGCCATCGCGACGCCTTCGGCAACGCCCCGGTCTACCGCAACGCGCTGGATGTCGGCGGCGAATACGCCTACCGCCTGCGCGGCGAGGAGCATGCCTGGGACCCGGAGACGGTCGCCACCCTGCAGCATGCCGTGCGCGGCAATGCCGAAGACCGCTACCGCCACTTCGCCGAGCTGGTGAACGACCAGAGCCGCAAGACGCTGGCCATCCGCGCCCTGTTCCGCATCCGCGGCGCGGACGAGATCGGCCGCGCGCCGATCGCCGTCGAGGAGGTGGAACCCGCCTCCGAGATCGTGAAGCGCTTCGTCACCGGCGCCATGTCCTTCGGCTCCATCTCGCGCGAGGCGCACACCACGCTCGCCATCGCGATGAACCGGATCGGCGGCAAGTCGAACACCGGCGAGGGCGGCGAGGAATCCTCGCGCTTCCGGCGGCTGTCCAACGGCGACAGCATGCGCTCGGCGATCAAGCAGGTGGCCTCCGGCCGCTTCGGCGTGACGGCGGAATATCTCGTCAATGCCGACATGATCCAGATCAAGATGGCGCAGGGCGCCAAGCCCGGCGAAGGCGGCCAGCTGCCCGGCCACAAGGTCGACGCGACGGTCGCCAAGACCCGGCATTCGACGCCGGGCGTCGGCCTGATCTCGCCGCCGCCGCACCATGACATCTACTCGATCGAGGATCTGGCACAGCTGATCTTCGACCTGAAGAACGTCAACCCGACCTCGGATGTCTCGGTCAAGCTCGTCTCGGAAGTCGGTGTGGGCACGGTTGCTGCCGGCGTCGCCAAGGCGCGCGCCGACCACATCACCGTCTCGGGCTATGATGGCGGCACCGGCGCTTCGCCGCTGACCTCGCTGAAGCATGCGGGCAGCCCGTGGGAAATCGGCCTTGCCGAAACCCAGCAGACGCTGGTGCTGAACGGGCTGCGTTCGCGCGTCGCCCTGCAGGTGGACGGCGGCCTGAAGACCGGCCGCGACGTCATCATCGGCGCGCTGCTCGGTGCCGATGAATTCGGCTTCGCCACCGCGCCGCTGATCGCGGCGGGCTGCATCATGATGCGCAAGTGCCACCTCAACACCTGCCCGGTCGGCGTCGCGACCCAGGACCCGGTGCTGCGCGCGCGCTTCACCGGCGCGCCCGAGCATGTGATCAACTACTTCTTCTTCGTCGCCGAGGAACTGCGCGCGATCATGGCCGAGATGGGCTTCCGCACCGTCGCGGAGATGACCGGCCGGGTCGACCGGCTCGATGCGCGCAAGGCGGTCAACCACTGGAAGGCCGAGGGCATCGACCTGTCGAAGCTGCTCTACCAGGCGCCGCTGGGCGACGGGCCGTCCTTGAACTGGACCCAGCGCCAGGATCACGGCCTGGAAGCCGCGCTCGACCAGGACCTGATCGCCGCCTCGGCGATCGCGCTGGAAAGCAAGCAAGCCGTGGTGATCGAGCGCAAGGTCATCAACGTGAACCGCACCGTGGGCGCCATGCTCTCGGGCGAGGTGGCCAAGAAGTACGGCCACGCCGGCCTGCCCGACAACACGATCTCGGTCCGCCTGACCGGCGTCGCGGGCCAGTCGTTCGGCGCCTTCCTGGCCCACGGCGTCACACTCGACCTGACCGGTGACGCCAACGACTACGTCGGCAAGGGCCTCTCGGGCGGCCGCGTGATCGTCCGCCAGCCGCCCCATGTCGACCGCGAGCCGACCGAGAACATCATCGTCGGCAACACCGTGCTCTACGGCGCGATCGCGGGCGAGGCCTATTTCAACGGCGTCGCGGGCGAGCGCTTCGCGGTGCGCAACTCGGGCGCCGTGGCGGTGGTCGAGGGCTGCGGCGACCATGGCTGCGAATACATGACCGGCGGCACGGTCGTGGTGCTCGGCAAGACCGGACGCAACTTCGCCGCGGGCATGTCGGGCGGCGTGGCCTACGTCTACAACCCCGACGCGCTGTTCATGGACCTGTGCAACCCCTCGATGGTCGACATCACCCCGATCTCGGCGGCGCGCGACGAAGACGACGGTGCCGGCCGTCCGCTCCAGCGCGCGGGCGGGGTCCACGACAAGGGCGGCATGGGCGACATGCTGCGCCACGATGCAGAGCGGCTGCGCATCCTGCTGGAACGGCACCACCTCCACACCGGCAGCAAGCGCGCCCGCATGCTGCTCGACGACTGGGACAATTCGCTGAACCACTTCGTCAAGGTCATGCCGCGCGACTACGCCAAGGCATTGCAGCAACTCGAGGCCGAGCGGCTTGAAGCCGCCTCGGTGGCCGCGGAATAATTGGGGCATTATTGGAATGGGTAAGGAAACCGGCTTTCTCGAACTCGACCGCAAGGATCGGACCTACACCGATCCCCAGGAGCGCCTGAAGCACTACAAGGAATTCGTGGTCCCCCTCCCCGAGGGCGAGCTGCGCGCGCAGGCCTCGCGGTGCATGAACTGCGGCATCCCGTACTGCCACAACGGCTGCCCGGTGAACAACCAGATCCCCGACTGGAACCACCTGGTCTACGAGGACGACTGGAAGAGCGCACTCGACAACCTGCACTCGACCAACAACTTCCCCGAGTTCACCGGCCGCATCTGCCCCGCCCCCTGCGAGGCGAGCTGCACGCTGAACATCATCGACCAGCCGGTCACCATCAAGTCGGTCGAATGCGCGATCGTCGACAAGGGCTGGGAGAACGGCTGGATCGCCCCGCAGCTTCCGGCCGAGCGTACCGGCAAGCGCGTCGCGGTCGTCGGCTCGGGCCCGGCCGGCATGGCCGCCGCCCAGCAGCTCGCCCGCGCGGGCCACTCGGTGACCCTGTTCGAGAAGAACGACCGGGTCGGCGGCCTGCTCCGCTACGGCATCCCCGACTTCAAGATGGAGAAGCACCTCATCAACCGCCGGATGGCGCAGATGGAGGCGGAAGGGGTCCAGTTCCGCACCTCGACCGAGGTGGGCGTGACCGTGTCGGTCGCCTCGCTGAAGGAGAACTTCGACGCCATCGTCCTGTCGGGCGGCGCCGAGGACGCGCGCAAGCTGGACATCCCGGGCGCGGAGCTGCCCGGCGTGCGGCTGGCGATGGAATTCCTGATGCAGCAGAACAAGCG
>JASGGH010000023.1:0-38869 GCA_047605105.1 Novosphingobium sp. | reverse complement strand
GCGCCGCTATCCCAACGGCGAGGAGCGCTGCATCGCGTGCAAGCTGTGCGAGGCGGTCTGCCCGGCCCAGGCGATCACCATCGAGGCAGAGCCGCGCGACGACGGTTCGCGCCGCACGACGCGCTACGACATCGACATGACCAAGTGCATCTTCTGCGGCTTCTGCCAGGAAGCCTGCCCGGTCGACGCCGTGGTCGAGGGGCCGAACTTCGAATATGCGACCGAGACGCGCGAAGAGCTGCTCTACGACAAGGCCAAGCTGCTGGCGAACGGGGACAAGTGGGAGCGGGCGATCGCCGCGAACCTTGAAGCCGACGCGCCGTATCGATAGGGGCGCGGCGAACATGGCAATTCATTCACAACAGCCGTTCGTGTCGAGCCCCTCGACTTCGCTCGGGATAAACTTCTGGCGGGAGCCGGAAGTCGAGACACGTCAAACGCGGCGCCTGGTGTCTCGACTTCGCTCGACACGAACGGGCGTGGGTGTCCGGGCGGGGGTGCCGTCGTGATCCAGGCTTTCGCCTTCTACCTCTTCGCCACGCTGCTCGTCGCCAGCGGCGCGATCACGATCCTCGCCCGCAATCCGGTGCATTCGGTGCTGTGGCTGATCCTCGCGTTCTTCAACGCCGCGGGGCTGATGGTCCTGGTCGGCGCCGAGTTCATCGCGATGCTGCTGGTCATCGTCTATGTCGGCGCGGTCGCCGTGCTGTTCCTCTTCGTGGTCATGATGCTCGACATCGACTTCGCCGAGCTGCGCGCCGGGTTCATCAGAAACTTTCCGATCGGCATGGCGCTCGCGCTGGTGCTGCTGGCCGAGCTGGTCCTCGGCCTCGGCGCCTACCGCGCCGGCTCGCTCAAGCTCGGCGCGCCCGACGGTTCGGCCACGCCGGCGCTGGGCGCCAGCAACATCGAGGCGATCGGCGCGCTGCTCTACGGCCGCTACCTGTTCCTGTTCGAGGCGGCGGGGATCATCCTGCTCGTGGCGATGATCGGCGCGATCGTGCTGACCCACCGCCAGCGCAGCGACATCAAGCGGCAGAACGTCAGCAACCAGGTCAAGCGCCGGCCCGAGGACGCGACCCGCAACGTGAAGCCCGAAGTGGGCCAGGGGGTGCAGTTGTGACTTGCGCAATGCACCCTGGCACAACCCACCCACACCCGCTCAAGCTGAGCTTGTCGAAGCCCGCGCGCTGGGCTGGGGTCGCGCATGCCCTTCGACAAGCTCAGGGTGAGCGGGTGTTGTTTGAGCTGGTTCGGGGAGAAGCCGCATGATCGGCATCGAACACTACGTCGTCGTCAGCTCGATCCTGTTCGTGCTGGGCGTGCTGGGGATCTTCCTCAACCGCAAGAACGTGATCGTCATCCTGATGGCGATCGAGCTGATCCTGCTGGCGGTGAACCTCAACCTCGTCGCCTTCAGCGCCTTCCTGCAGGACCTGACCGGCCAGATCTTCGCGATGTTCGTGCTGACCGTGGCCGCCGGCGAGGCCGCGATCGGCCTGGCGATCCTGGTCATCTACTTCCGCGGCCGCGGTTCGATCGCGGTCGACGACGTCAACCGGATGAAGGGCTGACCATGACCCTTATCCAACCCCCGCTCAGGCTGAGCTTGTCGAAGCCCGCGCGCAAACCCCTCGTACTTCGACAGGCTCAGCACGAGCGGTTTGGGAGAGGCCAGTGAATTCCGCCATCCTCTTCATCGTCTTCCTGCCCTTGCTCGCCGCGATCGTCGGCGGGCTGGGCAACCGGATGCTCGGCAACACCGTGGTCAAGTCGATCACGACCGGCGCGCTGTTCGTCTCTTGCGGCCTGTCCTGGCCGATCTTCCTGGGCTTCCTCGGCGGTCATGCCGAAGCCAGCGTCACCCCGGTGCTGCACTGGGTGCAGTCGGGCGCGCTGAGCTTCGACTGGGCGCTGCGCGTCGATGCGCTGACCGCGGTCATGCTGGTGGTGATCACCAGCGTCTCGGCGCTCGTCCACCTCTATAGCTGGGGCTACATGGACGAGGACCCGGATCAGCCGCGGTTCTTCGCCTATCTCTCGCTGTTCACCTTCGCCATGCTGATGCTGGTGACCGCCGACAACCTCGTCCAGATGTTCTTCGGTTGGGAAGGGGTGGGCCTCGCCTCGTACCTGCTGATCGGCTTCTGGTTCAGGAAGCCCAGCGCGGGCGCCGCGGCGATCAAGGCCTTCGTGGTCAACCGCGTCGGCGACCTTGGCTTCATGCTCGGCATCTTCGGCGTGTTCCTGGTATTCGGCACGGTCTCGATCCCCGAGATCCTCGCCGCCGCGCCGGGCATGGCCGGATCGACCATCGGCTTCCTCGGCTACCGCTTCGATACGATGACGGTACTGTGCATCCTGCTGTTCATCGGCGCGATGGGCAAGTCGGCGCAGCTCGGCCTGCACACCTGGCTGCCCGACGCGATGGAAGGCCCGACCCCGGTTTCGGCGCTGATCCACGCGGCTACGATGGTCACCGCGGGCGTCTTCATGGTCTGCCGCCTCTCGCCGCTGTTCGAGACGAGCCCGGCGGCGATGCACTTCGTCACCGTGGTCGGCGCCGCGACCTGCTTCTTCGCCGCGACGGTCGGCACCACGCAGTGGGACATCAAGCGGGTCATCGCCTATTCCACCTGCAGCCAGCTCGGCTACATGTTCTTCGCCGCGGGCGTCGGGGCATACGGCGCGGCGATGTTCCACCTGTTCACCCACGCCTTCTTCAAGGCGCTGCTGTTCCTCGGCGCGGGCTCGGTCATCCATGCGATGCACCACGAGCAGGACATGCGCTGCTACGGCGGCCTCAGGAAGCACATCCCGATCACCTTCTGGGCGATGACCCTGGGCACCCTGGCGATCACCGGCGTCGGCATCTACTGGCTCCACGCGGGCTTCGCCGGATTCCACTCGAAGGATGCGATCTTGGAGGCGGCCTTCGCCAGCGGCAGCGACCAGGGGCAGTTCGCCTTCTGGATCGGCGTGGTCGCGGCGCTGATGACCAGCTTCTATTCGTGGCGCCTGGTCTTCCTGACCTTCTTCGGCAAGCCGCGCTGGGACCAGTCGGAGCATGTCCAGCACGCGGTGCACGATGCGCACGGTCACGGCCATGATGCCCATGCCCATGACGCGCACGGCCATGACGCTCACGGCGACGGCACGGCGGGCTATCACCCGCACGAAAGCCCGCTGACGATGCTCGTTCCGCTGATCGTGCTGTCGATCGGGGCGGTCTTCGCGGGCTGGGTCTTCAGCCACGCCTTCCTCGAAAGCCCCGAGTTCTGGGGCGTCTCGATCTTCTACAACGAACACCTGATGCATGCGATGCACGAGGTGCCGCTGTGGGTGAAGCTGTCCGCCACGGTGGTCATGCTGCTGGGCTTCGGCATCGCCTGGTACGGCTATGTGCGGAATCCGAAGTTCCCGGCCGCGGTCGCCGAGCAGCTCGGCGTCATCTACCAGTTCGTCTACCGCAAGTGGTACTTCGACGAGCTCTACGACTTCCTCTTCGTGCGCCCGGCCTTCTGGCTCGGCCGCCTGTTCTGGAAGCAGGGCGACGTCGGGATCATCGACCGCTTCGGCCCCAACGGCGCGGCCTGGGTCGTCGCCAAGGGCTCGGTCGCCGCCCAGAAGGTGCAGTCGGGTTATCTCTACAGCTATGCGCTGGTCATGCTCCTCGGCCTCATCGGGGTCGTGAGCTGGGTGATGGTGGGATGATGCCTGACCCGATCAAACAACATCCGTTCGGTTCGAGCGAAGTCGAGAACCGTATGCGCATTGTGTCTCGGCTTCGCTCGACACGAACGGGGGATTTCTGATGGGGGGCTTTCCCATCCTTAGCCTGATGATGCTGGTGCCCCTGCTGGGCGCCGTGGCCTGCCTCTATTCCGAGGCCAGGGCCGCGCGCGTCATCGCGCTCGCCGCCACGCTGATCGACCTCGCGCTCGGCGCGGTCCTCTGGGCCAACTACGACATCGGCGGCGCGCAGTGGCAGTTCACCGAGAAGGTCGCGCTGTTCCAGGGCTTCTCCTGGGCGCTGGGCATCGACGGCATCGCCTTGATGCTGATCGAGCTGTCGGTGTTCCTCATGCCGATCTGCATCGGCGCGAGCTGGACCTCGGTTCAAAAGCGCGTCGGCGAGTACATGGCCGCCTTCCTGATGGTCGAGGTGCTGATAATCGGCGTCTTCACCGCGCAGGACCTGTTCCTGTTCTACATCATGTTCGAGGCCGGCCTGATCCCGATGTACCTGATCATCGGCATCTGGGGCGGGGCGGACCGGATCTACGCCAGTTACAAGTTCTTCCTCTATACGCTGCTCGGCTCGGTGCTGATGCTGATCGCGATGTTCTGGATGGTGAACGCGGCGGGGACGACCGACATCCCGACGCTGATGCAGTACGACTTCCCGCCCCAGGCCCAGACCTGGCTGTGGCTGGCCTTCTTCGCCAGCTTCGCGGTGAAGATGCCGATGTGGCCGGTCCACACCTGGCTGCCCGACGCCCACGTCCAGGCGCCGACCGCGGGCTCGGTGATCCTGGCCGGCGTGCTGCTCAAGATGGGCGGTTACGGCTTCATCCGCTTCGCCCTGCCGATGTTCCCCGAGGCGAGCGCCCAGTTCGCCTGGCTGATCTTCGGCCTGTCGATGGCCGCCGTGGTGCTGACCTCGCTGATCGCGCTGGTCCAGAACGACATGAAGAAGCTGATCGCCTATAGCTCGGTCGCGCACATGGCGATCGTCACGATCGGGCTCTTCGCCTTCAATCCGCAGGGCCTCGAAGGCTCGATGATCGTGATGCTGAGCCACGGCGTGGTCTCGGGCGCGCTGTTCCTCGGCGTCGGCGTGATCTACGACCGGCTGCATACCCGCGAGATCGACCGCTACGGCGGCCTGGCGATCAACATGCCCTATTACGGGCTGTTCTTCATGCTCTTCACCATGGCCTCGATCGGCCTGCCGGGCACCTCGGGCTTCGTCGGCGAGTTCCTCTCGCTGGCCGGGATCTACCAGGTCTCGACCTGGGTCGCGCTGGTCTGCACCACCGGCATCATCCTGGGCGCGGCCTATATGCTCTATCTCTACCGCCGGGTGATCTTCGGCGAGCAGAAGCACGCCGATGCCGCCGCCATGCCCGACCTCGACAGGCGCGAGTGGGCGATGATGGCCGCGCTCGCCGCCGCGGTGCTGTGGATGGGCGTCTATCCGGAGAGCTTCCTCGCGCCGATGCGCAAGGACATCGCCGCGCTCGACGCCCGCCTGGCCCGCGCCAAGCCCGAAGGC
Source organism: Novosphingobium sp. (assembly GCA_047605105.1). Classification (GTDB taxonomy): domain Bacteria; phylum Pseudomonadota; class Alphaproteobacteria; order Sphingomonadales; family Sphingomonadaceae; genus Novosphingobium. Next base: position 33,591 of record JASGGH010000023.1, on the reverse strand, counting down.
GATTCCAAGCCCACAGCGGGCAAGCCGGCGGCTCCGACTGAACACCACGAAAATGCCGCGCATGAGGGGGCGCACTGATGGACTGGTCCCACTCGCTGCGCCTGATCGCGCCCGAAGAACTGCTGAGCATTGCCGGCCTGATCCTGCTGCTCGTCGGCGCCTGGGCGGGCGACAAGGCGAGCCGCGCGATCTCGATCGCCGCGGTCGCCGTGCTTGCCGGCTGCGCCTTCCTCGTCGCCCCGACGCTCTGCACGAGCGCCATGGGCCCGGACACGATCGCCTTCCACGGCCAGTTCCGCGCCGACGCCTTCGCCGCCTTCGCCAAGCTGCTGACCTACGCGGGCGCCGCCGCCGCGCTGATCGTCGCCCCGGCCTTTTTCGAGCGGGTCAAGGCGATGCGCGCCGAATATCCGCTGCTGATCCTGCTCGCCGTGCTCGGCATGGGGCTGATGGTCTCGGCGGGCGACCTGCTGACGCTCTACATCGGGCTCGAGCTGAACTCGCTCGCCGCCTACGTCCTCGCCGCCTTCCTGCGGACCGACGAGCGTTCGGCCGAGGCGGGCCTCAAGTATTTCGTCCTCGGCGCGCTCGCCAGCGGCATCCTGCTGTTCGGCGTGAGCCTGGTCTACGGCTTCACCGGCACGACCAGCTTCGGCGGCATCCAGGCCGCGCTCGACGGTCCGCTGTCGCACGGCGCGATGTTCGGCCTGGTCTTCGTCCTCGCCGGGCTGGCCTTCAAGATCGCCGCGGTGCCGTTCCACATGTGGACCCCCGATGTCTACGAAGGCGCGCCCACCCCGGTGACCGCCTTCTTCGCCACGGCGCCCAACATCGCGGCCATGGCCCTGCTGATGCGCGTCGCGCTCGATCCTTTCGGCAACCAGGTTTCCGCCTGGCAGCCGATCGTGATCTTCGCCTCGCTGGCTTCGATCGTGGTCGGTGCCTTGGGCGCGATCGGGCAGCAGAACATCAAGCGGCTCCTCGCCTATTCGGCGATCAACAACGTCGGGTTCATCCTGGTCGGCCTCGCCGCCGCCACGCCGCAGGGCGCTTCGGCCATGCTGGTCTACCTCGCGATCTACTGCGTCATGTCGGTCGGCGGCTTCGTCGCCGTGCTGATGCTCAAGGACGCGGAAGGAGAGCAGGTCGAGGACATCGCCCAGCTCGCCGGCCTCTCGCGGACCCGTCCGCTGCTCGCCGCGGCCCTGGCGATGGTGATGTTCAGCCTCGCCGGCATCCCGCCGCTGTTCGGCTTCTGGGGCAAGTTCGTGGTGTTCCAGGCCGCGGTCCAGGCGAACCTGCTGCCGCTGGCCGCGCTCGGCATCGCGGCCAGCGTGATCGGCGCGTTCTACTACCTCAAGATCGTCAAGGTCATGTACTTCGACGAGCCCGCGGGCACGATCACCGGCAAGAGCGAATGGGCCCACGGCGCGATCCTGGCGGTGACCGCGGTGATCCTCTCGCCGCTGGGCTATCTGCTGACCAAGTGGCTGGGCGCCCTGGCCGATGGCGCCGCGGCAGCGCTGTTCCACGCCGTCTAGGCCTTGATCGAGACCGTCCCCGAAACGGGATCGACCAACGCCGATCTCGCCGCGCGCCTGGCGCGGGGCGACGGCGTCGCCGAGGGGGCATGGCTGGTCGCCGACCGCCAGACCGCTGGCAAGGGGCGCCTCGGTCGCGAGTGGCAAGACGGTGCCGGCAACTTCATGGGCTCGACCCTCGTGCATCTGCGGGGCGGCGATCCCTCGCCGGAGACGCTCGCCCTGGTCGCCGGGCTGGCGGTTCATGATCTGGTCGCCGCCAAGGTGGCAGCGATGCTCAAGTGGCCCAACGACGTGCTCGTCGGCGGCGCCAAGCTCGCGGGAATTTTGCTCGAACGAGCAGGGAACTCGGTCATCGTCGGGATTGGAGTCAATCTGACCAAAGCCCCGCAGGTGGAAGGCCGGGAAACGATTGCGCTGGCCGATCTCGGCCACCAAGCCGGCCGCGACGGGTTCGCCGCCGCCCTCGCACAGCAGTTCGCCGCCGATCTCGACCGCTGGCGCAGCTTCGGCCTTGGCCCGATAATCGGCCGCTGGATCGCCGCCGGGCACCCCGTGGGCACGCCGCTGGAGGTGGATGACGAAGGCCGGCGCCTCTCCGGCACTTTCGCCGGGCTGACCGACACCGGCGCCCTGCAACTCCGCTTGGCGGATGGCTCGCTGCGTGCCATTCACGCCGGCGAAGTTAGGATCGCCTGATATGCTGCTCGCCATCGATGTCGGAAACACCAACGTCGTCTTCGCCCTCTTCGCCAAGGGGGCTAATGGGGGCACGCAGATCAAGGCGCGCTGGCGCATCCATACCGACCCGCGCCGCACCGCCGATCAATACGCGGTCTGGCTGATGCAACTCCTGGTGATCCGCGGGATCGAGCGCGAGGCGGTGACGCAGATCGTCATCGCCTCGGTCGTGCCCCGCGCGGTGCATAACCTCCAGGTCCTGGCGCAGAACTACTTCTTCCTCGAAGCGCAGATCGCGGGCGAGGGCGCCCTGGCCTTCGACATCGACGTCGACGTGGAGGAACCGCGCAGCGTCGGTGCCGACCGCCTGGTCAATGCCATCGCCGCCCATGCCAAGCATCCCGGCGACCTGATTGTCGTCGATTTCGGGACGGCGACGACCTTCGACGTGGTCGACTTCCACGGCGCCTACAAGGGCGGGATCATCGCGCCGGGCATCAATCTGTCGCTCGATGCCCTGGTCGGCAACACCGCCAAGCTCCCGCGCATCGCGATCGAGGTGCCGAAGACCGACAGCGTGATCGGCCGCAACACCGAGGACGCGATGCTGATCGGCGTCTTCTGGGGCTATGTCGCGATGATGGAGGGACTGATCGCCCGCCTGCGCGCAGAGATCGGCCGTCCCGCCAAGGTCGTCGCGACCGGCGGCCTCGCGGTGCTGTTCGACGAGGCGACCGACATTTTTGACGCAGTCGACGCCGATCTCACGCTCGATGGCCTGGCGCTGCTGGCGGAACGGGCGGCGACTGCCTAGATAGCAGGCCGAACAAAGCACTGCTTCCGTTCGTGTCGAGCGAGTCGAGGCACGGGGAGTGCGGTGTCTCGGCTTCGCTCGATACGAACGGGGTTGGGAGCAGGAAAAAGGCAATCAATTGAAACCTGGAAAAGAACTGCTGTTCTGTGCGCTCGGCGGGTCGGGCGAGATCGGCATGAACGTCAACCTCTACGGCGCCGACGGCAAGTGGCTGATGGTCGACCTCGGCATGACTTTCAGTGGTAACGAATACCCCGGGGTCGACCTGGTCTTCGCCGACCTGGAATTCATCGAGGACAACCGCGACGACCTGCTCGGCGTGGTGCTGACCCACGCGCACGAGGACCATATCGGCGCGGTGCCCTATTTCGCGCAGGAGCTCGGCGTGCCGCTCTATGCCACGCCGTTCACCGCCAGGCTGGTCCGCGCCAAGCTGGAGGAGGCAGGGATCGCCCGCGAGATCGACCTGCGCGTGATCGATCATCTCGACCCGTTCGAGCTGGGCCCGTTCACGGTGAGCTACCTGCCGCTGGCCCACTCGATCGCCGAGGGCAATGCCCTGCTGATCGACACGCCCTATGGCCGGATCTTCCACACCGGCGACTGGAAGCTCGACGACGAGCCGCAGATCGGCGTGCCGACCACCGCCGAGGAACTGACCGAGATCGGCGACGAGGGCGTGCTGGCCTTGGTCTGCGATTCGACCAACGTCTTCAACCCCGAGCCTTCGGGCTCCGAGGGGGAGGTCCTGCGCGGGCTGATGGCCGAGGTGAAGAAGCACCAGGGCAAGCGCGTCCTGGTCACGACCTTCGCCTCCAACGTCGCGCGGATCCAGACGCTGGGCGCCGTTGCCGCCGCCACGGGGCGCAAGCTCTGCGTCGCCGGGCGCTCGCTCGACCGGATGATCGAGACCGGCCAGGCAAGCGGCTATCTCCATGACCTGCCCAAGATCGTCGGCATGGACAGCGCGATGGACCTGCCGCGCGGCGAGGTGCTGATCGTCGCCACCGGTGGGCAGGGCGAGCCTCGCGCCGCGCTCTCGCGGATCGCCGAGGGCACCCATCCGATCAAGCTCGAGCGCGGCGATGTCGTGCTGTTCTCGAGCCGCCAGATCCCCGGCAACGAGATCGCCATCGGCCGCATCCAGAACAGGCTGGCCGGCGACGGCATTACTCTCGTCACCGACCGGCAGAGCCCGATACACGTCTCGGGCCACCCGGGACGGCCCGAGCTGGAAGCGCTCTATGGCTGGCTCAGGCCCGAGATCCTCCTGCCGGTCCACGGCGAGATGCGGCACATGACCGAGCAGGCCCGGCTCGGCCTCGCCAGCGGCATTCCCAAGGCGGTGGTCCAGAAGAACGGCGACCTCGTCCGCCTCGCGCCCGGCAAGCCCGGCAAGTTCGGCGAGGTCCGGGCCGGCCGGCTGATCCTCGACGGCGACATCATCGCCCCCGCCAACGGCGAGGCGATGATCATGCGGCGGCGCCTGGCCAACAATGGCCTGGTGATCGTTGCCCTCGGCGAAAGCGGCCAGGTCAAGATTTCGGGCATCGGCCTGCCGCTCGACGAGGATTACGACGAGTTCGTCGGGGAAGCGGAGCGCGACGTCGAGGAGGCCGTGGCCAGGCTCAAGGGCAAGGCCCGCCGGGACGAAGCGAGCGTCACCGAAGCCGCCCGGCTCGCCGCGCGCCGTGCCGCCCAGCGCTGGTCGGGCAAGAAACCGCAGGTCCAGGTGATGCTGCTGGGGGAAGTCGGATGAAATGGACCTCGATCCTGGCGATCTACACCCTGTTCTGGGTGTTCAGCGCCTTCCTGGTCCTCCCCTTCGGCGTGAAGACCCATGACGAGGCCGGGATCGAGAAGATCCCCGGCCAGGCCGAGAGCGCTCCGGCGGACTTCCGGCCCAAGCGGATCGTCATCCGGGCCACGATCCTGGCGGCGGCGCTGTTCGGGCTCTACTACCTCAACTATGTCGAGGGCTGGCTGACGGTGCAGAATCTGGACTTCTTCGGCGATCCGCCCACCGCCGACGGCGGCACGAAGGCTTAGAGACCGTTTGGAAAATCGCGAAAGAGCGATTTTCGCGGCGGCACCGGCCCGCTCCCCCGCCCGGCCACCCATAGAATACTGCCGTCGGGTGGCCGGGCGGGGGAGCGGGCCGGTGCCGGCTTGCGCCGAAAGGCGCATTTCCAAACGGTCTCTTAGAGCAAAAAGCATTTTCCTACACGCTGGCGATTTGCCAGAGTCGCAATCGCAATCGGTTGCGCTCCTTGAAATCGTCGCTCGTGTAGGAAAAGTGTCCGCGTCCGCGCGCGGAGTTATCCTTTGAAATCCATGAATTTTTTAGCGGACAGCAGGCGGACGGATTGCAGATGTGTCCGCCTGTTCGGGCCTGGAGCCTGTCCTGTTTAGGTGGATGCGCCGGGACGGAGCCGATTTTGGCCCCGCGCAAGGCGCGAGGAGGGAGCCATGCCATCGCATAGTGACCGACGAGCAACGCGGCGATAGGCCAAAAGCGGCCCGCCGCTTCGCGGTCGCGCTGGGAAGCCCGCCGGACGGCGTCACGTTGCTGGCACGGGCCACCAGCCCGCACTGCACAACGTTCCTTGCCGGCGAACTTCCCAGCGCGATCACGGCGTATCCACCTAAACAGGACGGCTCTAGTCCCGCAGCCGCTCGATCGCCTGCGCCAGCGCCACGTAGAGCTTGCCCATGTCCGAGGAGAGCAGGGTCACGCCGAGGGCGTGGCCGTCGCGGGTCGAGAGCATCTGGCGCAGGATCGCCTCGAAATCGTGGATGTAGTGGCTGACGTGATCGCGGAAATCGCGGTCGCCGTCGTAGAGCTGCAGCACCGAGCGTGCCTCGCCGGTATCGAGCAGGCGCACCGCCCGGCGCGTGAAGATGCCGCGGTCGCCCTTGAGATAGGCGGCCCAGGCGGTGTCCGAAACGTCGCTGTCGAGCGCCTTGGCGATGTCGATCGCGTGGCTGTTGAGCGCCTCGGTGATGAGGGCGCTGCGGCGGGCGAAGTCGTTGTCGACCTTTTCCTCGGCGCGTTCGCGGGCATGGGCGACCCGCCGCTCGAGGTTGCCCACAAGCTCGTTGACCTTGGCCAGCTGGTCGCGCAGCTGGATCGCCGCCTCGCGGCTGACCCCGGCGGCATGGGCGGCTGCCTGTTCGAGCTGGCCGGCGGTCTCCGCGGCGCGGGTCCGCATGACCTTGTCGAGCACCTGGGCGCTGTCCTCGCCGAGCTGCCGGGCGACCTTGGCGACCGCGGCGGCGCTGCCGGTCTCGATGCTGGCCACGGCATCGCGCGCCGCGCCCAAAAGCTCGGCGATCGCCGCGCGCAGCGCGCCTTCGGCCTGCTCGGTGAGCGCGGCGCTTCCCGAATGCAGCCTGTCGAGGGCGCTTTGCAGGTCGGCCAGGCGGTTCGCGTGGACTTCGGCCTTTTCCCCGATCCCGCCGTGCAGCGTGTCGAGCCGCTTCATCGCTTCGGACAGGGTGTGCTGGGTCAGCAGCACGTGGTTGGATAGCGCATCGCCCTGGGTGGCGGCTTCGGTCGCCAGGTCGCGGAGCAGGAAGGCGCGGGTTTCCGCGGCTTCGAGCCGCTGCTCGCCGGCCGACAGCGCCTGCGGCAGGTCGACCTTGGCATGGGTGGCGCTGGCCTGGATCAGTTCGAGCAGGCGCACGCTGCTGTCGGTCAGGCGGAGGATCGCGGCATCGGTGCCGCTCAGCACCTCCTGGCTCTCGCCGAGGCGCGCGGCCAGGGTCTGGAGGCTGGCCGCGATGGTGTTCTCCGCCGTCTCGCCGCATGCGGCCACCTCGCGCATGCGCTCGGCGAATTCGGCGAGCTGGGCGGCGATGCGCGTCCCGTGCTCGACCAGTCGCTGCGAATGCGCTTCGTGCGCCTCGTGCCGGCGTGCCACTTCCGTGTCGAACCCGGCGAGCTGGGTGCGGATCGCCTGGAGCGCCCGCTCGTTGGCGTGATCGGCGTCGACCCGGCGCTGGGCGATCTCGCCGTCGAGCGTCTCGAGCCCCTCGCGCAGGCGCCGCGCGCCCGCTTCCTCGGCCTCGCGGACCCGCGCCTGGCGGGCGGCGACCGCTTCCTCGAAGCGTTGGCCGCGGGCGGCCAGTTCGGTTTCGAAGCGCTCGGCGTCTTCGACAAGCTGGGCGAGGCGTGCCTGGGCGGTCTGGGCCGCCTCGCGGTCGGCCGCCTCGGTCCTGGCGATGAATGCCTGCATGTCGCCTTCGAGGCGCGTCACGGCGGCCTGCCAGTTGGTCATGGCGCTGCTTTCGCCATCGCGCAGGGCGCGCGAAATCGCGGTGCTTTCCTCGCGCAGCGCCGAAAGGCGGGCGCGAAGCGAGGTCAAGCTCTCGCTTTCGTGCTCGTCCAGCCGGCCCCGCATCGCCTCGAGCTCTTCGCCGAGCGCGGCCGCCCGGCTGCGGATGGCGGCGAGGGCCTCGACCTCATGGCTGTCGAGCTGGGCGCGGAACTTGCCGCTCTGCTGCTCCAGCGCGGAGAAGCGCGCGGTCATCGTCGCCTCGATGCCCTTGCTCTGTTCGGCGAACAGCGCGATCGCGTCGTCGATCCGCGTCCGCAGCGACTGAACCTGCCGCTCGCTGGCCTGGCCGAATTCGTTGAGCTTGTGGAAGCCCGAGATCAGCTCCTGCAACTGGCCCTGCGCCGAGCGTCCGGCATTGCCGATGTTGTTGGTGACGTCCTTGGCCGAGCTGACGATGACCGGGAGGTTCCCCCTCAGCCGTTCCATGTTGTCGAGCGCGGTTTCGCTCACGGCGGCGATCGCGTCGATCTGGGCGCCGTTGGACTTGATCAGCCCGTCGAGCCGCTCGGCATGCTGGGTGATCCGTTCCGCCGCCAGCCGGCCCAGCGAATCGAGATCGCGATTCTGCGAGGCGATGAACTCCCGCGCGAGGCTGAGCTCGCGGTTCACCGTCGCCAGGCGCTGCTCCAGCCGGGCGGATTCTTCGCGCAACTGGCGGCCCGCGTCATTGAAGCGGGCGGCTTCGCGCGTGCTGGGGCGCAAGGCGACCAGCCACAGGATCCCGATCACCAGGACCGGCGGGGACCATGCGGAGACGAGGCCGATGGCCTGCTGCGGTGCCACTCCGGGAGCGAGCAGGAACCAGTTCGCCCAGGCGAAGAATGCCGTCCAGACCACGATCGCGGTCAGCGCCAGGCCTGCGAGAATCAGGCTTCCGCGGGACTTGCGCGGCGCTTCGTCGTCCCAGGCATCCTCTGCCGGCCAATCGTCGGCCCTGCGCTCCACTTCGGCGGAGAGCTGCGAGTCCTGTTCCGGCGAAGGCCCTTCCGAGCCCGAACCGAAGGCGATGATGCGTGATCCCCCAACCATGGCGGCAGGATACCATGCCGTGGCCGGGAGTACACCTCGGATTAACTTTGTCCCGGTATTCGAGGGGGATGGCCTATGAAGCAGGAGCCCTGGACGCTACGCTTGCGGCGGCAGCCGGCGAGGATGCGGCGCTGTTCGCGGAGCTTCGCGCGGCCTTCATCGAAAGCCTGTCGCGCCAGATCGACCTGCTGCGCCGCGCCCGCTGCGACGGCAACTGGCAAGTCGCCGCGATGCGCCTGAAGGGCCTGGCGGTGAGCTTCCATGCCGAACCGCTCGTCCTGATGGCCGATGAGGCGCTCGAATGCGCGCCGGGAGAGCCCGGTATCGTCCGCCGGATGCAGAGCTTCCTCGACGAGTTCTCCGCGGTCTGATCGATCCACGAAAATGCGGGGCGGGATAGGTTATTCGCCGCGCGCCGCGAAAAACCGGTTCCCACTTATTTGCGCGATGCTCTAGAAGCCCGGCAACTTTGCTCGGAGAAGCATCCTGCGCGTCGCGCTACTGACCATGATGGAGCCGGCCGGAGCGGATTCGGCGGAGCTGCGCGCGTTCCTGCGCGTCGGCGGGATTTCGCTCGCGCGCCATCAGCTCGGTCTCGCGCTCGCGCTGGGCTGTGAGCGGATCGTCTGCATCGCGCGCGGATTGCGGGCCGAACTGGTCGAGCTGCAGCATGTCGCCGAAGACGACGGGGCGCGGTTTCACGTGGTTACGGGGCCGCGTGGCCTGGTCGGGCTGGTGGCCGCGAACGACGAGCTCGTCGTCTTCGCCGACGGGCTCCTGGCGGCACCCGGCGATGTGATCGCGCAGGTCGAGGCGGGGCAGGGGGTGCTGGTCCAGCCGATCGAGATCGGGCAGCCGGGGGGCTTCGAACGGATCGACCTCAATCATGCCGCCGCCGGCGCGATGCGCCTTTCGGGCGCATTGGTCGAGCGTTTCGCCGAATTGCCCGCCGATTGCGATGCGGTATCCTCGCTGCAGCGGATCGCCCTGCAGGCCGGACTGGCCCAGCGGATGCTTACCCCGGGCCTGCGCGAAAGCGGTGCCTGGCGCCTGGTGCGCGACGAAGGCGAGGCGCAGCACGCCGAAACCGAATGGTTCCGCCAGCACACTGCGGTGACCGGGGCGAGTTCGGCCAGCGAGATCGGCGCCCGGATCGCGGTGCGGTCGCTCGGCCCGGCATTGCTCCATTCCGGCAGCGGCGGCAATGCGCTGGGCTTTCTCGCCCTCGCGGCGGTCCTGCTCGCGCTGGGGGCGGGGTGGTTCCAGTTTTCGGCCACGGCGCTGTTCCTGTGCGCGGCAACCGATGTCCTGCGCCGCGCGGCGAGCCTGTTGCTGCGGATCGAGCGGCAGTCGCTCAACCTGCGCCGCTCGATCCTGCCGCGCCGCCTGCTGTTCGGATGGGGCCTGGACTTGGTCCTCATCCTGGTGCTGGGCTGGAGCCGGCCCATGGCGCCGGGCGAAGGAGCGTTCGCCCACGTGTTCCCGCCGATCATGCTCGTCGCGATGCTGCGCCTGATTCCGCAAGTCGTCCATGAAAACTGGGTGCGATGGCTGGAAGACCGGGGGCTGTTCGGCCTGCTGCTGGCGCTGACGATCGTCGCGGCGGGCGGCATGCCCGATGGGCTGATCGCGGCACTCGCGGTCATGCTCGCGGTGCTCGGGGTCGCCTGGCCCAATCGGCCGACGCGCCTAACGCGAGTTTAACCATGGGGCGCTATGGAAAGACGATGATCCAAAGCGCCGTCACTCCCCACGAAGGGTCGGTCGAAGCCGTGCTGCGCAGCGACCTGGCGCAGGGCGATGCCGTGCTCCAGTCAGCCGGGCCGATCATGCGGCACTTGCTGTCGGGCGCGCAGCATCCGATTTTCGCCGACGAGACCGTGGCGCGCGTGCGCGGCGCCGTGACGAACGTGGCTCGGCAACTGCTCGATGCCGTGGTTGCCGCCGCCGGACCGGGAGACCGCGCGGAGCGCGATCCGGAGGCGCTCGATCGCCTGGTCGAGGCCTTGATCGCGATCCCGGGATTCCTCGGTCATCTTCATGCCCTGGCGCTGGAATGGCGGCTCATCGAGCGGCTCCGGGCCGGCCAGGCGCTCGATCCGGTAGTGCCGCCGCTGCTCGAAGCCTTGCTTGCCTCGGATGATGCGACGACCTCGGCCCTGGCCATGAAACTCCTCGCGGCCCAGGCGCGGTTCGTGCAGTGGCAGCGCCGGATGCAGGTCCCGCTCGGCGAATTGCCGGCCGATCTGCTCCACGGCGCCTTGCTCGCCCTGCGCACGCTGGGCGGCAACGACGCGCAGGTCGTGGCGGCCGAGAAGAGCCTTCGCGCGGGCTACGATGAAAGTCGGACGCGGCTTGGCCTGATCGCTCGCCTGCTCACCGGCATGGGCAACGGCGCGGTTGCCGCTCTCGCGCTCCACCACGCGGGTGTCGCGATCTTCGCCAGTGCCCTGGGAATCGCCTCGGGGCAGGACCGCGACGTGGTGGTCGTCTCGACCAGCGAGGGGCAGGGCACCCGTCTCGGCCTCGCGCTACGGGCCGCAGGGCTCAAGCAGGGCGCGATCGAGGAGCAACTGCTTGCGGTGCATGCCGAAGTCGCCCGCCCGGTGGCATGGGATCGCCTTGCAGTCGAAGATGCCGGGGATATGCTCGCCGCCGCCTTGCCTCATGTGGGGGCCTGAGGCGTGACGGGGGGCGCCGTGCTGGCAAGGGCAACAAGCGACGGCGAGGACCGGCTGCTGTCGGCCGACGAGCCGCTTGCGGGCCTCCAATTGCGCTGCGGCGGAGACCTGCCGGGCACGATCGCCATTCCCGCCCTGCTTGAGACGGTTCGCAAGGCCCGTCGCTTCGGCTTGAAGCTGGCCCGCCCGATCAACGCCCAGGACGGCAACGAGGCCGTGACCGCCTGGATCGAAGTCGAGCCCGGCAAGGAGCGCCATTCGGGCTGTGCGATCACCGTGCGCAACTGGCGCACCGCGCCGCTCCCGCCGGAAGATCCGGATGCGGCACTCCGCCGCCGAACCGATATCGACCGGACGCTGGCCGAACTGACCGCACGGCTCGATGCCCGCCAATGCCTGCTGGCGGTCGAAAGCGATGCGGCGGATCTTGCTCAGTTGCTGGGCGCGATGCGCGGCCATGCGGGGCAGCCGTGGACCGATTTCGTTACGATCGAGGGCGATGGCCACAAGCAACCGATGCATTGGCGCCTTCTCGACGGTGCGGAAATCCGGATCGAGGGGTCGCACCGGCGCTGGAAGGCCGCGCTCGTTCCGGTCGATGTCCCCGGTGCGGAACCTTCCGGCTTCGAGCTCTATCTGGTCCCCGACGCACCGCTGCCCGAACCGGAGAGACCGCGCGGCGCACCGGCCGCTCCGGGCAATCGCCTGGTCGGCAACGACCTCGCCCCCGTGCTGCGGCAGCCGATCGCGCGGATCATCGCCACCGCCGAGACGATCCGGACCCGCATGGCAGGGCCGCTCGACGATGCCTACAGCGCCTATGCCGCCGACATTTCCTCGGCGGGGCAGCACCTGCTCGCGCTGATCGACGACATGGCCGATCTGGAGGTCGTCGAGGCCGATGGGTTTTCGACCGTGCCCGATCCGATCGACCTTGCCGATGTCGCACGTCAGGCTGCCGGAATACTCGGGGTGAAGGCCCGGGAACGGGGCATCGACATCGACGCCCCGCGGCTCGGGGAGACGCTGCCCGCTTCGGCCGAGTTTCGCCGGGTGCTGCAGGTCCTGCTCAACCTCCTCGGCAACGCCATCCGCTACACGCCCGAGAACTCGCAGGTCTGGATCAGGCTGGAGCGGGAGGGGGACCGCGCCCGCGTGATCGTCGCCGACCAGGGTGCGGGCCTTACGCCCGAGCAGCAGGGTCGGGTTTTCGAGCAGTTCGAACGCCTGGGCCGCAGCGGTGACGGAGGTTCCGGGCTGGGCCTTTACATCTCGCGGCGCCTGGCGCGGGCGATGGGCGGCGACCTGACGGTGGAGAGCGCTGCCGGTCAGGGCGCACGGTTCATCCTGGAAGTTCCCGCCCAGGCCTGAGCCGGCACCTGGAGCCAACGAAAAAGGCGCGTCCCGCGGGACGCGCCTTCCTGGATCCGATGACGAAAATCAGCGCTTGTCGAGCGGCACGTAATCGCGTTCCGTCGGCCCGGTGTAGAGCTGGCGCGGACGGCCGATCTTCTGGCCGGGATCGGAGATCATCTCGTTCCACTGCGCGACCCAGCCCACCGTCCGGGCGAGGGCGAAGAGCACGGTGAACATCGTGGTCGGGAAGCCGATCGCCGAGAGGATGATGCCCGAGTAGAAATCGACGTTCGGGAACAGCTTCTTCTCGATGAAGTAGGGGTCGCTGAGCGCGATCTCTTCGAGCCGAAGCGCGGTCTCGAACAGCGGATCGGTGACCTTCAGCGCGTCGAACACCTCGCGGACGGTCTTCTGCATGACGGTCGCGCGCGGATCGTAGTTCTTGTAGACGCGGTGGCCGAAGCCCATCAGGCGGAACGGATCGTTCTTGTCCTTGGCCCGCTCGATGTAGTGCGGGATCTTGTCGGGCGTGCCGATCTCCTTGAGCATGTTGAGCGCCGCCTCGTTGGCGCCGCCGTGCGCCGGACCCCACAGGCAGGCGATGCCCGCTGCGATGCAGGCGAAGGGGTTCGCGCCCGACGAACCGGCAAGCCGCACGGTCGAGGTCGAGGCGTTCTGCTCGTGATCGGCGTGGAGGATGAATATCCGGTCCATCGCCTTTTCGACCGCCGGGATCACCTCGTATTCCTCGGCGGGGACGCCGAAGGTCATGCGCAGGAAGTTGCCCGTGTAGCTCAGCGAGTTGTCGGGATAGAGGAAGGGCTGGCCGACCGAGTACTTGTAGGCGGCGGCGGCGATCGTCGGCATCTTGGCGATCAGGCGGTGTGAGCTGATCGTGCGGTGCACGGGATCGGCGATGTCGGTGCTGTCGTGATAGAACGCCGACAGCGCGCCGACGACGCCGCACATGATCGCCATGGGGTGCGCGTCGCGGCGGAACCCGCTGTAGAAGCTGTTGAGCTGCTCGTGCAGCATCGTGTGGCGGCTGATCGTGTAGGAGAAGTCCGACAGCTCCTTGGCCGAGGGCAGTTCGCCGTTCAGCATCAGGTAGGACACTTCCATGAAGTTCGAATGCTCGGCGAGCTGGCCGATCGGATAGCCGCGGTGCAGCAGCACGCCCTCGTCACCGTCGATGTAGGTCAGCGCGCTCTCGCAGCTGGCGGTCGAGGTGAAGCCCGGGTCGTAGGTGAAGGCTCCGGTCTGGCCGTAGAGCTTGCGGATGTCGATGACATCGGGACCGACGCTGCCCTTCAGGACCGGATAGTCGAAGTCGCCGCCGCCGAAATTGAGTTTCGCAGTATCGCCCACCTGTTGTTCTCCTTCTATCCTTGTGCCTGCTCTGCCGACATGGCCTGCGCGGTGATGCGCGCCAGGCTTTCGTCGCGACCGAGCAGGACGAGTACGTCAAAAATTCCCGGCGAGGTCGTCTGGCCCGTCAGCGCCGCGCGCAGCGGCTGGGCCAGCTTGCCGAAGCCGAGCCCCAGTTCCTCGGCCATTGCCTTCAGACTGGCCTCCAGATTGTCGGTTGTCCAGACGGTTTCAAGGTCCAACCGCGCGTGGATGCGGCCCAGCAGCTCGCGCGCTTCCGGCGTCAGCAGCCCGGCCGCCTTCTCGTCGAGCGGCAGCGGGCGCCGGCGGAACAGGAAGGCCGCGCCGGCGGCCAGTTCGGTCAGGTCCTTGGCGCGGACCTTCAGGACCGGCATCGCCTGCTCGAGCAGCGCTGGATCGACCGTTTCGGAGATCAGCGGCGCAACCAGCCCGGCCAGGCGGGCGTCGTCCGCCTCGCGCAGGTAATGGCCGTTGAGGTTCTGCAGCTTGGCGAGGTCGAAGCGCGACGGGCCCTTGCCGACATCCCCGATGTCGAACCATTGGACCGCCTGATCGCGGCTGATGATCTCGTCGTCGCCGTGGCCCCAGCCCAGGCGCAGCAGGTAGTTGAACAGCGCCTCGGGCAGCACGCCCATCTCGTCGCGGTAGGCATCGACGCCCAGCGCGCCATGGCGCTTCGAAAGCTTTGCGCCGTCCGACCCGTGGATCAGCGGGACATGGGCATAGACCGGCTCTGCCCACTCCATCGCGCGGAGCAATACGAGCTGGCGGAAGGCGTTGTTGAGATGGTCGTCGCCGCGGATCACGTGGGTGACGCCCATGTCGTGATCGTCGACCACCACGGCGAGCATGTAGGTCGGCGTGCCGTCCGAGCGCAGCAGGACGAAGTCGTCGATCTCGGCATTGCTGACCGTGACCTCGCCCTGGACCTCGTCCCGGATCGTCGTCTCGCCGTCGCGCGGAGCCTTGATGCGGACAACGAACGGCGTGCCGGGCGGCGCTTCGGACGGCGCGCGGTCGCGCCACTCGCTGTGCAGGCGGAACGGACGCTTTTCGGCCTGGGCCGCAGCGCGGCGCTCGGCAAGTTCCTCGGGCGTCAGATAGCAACGATAGGCATGCCCGGCTTCGAGCAGTTGCGCGGCCACTTCGGCATGGCGCTGCGAACGGGCGAATTGGAACACGGGGGCCTCGTCGCCGGCCAGGCCGAGCCATTCCAGCCCGTCGAAAATCGCCGCGATCGCCGGCTCGGTCGACCGTGCCCGGTCGGTATCCTCGATGCGAAGCAGGTACTTGCCGCCGTGGTGCCGGGCATAGAGCCAGTTGAACAACGCGGTGCGCGCGCCGCCGATGTGCAGGTAGCCGGTCGGCGAGGGAGCGAAACGCGTAACGACCGTGCGGCCATCCGCCGCCCCGCCGCTGGTTGCGCCCGCACTTGCCATCCGCGAATCCTTCTGTCCTATGGCGAGCATGGCCAGCGACGCCACCTACACCGGGGAGGACAGCGCGCCGCCTGTTGGCGCTGCACTGCAACATGGCCATTGGCCCACTAGAAACCGCTTGTCCAGCGGCCTCGCAGCGTTGGAGCGATTTCTTGGCGCCGCCGGATTCGACCGTGCGCCCTGGCTTGCCGTCGGCTTTGCAGCGGGGATCGCGCTGTGGTTCGAACTGGCGAATGCCTGGCAATGGCTGGCGCTCATCGGGGCCTGTCTCGGCCTGGCGCTCGTGGCCGCGGCGGCAATGCGGGCGGACGGGCGGTTTCCGTTCCTCAGGCTGGCGCTGCTGGTTCTGCCGGGCGCCGTGGCGCTCGGCTGCCTGACCGTCTGGGCCAAGTCCGCGATGGTCGGCACCCCCGGCATTGCGCGCCCGATGGTCGGCGAACTGACGGGTGAAATCCTCGGCCGCGAGGACCAGCCCGCGGAGGAGCGGGTGCGATTTTTGCTGGCGACGCGCGAACCGGCGACGGCACGGCCGATCGTCGTGCGCGTCAACGTACCGCTCAAGGCCGCGACACCCGAAATGGCCGAGGGCGCCACGCTGCGGCTGCGCGCCAGATTGATGCCGCCATCGCCGCCAATGCTGCCGGGGGGCTACGATTTTGCCCGGACCGCCTGGTTCGCGGGGATCGCGGCCACGGGATCGGCCTTGGGCGATCCCGTGCTCGTCGCGCCCGGCGCCGGCGGCGGGGGGCTGGCCAAGCTGCAGCGGAGCCTGTCCGAGCATGTCCATTCGCGTCTCGCCGGTTCGCCGGGCGGGATCGCGTCGGCCTTTGCCAGCGGTGACCGCGGCGGGATCGCCGAGGCCGATGAGGATGCCATGCGCGATGCCGGGCTGACGCACCTGCTTTCGGTCAGCGGGCTGCATGTCAGCGCGGTGATCGCGGTGGTCTATTTCGTCGCGATCCGGCTGCTGGCGCTGTGGCCGTGGCTGGCGCTGCGGGTGCGCCTGCCGATCCTCGCCGCGGGTGCCGCCGCTGCCGCCGGGATCGGCTATACGCTGCTGACCGGCGCGGAGGTTCCGACCGTACGGTCGTGCATCGGGGCGCTGCTGGTGCTTCTGGCCCTGGCGCTGGGGCGCGAGCCGTTGTCGCTCAGGATGCTGGCGGTCGCGGCGATCTGCGTGATGTTGCTGTGGCCCGAGGCGGTCGTGGGGCCGAGCTTCCAGATGAGCTTCGGCGCGGTGATCGCGATCGTCGCGCTGGCCGGGAGCGATCCCGTGCGCCGCTTCCTGGCCCCGCGCGACGAGGCCTGGTGGGTCCGGGGGGCGCGGCAGTTTGCGATGCTCCTGTTCACCGGCGTGGTGATCGAGCTGGCGCTGCTGCCGATCGGCCTGTTCCACTTCCACAAGACCGGCGTCTACGGGGCCTTCGCCAATGTCGTCGCGATTCCCCTGACGACCTTCGTGACCATGCCGCTGATCGGCATCGCTCTGCTCCTCGACACCGTCGGCGCGGGGCTGCCGGCCTGGTGGCTCTGCGGCAAGTCGCTCGATCTGCTGCTCGCCATCGCTCACTGGACCGCGAGCCGGCCGGGCGCGGTGACGCGGCTTCCGGCGATCGGCGACGGGGCCTTCGCCTTGTTCCTGATCGGCGCGTTGTGGCTGGCGCTATGGCGCGGCCGGGCTCGCTTACTCGGGGTGGTCCCGGCCGGCATCGCCGCGGGAGCCCTGGCGCTGCTGCATCCGCCCGACCTGCTGATCTCGGGCGACGGGCATCACGTCGGGATCGTGGAGGGCGGCGGCGATCGCCTGCTCCTGCTGCGCGAAAGCCGAGAATCCTTCGCGAGCGAGACCTTGACCGAACTGGCCGGCATGTCGGGGGAGATAACCTCGCTCGCCGAGTGGCCCGGCGCTCGGTGCAGTCCGGATTTCTGCACGGTCGAACTCGTGCGCGGGAGGCGAACGTGGCACTTGCTTATCGGGCGGAGCAAGGATGCGGTCACCGAACGCCAACTCGCCGCAGCCTGCGATCTGTCGGACATCGTCATCGCCGACCGCTGGCTGCCGCGGAGCTGTCAGCCGAAATGGCTCAAGGCCGACCGCAATTTGCTGGACCGCACCGGCGGTCTCGCGATCGATCTCGAGAAGGGCAGCGTCGCCACCGTCGCCCAAGGGCAGGGTGAACATGGCTGGTGGCGGGAAAAAACTCCGCAGTCCCGGCCCGCCAAGCTGCCCGTCAGGCCCTCGGCGGCAAAAGGGTCGGTAGGGTCGGTCACATCGCATCCGGCGCCTCACAATGACGGCCCGCAACCCCCGCCCGCCGCCGGTGGGCGGGAAACGGGCCTTCAGTGATAGCGGCGCAGCAGCCCGGCCAGCTTGCCCTGAACCTGAACCTCGCCGGGGAGGTAGATCTGCGGTTCGTAGGCCGAATTCGCCGGATCGAGCCGAATCATGCCGTTCTCGCGCCGGAGGTACTTGAGCGTGGCTTCCTCGTCGCGGACGAGCGCGACGATGATCTCTCCATCGCGGGCCACGTCGGTGCGCTTGATCAGGGCATAGTCGCCGTCGAGGATACCGGCCTCGATCATCGAATCGCCCGACACTTCCAGAGCGTAGTGATCGCCCTGGCCGAGCAGCGCGGCGGGGACGGGGAGCATCCGGTCGCTCTCCAGCGCCTCGATCGGCACGCCCGCGGCGATCTTCCCGTGGAGCGGGATCTCGATGACGTCGTTGGCGAAGGCGGGAGCAGGGGCGGGCTTCGGGCGAAGCTCCACCACATTGCTCGGCGTGGCAGCCTTGGCGGTCACGCCGCTGGTCACGTCGTCGGGCTGGCGCAGCACTTCGAGGGCGCGCGCGCGATTGGGCAGTCGGCGGATGAAGCCGCGCTCTTCCAGCGCGGAGATCAGCCTGTGCACCCCCGACTTTGACTTGAGGTCGAGCGCTTCCTTCATTTCCTCGAACGAGGGAGAAACGCCGCTCTCCTCGAGCCGCGTCTGGATGAAGCGGATCAATTCGTGCTGCTTGCGGGTCAACATCGGGCGCTCTCCTATCCGGCACCGTTCCGTGAACGAATACGGAACAATTAGGCAACCAAATCGCCCGCGTCAAGCGATACCGCCAGTTTGCAGCAGATAGACCGGCACCTCGTCCCCGGGCATGGCCGCCGGCGCGTCGATCGGCCGCTCGATCAAGGCGTTGCTGGCGGCAAGGGCGGCCAGGCCCGCGCTGTCCTGGGAGCGATGGGGGCTGACGGCCCGCCCGTCCCAATGCGCGCGGATGAACTCCTGGCGCGCGCCGCCGGCTTTCAGCGGCGCATCGAGCCTTGCCGCGAACGTGCGGGGCAAGGTGCGGTCGGCACCTGCCAGGGCGCGGATCAGCGGCAGCAGGAAGAGGAAGGCCGTCACGTGGCTCGACACCGGGTTTCCGGGCAGTCCGAGCACGATCCGCTTGTCCTTCCGCGCCACCAGCAGCGGCTTGCCGGGCTTGATCGCGATCCGCCAGAAATCGAGTTCTGCGCCCCAGGCCTCCAGCGCGGGGCGGATCAGGTCGTGATCGCCCACCGATGCGCCGCCGCTGGTCACGATGACATCGGCGGCAGCGGCAGCGTCGAGCGCCTGTCCGAGCGCTTCCAGATCGTCCCGCACCGGGCCGAGCCGCATGATCCGGCAGGGCAGCGAGGATGCCATCGCGGCGAGCATCGGGCCGTTGCTCGCCGGGATCTGGTGCGGCGGGCAGTTCGCTCCGTCGGCGGCCAGCTCGTCCCCGCTGTCGATGATCGCCAGGCCGGGCAGGCGCCGCGCGCTGAGATGATTGTGCCCCGCGGCGATTCCCAGGGCGAGCTGGGCCGGGCCGATCCGCGTGCCGGCAGGCAGCACCTCCTGGCCTGCTGCAAAATCCATGCCCCGGCGGCGGATGTGCTTTCCTTCCGGAGACGGCGGATCGCCGGTCAGTTCGAGGCGGTCGCCGGTGCGGCGCAGGTCCTCCTGGAGGATGACCGCTCCGGCGCCGTCCGGCATCACCGCTCCGGTCGAAATCTGGATCGCTTCGCCAGGTGCCAGCCCGTGCGCCGCGGGATGCCCGGCGGCGCTTTCCCCGACCACTCGCCAAGGGCCGGCCATGTCGCCGGGCGCGACGGCATATCCGTCCATCGCCGATAGGTCGAAGCCGGGCTGCGTCCGCCGCGCCAGCAGCGGTTCCGCCAGGTAGCGTCCCAGCGCCCCGGCTATGTCGACATGCTCGATCGGCAGCGGTTCGGCCAGCGCGAGGAGGCGGGCCTGCGCTTCCGCCAGTGGGAGCGGCGGCTTCATTCGGACGCGCGCCAGTCGCCCGACTTGCCGCCGCGCTTCTCGATCAGGCGAACGGCTTCGATGACCATGCCCTTGTCGATCGCCTTGGCCATGTCGTAGATCGTCAGCAGCGCGATCGAAACCGCGGTCAGAGCTTCCATTTCGACCCCGGTGCGGCCAGTGAGCGAGGCCGTTGCCGTGACAGCGAGCGCGCCTCCTTCGAAACCGAAGTCCACCGTGACGGCATCGAGCGCCAGCGGATGGCAGAGCGGAATGAGTTCGGCGGTCTTCTTGGCGGCCATGATTCCCGCGATGCGCGCGGCGGCGAGCACGTCGCCCTTCGGGGCCTCGCCGTCGCGGATCGCGGCGAGAGCGGCGGGCGACATGCGGATCCGGCCCGCGGCGATCGCAATGCGCTTCGTCTCGGCCTTCCCGCCGACATCGACCATGCGGGCGTTGCCGCCTGCGTCCAGATGCGTGAGCTTGGTCATGGCCGCGTGATGCCAGAGCTTGGCGCCGGTGGACAGGCCCTCGTCACGCGCGCTCGTCCTTGGCCGAGGACATCACCATGAAGGTGGTGATCGTGCTGACCCCGGGGAGCGCGCCCAGCACCTCGCTGTGGAAATGCTTGTAGCTGGCCAGGTCGCCGACTTCGACGCGGAGGATGAACTCGATCGCGCCGGTGACGTTGTGGCATTCGCGCACGGCCGGCGATGCCGCCATCGCGCGCTCGAAGGCGCGCTGCTCGTCCAGCGTGTGCCGGGACAGGCCGACGGTGACGTAGGCGGTGAGGCCGCCGCCGATCGCCGCGGGGTCGAGCACGGCGCGATAGCCGCGGATCACCCCGGTCCGTTCGAGTTCCTGCACGCGGCGCGAACAGGCCGAAGGCGACAGGCCGACCCGGTCCGCAAGATCGACGTTGCTGATTCGCGCGTTGGCCGCAAGCTTGTGCAATATTTTTCTGTCTATAGCGTCCATTCAGCGCAAACCTTGCATTACGGCCTGATCGGAACGCAGAATACGCGGCCACCTTGCGCCTGTCATCGCCTAGTGTTGCGCCATGCTTGCTTTCGAGACCGTCCTGGCCCTGGCTGCCTTCGTATTCGTCTCCTCGATGACCCCGGGGCCGAACAACCTGATGCTCATGGCTTCGGGCACCAACTTCGGGTTCGCCCGCAGCGGGCCGCACATGCTGGGCGTCGCGCTGGGTTTCGTGTTCATGGTGCTGTTGGTCGCGCTGGGGGTGGGCGCCGTGTTCACGGCGATCCCTGGCGCGATGACGGCGCTGAAGGCGGCGAGCACGGTCTATCTGCTCTATCTCGCCTGGCGCATCGCGGTCTCGCCCCCGCCGCAGCTCGACCAAGGCGAGAGCGAGGGGCGGCCGCTGACCTTTCTCCAGGCAGTGGCCTTCCAGTGGGTCAACCCGAAAGGGTGGACCATGGCGCTGACCGCGGCCGCGGTCTACGTGCCGGCCGACCACCGCTATCTCGGAGCGCTGATGGTAACCTTGGTCGTGGCGGTGATGGGGACGCCCTCGGTGGTGGTCTGGGCGGCGGCCGGCGTGCAACTGCGCCGGCTGATCCATCGGCCCAAGGCCTACCGGGCCTTCAACGTGATCGCCGCATTGCTGCTGGTCGCCTCGCTCTACCCGGTGCTTCTGCCCGGCACCTGACCTTCGAGCAGCATCCGCGTCGCCGCGGTGACGTCGTCCTGGCGCATGAGGCTTTCGCCGACCAGGAAGGTCCGGGCGCAGGGGGCCAGACGGAGCAGGTCGGCGTGCGAGTTGATCCCGCTCTCGCTCACCAGCAGGGTCCCCTCCGGCGCCAGCGGAGCGAGGCGTTCGGTGACCGCGAGGTCGGTGACGAAGCGCTTGAGGTCGCGGTTGTTCACCCCGATCAGCCGCGACCTGAGCCGCGCGGCGCGCTCCATCTCCGCTTCGTTGTGGACCTCGACCAGCACGTCCATGCCGCGTTCGACGGCGGCGGCCTCGATCTCGGCCATCGCCGCGTCATCGAGCGCGGCGACGATGATCAGGATTGCATCGGCGCCGATCGCGCGGGCCTCGGCGACCTGCCAGGGATCGACCATGAAGTCCTTGCGCAGCACCGGCAGGTCGCAGGCGGCGCGGGCGGCGATGAGATAGTCCTCATGGCCCTGGAAATAGGGCGCGTCGGTCAGCACCGAGAGGCAGGCCGCGCCGCCGGCCTCGTAGGCGCGGGCGTGGGCCGGCGGATCGAAATCGGAACGGATCAGGCCCTTCGAGGGCGAGGCCTTCTTGATCTCCGCGATCAGGGCGAAGCCGCCGGCAGCCTTGGCTTCCAGCGCGGCGCGGAAGCCGCGCGGGGCGGTCTGGGCGGCGGCGCGCGCGTCGAGATCGGCCAGCGCGGCCAGCGGCTTGCGCGCGGCGACTTCCTGGCGCTTGATGGCGCAGATTTCCTGGAGCTTGTCGGTCATTTGCCTAGGTTCACTTGTTCGCGGCGATCCAGCAGTCCAGCAGCGTATTGGCAAGCCCTTTGTCGAGCGCCTCGGCGGCTTCCTCGACACCCGAGCGCCAGTCTTCGACCTCGCCGGCTACCAGGAGCGCCCCGGCCGCGTTGAACAGCACCGCGTCGCGGTAGGGGCCGGTCTCGCCCTGGAGCAGCCGGCGCAGGGCAGCGGCGTTGTAGGCCGGATCGCCGCCGCGGATCGCATCGATCGGGGCCAGGGGCAGGCCGGCGGTTTCGGGCAGCACCCGCTGCATCTGGACCGCATCGGTCACCACCGCGACTTCGTTGCCGCCGGCGAGGCTGAGCTCGTCCAGGCCCTCGTCGCCCGAGATGACGAAGGACAGCTCGGTGCCCAGGCTGGCCAGGGCTTCGGCATAGATCGGCACATAGGCCGGGCGGGCGATGCCGACCAACTGGCGCTTCACCCCCGCGGGGTTCGCCAGCGGCCCCATCAGGTTGAAGATCGTCCGCCGCCCCAGGCTTTTGCGGATCGGCATGATCCGGCCCATCGACGGGTGATGCTTGCCGGCGAAGAGGAAGCAGATGCCGAGGTCGCCCAGGGTGGCCTCGGCGGTCTCCGCGGCCCGGTCGAGGTTGAGGCCGAGCGCTTCGAGCGTATCGGCGGCCCCGGCTTTGGAGGAGGCGGCGCGGTTGCCGTGCTTGGCGACCGGAACGCCGCATGCGGCGACCACCAGCGACACCGCGGTCGACACGTTGAGCGTGTGGTGGCCATCGCCGCCGGTGCCGCAGACGTCGATGGCGTTCGCGGGCGAAGCGACCGGGATCAGTCGCGCCCGCATCGCCCGGGCCGCGCCGGCGATCTCGCTCGCGGTCTCGCCCCGGTCGGACAGCTCGACCAGGAAGCGGGCGATCTCCTCGTCGGCGATTCCGCCGTCGAGCATCGCGCCGAAGGCGGCTTCGGCCTCGTCCTCGTGGAGCGGGACAGTGACGGGGGGCAGGCTGGTCACGCGATTTCCTTGGCCGCGATCCCGCAGGTCCGCAGGAAATTGGCCAGCATGGCGTGACCGTGCTCGGTGGCGATGGACTCGGGGTGGAACTGGACCCCATGAATCGGTAGCGAGGCGTGGCGGAAGCCCATGACGTGCTCGTCGCTCGCCGTGGCGTTGACCAGCAGCGTCTTGGGAATGTCGGTCACGATCAGCGAGTGATAGCGCGTCGCGGTGAAGGGCGAGGGGAGCCCGGCGAACACGCCGGTCCCGTCATGGCTGACCGGCGAGACCTTCCCGTGCATCAGCCCCCCGCGCACGACCTTGCCGCCGAAATACTGTCCGATCGACTGGTGGCCGAGGCAGACCCCGAGCAGCGGCTTGCCGGAATCGGCCGCGGCGCCGACGAGGTCGAGGCTGATCCCGGCCTCGTTCGGCGTGCAGGGCCCGGGCGAGATCAGGAACCCCTGCGCGCCGGTCTCGATCGCCTGGGCGGCGGAGAGCGCATCGTTGCGCATCACCTCGACCTCGGCGCCCAGCTCCATGAGGTAGTGGACGAGGTTCCAGGTGAAGCTGTCGTAGTTGTCGATGACCAGGATCATCAGCGGCGCTTAGCCGCTTTGTACAGCTTTCGAAAGGTGTCCTACCGCTGCTTTACGCCGGCTGTGCGGAGGAAGGAGACCACCTCCGTGATGATGGCTGGGTCCAGTTTTCCGATCGGAAGCAGGTGGATCATGTTGGCGGTCCGATACATCACGAGCACGCGGTCGTTTAGTGAGAACGTCTTTATAAGATTCCAGGGCAGCTTGACCGAAACGGACTCGCTGGAGCCTGAAAAGCCAAGTTCGTCGAAGGTACATGCCGTCTCTTCCTCCATCGTTCCTAGCTCGTTGAAGGTCTTGCGACTGCTGAGCGCAATGCAGAGGGCGCAGAACCCTATCCAGGCAAAGGTAGTAAACAGTGTCGCGGGCCAAGCTTCCATAAAGGCCCACTTGAGCACGTGCGCGCCGGTGCCACAGCGCATGCAATACGCCACGAGATAAACTAGGAAGTAGACGACAAGAAGGATCAATGGGATTCGCAAGGCCCGCACGGACAGGAACCTCTTGCGAAACATGAGCCAGCACGCTGACTGGTAGTCCTCATAGTCGGCCTTGACAGTGAATGTAGTCGCCATCGCGCTATGTCCGTTGCACGGCATTAATACTTGCCGCGCAGATGGCTTAGCAGCGCCAGGTTAAGCGATCACTGCCCAAATCCCGCCTCCGAGGCCACCCGCACCGCCTCCTTCGCCGCCGCGATCAGCGCTCCGGCCTTGGCTTCGCACTCGCGCTGCTCATAGTCCGGGTCGCTGTCCGCGACGATCCCCGCGCCGGCCTGGACGTGCAGCACGCCGTCCTTCACGATGCCGGTCCTGAGCACGATGCAGCTATCGACCGAGCCGTCGAGCGCGAAGTAGCCCACGCCGCCGGCATAGGCGCCGCGCGTCTCGGGCTCCAGTTCGGCGATGATCTCGCAGGCGTGGATCTTCGGGGCGCCGCTGACCGTGCCCGCGGGGAAACCGGCGAACAGCGCGTCGATCGCGTCGTGCTTCGCCGTGTCGAGCTTCCCGACCACGTTCGAGACGATGTGCATCACGTGGCTGTAGCGCTCGACCGTGTAGCTCTCGGTCACCTTGACCGTGCCGGCCTCGGCCACCCGCCCGACGTCGTTGCGGCCAAGGTCGAGCAGCATCAGGTGCTCGGCGCGTTCCTTGGGGTCGGCGAGGAGGCTGGCGTGGTTGGCGGCGTCTTCCTCGGCGGTCTTGCCGCGGGGGCGGGTGCCGGCGATCGGGCGGATGGTGACCTCACCGTCGCGGATGCGGACCAGGATCTCGGGGCTCGAGCCGATCAGGGCGAAGCCGGGCAAGTCGAGGAAATAGAGGAACGGCGAGGGGTTCACCCGGCGTAAGGCGCGGTAGAGCGCCAGCGGGGGGAGGGCGAAAGGCGCAGTGAAGCGCTGGGCCAGCACCACCTGGAAGATGTCGCCCGCCTCGATGTAGTCCTTCGCACGGAGCACCATCTCGCGGTACTTGCCCGCGGGCAGCGTCGGGGTGAGGGCGGGCTCGGGCAGGTCGGCCTGCGCCGGGGCGGCAGGCACGGGCAGGGCCAGGCGGCGCAGCGCCTCGTCGATCCGCTCCTGCGCGGCTTCGAGCGCGTGGAACGGCGCCATTTCCGAGGGCCAGACCGGAGCGACGCAGAACAGCTCGTCGCTGAGCCGGTCGAAGACCAGGATTAGCGTCGGGCGCACGAACAGCATGTCGGGCAGTTGCAGCTCACTCAGGGCTGCGCGCGGAAGCTTCTCGACCAGGCCGATCGTCTCGTAGCCGAAATATCCGACCAGACAGGCCAGCGTCGGCGGCAGTTCGGGCGGGACCTGGGCGATGCGGCACCGTTCGACCAGTCTGCGCAGCTCGCTCAGGGAATCGCCGGAAAGCGCCTCGAAGGCCGCGGCATCGCTGCGCCAGTGCCGGTTGATCTCGCAAGCCTCGCCGGTGGCGCGGAACACCAGGTCCGGATCGAGCCCGAGCAGGCTGTAACGCCCGCGCACCGCGCCGCCCTCGACCGATTCGAGCAGATAGTCGCCGCGCCCCGCCACGATCAGCTTGGCCGCGGCGCCGACCGGCGTCTCGGTGTCGGCGATCAGCTTGCGCCAGATGAGCGCCGGCCGGCCCTGACCGAGCGCGGTCGTGGCATCGTACCAGTTTTCGGGCCGATCCTTGGCTATCGCTGGAGCGTTCATGAGCCGGTCAATTGCCGCCGGTCACCTGCGCCTGGGCCGCCTTGACCGCGCTGTCCTTGCGGGTCACGCCCACTTCGGCGCGGATCGCGCGGCGCAGCAGGTCAGCATATTCGCGGCCGGCCAGGGCGCCAAGCTCCTTGCGCGCGGCGGGGATCATGGGATCGCTCGCCGCGACCGTCGCCGGCAGGATCTGGCTCACCCCGATCAGATACCAGCCGCGGTTGCGAGGGGCCGGATAGAGCTTCACCGTGCCCTGAGCCATCGAGAACAGCAGCGCGAGCGGCGGCGGGATCTGCTGGCCGGGCTTGGCGGTCAGTTCCTGCCGGTTCATGTCGACCTGATCGACCGGGGGGATGCCCGGCAGGGCGAGTTGGCTCACCGCGGCGGCCAGGGGCGTGCCCTTCTTGGTTGCGGCCAGCACGCGCTCCGCCGCGGCCTTGGCGACCACCTGGCCCTTTTCGAGCTGAAGCTCGCCGATGACGGCATCCCTGATCTCGGCGAGCGGAGCGGGAGCCGCGGGCGTGATCTTGGTCACATCGTAGACCATGAACTTCTTGCCCGGCTCGATCTCGGCAAGCTGGGGCTTGTTCTCGCGGTCCATCGCGAAGGCGGCCGGGACGATGCGGGCCAGCTCGGTGGGAACGGTTTGCCCTGCCTTGCCGAAGACCTTGCCGTCGCCCGTTACCGGCTCGGTGAGCGAGGGGGTGACGGCCAGTTCCTTGGCCACGTCCGACAAAGCGCTGCCGTTGTCGAATTCCTCCTCGATCCGCGCCGAGAAGTCGGACAGCGCCGCACGCTGCTTCTGCTCCGCAAGCGCGGCGGTGATCTCGCCGCGGACCTGCTCCAGGCTGCGGGCCGGCTTGTTGTCGATCGCGTCGACGCGCAGCAGATGCCAGCCGAGGCCGCTCCTGGCCGGGCCGACGACGGTTCCGGCCTTCGCGCCATAGGCCGCGTCGGCCACCGCCTGCGAGGCCTGAGTCACGAGCGCGGCCTTGCCGGCCGCGAGCCCGGAGGTGGCAAGACCCTTGGCCCTGGCGGCCTGCTCAAGCGAAACGCCCTTGCCGGTTTCGGCGAGGATCGCCCGTGCCGCAGCTTCGGTCGGCACGACCAGCTGGACGATTCGGCGCGTTTCCGAGGCGGCATATTGCGCCTTGTCGGCGTTGTAGCGGGCAGCGACCTCGGCCTCGGTCGGCGCCGCGGCGGCCTTGACCACGCCGGCGTCGAAGGTCGCGTAGCGGATCACCCGGCGCTCGGGCAGGAGGTAGTTGTTGCGGGTCTTGTTGTAGAACGCGGCGACCTCGGCATCGCTCGGCGGTGCCTTCGGGGCGAAGCTGGCCGATGGGAGCAGCGCGATCGCCCCCTTGCGCTGCTCGCGCAGCAGGCTCGCGTAGCGAACCGCCGCGAATTCCGGGAACGGTGCGCCGAAGCTGGCGGGAACGAGCACCTGCCGGGCGACGAGGCTGGCGGTGAAATCGTCGCGCACCGCCTTGTCGGTCAGGCCGCGCTGCGCGAGCATCTGTTCGTAGACCTTCTGGTTGAACCTGCCGTCGGCGCCCTGCGCCACGGGCAGTTTGGCGATCTCGCTGTCGATCAGCCGATCGCCGGCGACCAGGCCGTGCTTCTGCCCGAATTCCAGGATCGCGGCCCGGTCGATCAACTGGGTCAGCACCTGGTCGGCACCGCCCGCCGCTACGAAGGCCTTGAGCGAAAGCTGCGGATTGCTCTGCTTCTCGCTCTCGAAGGCGTTGGTGATGGCCTTTTCGTATTCCGCCGCGGTGATCTTGTGCGATCCGACCTTGGCCACCTCGTCGCTCGACTGGATGGTCCCGCTGTGGCCGAAGTTCAGCACGTCGCCCGCCGCGAAGGCGAAGGCGATGAGCACGAGGAAGGCGATCGTCACGCCGCCCCCGATCTTGGAGAAGATGATGCTGCGGAAAAGATGGATCATCGTGGTTCGCTTGGCTCGTCCGGCCGGCCGGGAAGGCGGGCCGTGGTGGGGCTTTAGTGGCTGGGGCTTTAGGCGGCAACGCGGGCCATCGCAATGCCGGGCTTGCCGGTTCGCACCCTGCGGCCCCCGGCGGCATCGACTTGCAGCCCGTCGCTTGGCTTTTGACAGGCCGGAACCGCTGCCCTAGCAGCGCGCCAACGTCGCGACCCAGGGGATTCGCCTGCGAGACCGGACGAAATCGGGGCTAAAACAGGGATTTTGCATGCCTAATCGGCCATATATCGTCGGCAATTGGAAAATGAACGGCACGCGCGCGATGCTTGCCGAAGCGCGGGCGATCGGCCGTGCCGCGGCGCGTTATCCCCAGGTCGCGGTCGGCCTGGCGCCGCCGTTCACCCTGGTCCAGGGCATGGCCGAGGCGGTCACCGAGATCGCGGTCGGCGGGCAGGACTGCCACACCCAGGCCGGCGGTGCCTATACCGGGGATGTCTCCGCGGCGATGCTCGCCGATGCCGGCGCCCGCTTCGTCATCGTCGGCCATAGCGAGCGCCGCACGCTCCACGGCGAGAACGACGCGCAGGTCCGGGCCAAGGCGGAGGCGGCCCAGGCTGCCGACCTTTCGGTCATCGTCTGCGTGGGCGAGACCGAGGCCCAGCGCGATGCCGGTTCGGCCGAGGCGGTCGTCGCCGGCCAGCTCGACGGGTCCCTGCCGCGCGGCGAGGGCGCGAGCGCGCCCGGCAAGCTGGCCGTGGCCTACGAGCCGGTCTGGGCGATCGGCACGGGCCGGGTTCCCTCGGTCGAGGATGTCGGCGCGATGCACCGCGCGATCCGGGCCAAGCTGGTCGAGATCTACGATGATGCCGGAGCGGCGGTCCGCATCCTCTACGGCGGCTCGGTCAATGCCGGCAATGCTTCCGAACTCCTGGCCGCCGACGAGGTGCGCGGCGCCTTGGTCGGCGGGGCGAGCCTGACCGCCGAATCGTTCATGGCGATCGTCGTCGCGGCGGCCGGCCCCGAAGCCGACTGAGCGGCGCCAGGTTGATTTGAACCGGCTCAGCGCCTAGATGCGCCGCTAAGCTAGATCGAGACCATCGTTTCATGTCCCTTTATATCTTCCTCACCGTGCTTCAGGCGATCATCGCCCTGGCACTGGTCGGCGTCATCCTGATGCAGCGCTCCGAAGGCGGCGGCCTCGGCGTCGGCGGCAGCCCCTCGGGCCTGATGTCGGCGCGCGGAGCGGCGGATTTCCTCACGCGCGCGACCGCGATCCTAGCATCGCTGTTCGTGCTGCTGAGCATCGTGCTCGCCGCCCTGGCGGTCAACACCGGGTCGAGCCGGCAGGTCGATACCTCGCTGCAGCGGAGCGCTCCGGTCGATCCGCTCTCGGGCGGCGCCCAGCCTGCGGCGCCCGTTGCTCCCGCCTCGCCGGCGGCCCCGGTCGATCCGCTGGGGGCTCCGGCCAAGCAGTAACGCCCGCGCGGGATCGGACCGCGCGGCCACCATTCGCTCCATTCGTCGCAACCCGCCACGGCGGGGCCACGCGGCTGTGGAATTAATCGCCCGAGGCATGCGTCTTCGCTTGCCCGGTTCCCCTTTGGATGACTAAGGCTCGACTCCCATGGCGCGGTACATTTTCATCACCGGCGGCGTGGTCTCCTCGCTTGGCAAAGGGCTCATGGCGGCCAGCCTCGCGGCGCTGCTGCAGGCCCGCGGCTTCAAAGTCCGCATCCGCAAGTTCGACCCCTATCTGAACGTCGACCCGGGCACGATGAGCCCCTATCAGCACGGCGAGGTCTTCGTGACCGACGACGGCGCCGAGACCGATCTCGACCTCGGCCATTACGAGCGCTTCACCGGGGTCTCGGCGCACCAGTCGGACAACATCACCTCGGGCCGCATCTACCGCGACATCATCGCCAAGGAGCGCCGCGGCGACTACCTCGGCGCGACGGTCCAGGTGATCCCGCACGTCACCGACGCGATCAAGCAGTTCGCCCAGGCCGATACCGAGGACCTCGACTTCATCCTCTGCGAGATCGGCGGCACGGTCGGCGACATCGAGGGCCTGCCGTTCATCGAAGCCCTGCGCCAGCTGCGCAACGAATTGGGGCGCGAGCAGACCTGCTCGGTCCACGTGACCCTGGTGCCCTACATCGCCGCCGCGGGCGAGCTGAAGACCAAGCCGACCCAGCACTCGGTGCGCGAGCTCACCGCGCTCGGCGTCCAGCCCGACATCCTGCTGTGCCGCTGCGAAAAGCCGCTCCCGGAGAATGAGCGCGCCAAGATCGCCCAGTTCTGCAACGTGCGGAAGGAAGCGGTGATCCCGGCGCTCGACGCCAAGTCGATCTATTCGGTGCCGCTGCAGTATCATGCGGAGGGTCTCGATGCCGAGGTCCTGCGCCACTTCGGCCTGACCTCGCCCGCGCCCGAGCTGTCGCGCTGGATCGACATCGTCGATCGCCACCAGAACCCCGAGGGTGAGGTGACGATCGGCGTGGTCGGGAAGTATGTCGGCCTGCCCGATGCCTACAAGTCGCTGAACGAGGCGCTGGTCCACGGCGGCATGGCCAACCGGGTCAAGGTGCACATCCGCTGGATCGACGCCGAGCTGTTCGAGAAGGACGATGCCGAGATCGCCGCCCACCTTGAGCCGATGCACGGCATCCTGGTCCCCGGCGGCTTCGGCGAGCGCGGGACCGAGGGCAAGATCTCGAGCGTCCGTTTCGCCCGCGAGCGCAAGGTGCCGTTCTTCGGGATCTGCCTCGGCATGCAGATGGCCTGCATCGAAGGTGTTCGCGAGGCGGGTATCGCCGGGGCTAGCTCGACCGAATTCGGCCCCACCGAGGAGCCGGTGGTCGGTATCATCACCGAATGGATGAGCCCCGAAGGCCTCCAGACCCGCGCTGACGGCGGGGACCTGGGGGGAACGATGCGGCTCGGCGCCTATGCGGCGAAGCTCAACGGCAACAGCCACGTCGCGGCGATCTACGGCGGGACCGAGATTTCCGAGCGCCATCGCCACCGCTACGAAGTGAACATCGCCTACAAGGAGGCGCTGGAGCAGGGCGGCCTGGTCTTCTCGGGCATGTCCCCCGACGGACTGCTGCCCGAAATCGTCGAGCGCCCCGATCATCCGTGGTTCGTCGGCGTGCAGTTCCACCCGGAACTGAAAAGCCGCCCGTTCGATCCGCACCCGCTGTTCGCCGGGTTCATCGAGGCCGCGCTGCGCCAGTCGCGCCTCGTCTAGACTCTGCGTTTTGCGCGCGGCGCGATAATCCTAAGAAATTAACCCAAGTTATTGTCCAAACGGATATGGGTTTGGGCGAAGATCGGTCGTGCGGCTCCCCTTGGCCGCTCAAGCGACCGCCAGGACTTGTCCTTGCTGACCGTCTCTTGCGACCCGGACGGCCAGGCAGGACAGGGCGGCGGAAACGTCGCGGGGGTGGGCCTACCCGGGCCCACCCCCGAATTTTTATTTCAGATCAATGTGATGATCCTTGATCAGGCCGCCTGATTGCGCGTCTCGCCATCAGTGACGAGGCTGAGCGAGCTCTGGCTGCCGATCGCGATCTTCTTGGGCTTCATCGCCTCGGGAATTTCGCGAATCAGGTCGATCACCAGTAGGCCGTCCTCGAGGTTGGCCCCCGCCACGCGGACATAGTCGGCCAGTTCGAAGCGCCGTTCGAACCCGCGCTGGGCGATGCCGACATGGAGCATCCGGCCGTCGCGCGACTCTTCCGGCTTCTTGCCCTGGACCACCAGCAGGTTCTGCTGGGCGGTGATGTCGATGTCGGCGGACTTGAAGCCGGCGACCGCCAGGGTGATGCGGTAGGCATCGTCGCTGACGCGCTCGATGTTGAACGGCGGGTAGTTGTCGCCGCCGCCGCTGCGGGCGGTGTTCTCGAGCAGGTCGAACAGCCGGTCGAACCCAACGGTGTTGCGGCGGTAGGGGGTAAAGTCGAAACGGTTCATGGCAAAAATCCTCCAATGAGCAATTTTCAGGTTCGCCGAGACCCATTATGGCGCCTCGGCGGCTGTGCCGCCCTCGTTCGACCTTCGCTCAGGACAGGTCTTGCGAGCCGCGTCACAAGACATCAGATATGATAGCTGCCCCGGCTTTCAAGGGGTGCAGAAGAAAGGTCGCAAACGCCGTGGCACGGGTTGAAATCTATACGAAATGGGGCTGCGGCTATTGTTCCGCGGCCAAGCGCCTGCTCGACGGCAAGGGCGCGGCATACGAGGAATACGACATCACCATGGGCGGTCCCAAGCGCGCCGAGATGCTCGAACGCGCGCCCGGCGCATCGACCGTGCCCCAGATCTTCATCGACGGTGCGCTGATCGGCGGCAGCGACGACCTCCACGCGCTCGACCGCGCCGGCAAGCTCGACCCGCTGCTGGCCTGATGTCCAGGATCGCCGTCCTGCAGATGACTTCGGGAATCGATCCCGAGGCCAATGCCGCCACGATCGTCGCTGCGGTCCGCACTGCCGCGCAGGGCGGAGCGGAGATGCTGTTCACGCCCGAAATGTCTGGGCTGCTCGATCGCAAGCGCGAGCGGGCGACCCCCAAGGTCGTGGCGGAGGCGGAGGACCTCGTGCTCGCAGCGGTGCGAGAGGCCGCGGCGGACGCGGGGCTGTGGGTCGCGCTGGGCTCGCTGGCGATTCTGCGTGAGGACGGGCGCTGGGCGAACCGGGCTTTCGTGATCGATTCGTCCGGGGCGATCGTCGCTCGCTACGACAAGATCCACATGTTCGATGTCGATCTGGCCACCGGCGAATCCTGGCGCGAATCCAACGCCTATGCCGCGGGCGAAGCGGTCGTGACCGTGCAGGCCCCGATCGGCAGAGTGGGCCTGGCGATCTGCTACGACATTCGGTTTCCCGCATTGTTCGAAGAGCTTGGTCGGCAAAATTGCGACATTATCGCGATTCCCGCCGCTTTCACGGTGCCGACCGGCGAGGCGCATTGGCATCTCCTGCAACGCACCCGCGCGATCGAGGCGAGCGCCTATGTCGTGGCCGCGGCGCAGGCGGGCAGCCATGAGGACGGGCGCAGCACCTATGGGCACAGCCTGGTGGTCGATCCCTGGGGCGAGGTCCTGCTCGACATGGGCGGCGAGGCCGGCCTCGCCTTCGCCGAGATCGATCCCGCGCGCATCGCCGCAGTCCGTGCCCAGTTGCCGAGCCTTGCCAACCGCCGCGAGATCGCGCGATAGGCGCGCCATGATCGTCTTCGACCTCGAATGCCGCGAGCACGGGCACCGTTTCGAAGGCTGGTTCGGCTCGTCCGGCGATTTTGCCGCGCAGCAGGAACGCGGCCTGGTCGCTTGCCCGCAATGCGGCTCGCCTGACGTCATGAAGGCGCCGATGGCCCCGAACCTGGGGCGCAAGGGCAATCAGGTGGAACCTGCGCGCCCTGTCGCGGCGGAGGCCAAGGCCGGGCAATCCGTTCCCGCAGTGGCGCAATTGCCGCCACAGGCCGCGGCGATGCTGCGCGCGATGGCGGCGATGCAGGCCGAAGCCCTCAAGGAATCGCGCTGGGTCGGTGACGGCTTCGCCGAGGTCAGCCGCGCAATCCATTATGGCGAGCGCGACGCCGAGACGATCCACGGACAGGCCACGGCCGAAGAAGTCGAGGAACTGTTCGAGGAGGGGATCGAGGTGATGCCCCTGCCGTTCCCGGTGGGCCCGCCCGGTGAGGCCAATTGAAGCTCAAGATTGCCAGCTTGACAGCGCCTGCCTAAAGGAGGCGCGGGCGCCCGTAGCTCAGCAGGATAGAGCACCAGATTCCTAATCTGGGGGCCATGGGTTCGAATCCCGTCGGGCGCGCCATTTCCGAACAAAAGAGAGAACTTGGGGCGTGGTGTCATCCACGC
>JASGGH010000022.1:0-40281 GCA_047605105.1 Novosphingobium sp. | reverse complement strand
CAGCGTTGCCATTTCCACTGCTGATGCACTCGGCCAGGAGCGCTGGCGCCAGATATCCCCGCCGCTGCGGGTCAACGGGTAGAGCGGCCTAGCCGTTCTCCCGCACGCCGTAACGGCGGAGGCGCGCGAAGGAATAGGCCATGATCGCGGCGACGATCAGGAACAGGCCGAACAGGGACAGCCCCGTCCGCTGCACGACGACGTTGGGGGATTCCGCCGTGTAGTGGAACTTGGGGAAGTCCTTGTAGGTCGACGAATCGAGGATCTCCTTGCGGAGATAGCGCGGCGTAAAATACTTCCGCCACTCCTGATGGAACGCGAACACCTCGTCCATGTAGGCGTTGTAGCGCTCGGTGCTGGTCCCCGAAATCTCGTTCAGGGCAAGCTGCATGACGATGGCGGGGGAGAGATACTGGAAGCGGCTCACCAGGCCCGCCTGCCGGTCCTGCTGCTTGCGAAAATTGTCGAAGACCGGCTCGACCGCTCGCTCCAGCGCTTCCTGCCGCGCCAGGAACACCGTCAGGTAGGTTTCGGTCTCCTTACTCGGCAGCATTTCCACGTGGTCAGTGTAATAGGCCTTGGTCGTCTCCGACTCCGCCTTTTCCGCGGCGCTGGAGGCGTCGCGCATCGCCACCTTCAGATCCATGCGCGAGGGCGCGGGATAGACGGTCGTCGCGGTCAGGCTGACCAGCGTCGGCATGATCACCACCATGACCAGCCAGATGCCGGCGAGGATGGTGATATTGGTCTCGGACGACTTGTTGAGGGCGCTGACCAAGACGCCGAGCCCGAACCAGAACGCGGCGTAGAGCAGGACCGCCAGCAGCCACAGGCCGAACCGCCCCCAGGTACCGGGATCACCGAGCGAGCCCAGCGCCGCGCCCGAGAACAGCAGCGCGCAGAGGCCGACCGCCACGATCACCAGCATGAGGATGCCCGCGCGCGACAGCAGCTTGCCCGCCATGAAGGTGCGCAGGGCGATCGGCTGGGTCATCACCAGCGCCAGGGTGCCGCTCTCCTTCTCGCCCGACAGCATGTCGTAGGTCAGCGCGATGATGAAGATCGGCAGGATGAACATGATGACGAAGGCGAGGTCGAAAGTGCCCGCCATCAGGTTGAGCGGGTTCTCGATCTCCAGGTTGTCGGAGATGTTGAACTTGTTCTTCATGTCGACGAGCGTGTAGTTGCGCTGGAGGTCCATCTGGCCGACCGAGAAGGCCGCCAGGCCCGTCGCCGGCAGGATCGCGATCTCGCGCACCTTCTCGCCGCCGACCGCGCCCGCATTCGTGCCCTGCGGCGCTTCGCCGGGCCGGGCCGGGGCGTGGTTCACCGGCGCGAATTCGCGGGGGATGCCGCGCGCCGCGGTGAATTTCTCATAGGCGATCAGTTCGTCGAGCACACGCTGCTTCTTGGCCGCCTCGTCGGCCATCGCGGTCTGGGCGCTCGCGTTCTGGCGCTCGACGGCGCGCAGGCCGTTCCAGATTCCGAACATCATGCTCGCCACCAGCAGCACGAGGATGAACACCGTCGCCCGCGACTTCATCAGCAGGCGAGCCTCATGGGCGACAATCGTCTTCAGCATGTCCGTTCAAATCCCTATGCGCGCAGCCGGTTGACGGCAGCAACGGCGAAGCAAGCCGACAATATTCCCCACGCCAGGAGGAGGACGATGTTCTGCGTCTCCCCGGCCAGGGACTCGCCCAGCGTCGGCGCGACGTATTTATAGGGTTCCACCTTGGAGAAGACCTCGCGACCGGCGATGTAGAGCGGGTCCTTCATCGTCGTGTGGTCGATCAGTTCGCCGTTCATCTTGCGGATCATGTCGATCCGGAAATCCTGGGCCGTCTGGTTGAAGCGCTCCTGGTCGACCAGGCCGGTGCCCGACAGCGCCATGGACAGGGAGCGCAGCGGCAGGAGCGGGGAGACCACCCCGAAATGGTTCTGCGTGCTCTGCTGCCGGAAGAACACGGCGCGCAGATCGCCCAGGAACTTCTGGTAGATCTGGTAGTCGCGGTCCTCCATGATCTGCATCGAGTAGGCGACCCAGTAGATCGGCAGGTCCCGCACCGTCGGAACATTGTACTTCTTGAGCAGCGCGTCGCGCTCCAGCTTGACCTGCCGATCGAGCGGCATGGCGAGCGGCCCCTTCGCCCCCGGCAGGCCGCGGGCGCTGGCCCGCTCGGTCATATGGTAGAACTGCGAATAGGTCGGCGTGGGGGTGACGATGCGAGAGATGTCCGCGGCGGCCTTGGGCATGATGAAGGTCGCGAAGGCCCAGAAGCCGACGAGGATGATCAAGGCGGTCTTCGCGGTCCGAGCAAGCGCCGAGACCCCCAGCGCCAGGAACAGGAACGACACCGCGTAGAGCAGGTAGAACAGCACCAGCAACAGCCCGCGCCGGTCGACCGCGGCGCCGTCGCTCGGCAGGCCGAAGGCGAGGATCGCCCCTCCCACTGCCGCGGCAGGCACGACGACGATGCCGACGGCCGCCGCGATGCCGAGGAACTTGCCCCAGAGCAGGTCGCGGTTGGCAACGCCCAGGCTGAGCGCCTGGCGCAGGGTGCCGCTGTCCCGCTCGCCCGCGAAGGCGGAAAAGGACAGCAGGATGATGATCAGCGGCAGCAGGACCTGCAAGGTCATCGCCGGCGTCATGTCGCCGAAGCGGGAGATGGCGCCGTTGTCCTGGGCCGGGCGATTCTGGGCGAAGTTGGTCTTATGCGCTTCCAGCCAGATCGTCGTGCCCGCATAGTTGCCGATGCCGCTGTCGAAAAAGGCCAGCGTCCCCTGAGGTTTGTAAGCGTAGTTGCCGAAGTGCGCCGCAGTATGCGGGTTCTTGCGGTCCTGGTCGAGCCATTGCTCGGTGTTCTTGGCCTGGGCCGCCTCGCGGACCTCGCGCAGTGACTCATTGCGCTGGTAGCCGGTCAGGAAGGCGGTGAACAGCAGCAGGATCATGATCAGGATCGACCATTTGAACCTGCCGTCGCGGAGCAGGCAGAGGAATTCCTTCTTTGCGATCACCCCGATCATGGGAAACCCTTTCAGTACTTCATTTCCTCGAGGTAGATCTGCTCGATTTCGGTGTGCGACACCTCGTCGGCCAGCATCTCGCGCACCAGTTCACCCTGGCGCATGATGCCGAGGCGGGTGCCGGTCTCCTTGGCGCGGAACAGGTCGTGCGTGACCATCAGGATCGCGACGCCCGCCGCCTTCAACTCCAGCAGCAACTCGGAGAACTCGTTGCTGCTCTTGGGATCAAGGCCCGAGGTCGGCTCGTCGAGCAGGACCGCCTTGGCCTGCTTGGCCAGGGCGATGGCGATCCCCACCTTCTGGCGCATCCCCTTGGAATAGCCGTCGATGTAGAGGTCCACGGCCTCCCGCTGCAATCCGCAGCGGTCAAGCAGGGCACGGTATTCGTCCGCGCTGTAGTCGTGCCCGCCGAGCTTGGAGAAATAGCGCAGGTTCTCCAGCCCCGTCATGTTGCGGTAGAGCATGACGTTCTCGGGAATGTAGGCGACGTGCTTCTTCGACCCGATCGGATCGGCCTGGACGTCGATGCCGTCGATCCGGGCCAGGCCTGAGGTCGGCTTGATGAAGTTGAGGAAGCAGTTGACTGTGGTGGTCTTGCCCGCCCCGTTGGCGCCGAGCATGCAATATATCTCACCGGGACCGATCGAGAGGTTCAATCCCTTCAACGCAACAGTAGGACCATATTCCTTCCGCAATCCAACTGCTTCCAACATAGGTCAGTCTTTCTTCTTCAATCGAAAACCCATCACGTGAGCGAACGTCAGCGGATGGTCTTGCTGAGCCGCACGCCGCAACGGCGGCCTTCGCGCGGCTGGATCTGGTAGACGACCTCGCCGTTGATGTTGCGGCTGTTGAAGCCGACGCTCGCGCCGCGGTCGTTGAGGACGTTGTTGCAGAACGCCGCGATCCGCGTCGTGTCGTTCTCCAGCGCGAAGTTGAGGTTGATCGTGTTGTAGGCCGGCGTCCAGGCCAGGTTCACCGGCGTATCGTACTGCTTGCTGCGGTAGATGTAGTCGGCGCGCGCCTTGAACCTGAAGTCCGAGAACACCGGCAGCGAATATTCGAGGCCGAGGTTCACCGTGTGCTTCGAGGTGTTCTGGATGCGCTTGCCGCTGACATCGCCGCCCGGGAAGCCGTAGAGCGCGGAATTCTCTACGTTGTAGCCCGAAAACACCGCGTCGGTGTACTTGCCGTCGTTGAGCGAGTAGCCGATGTTCGCCACGAGGCCATCGACGATCACCGCCGAGCCTTCGAACTCCAAGCCCTGGACGCGGGATTTCGCGGCATTGGCGATCGCGACCATGGTCCGGCTAACCGAGGTCACGAAGATCGTGTTCGAGACCTGCTGGTTGGTCCAGTCCACGTAGTAGGCGGCGATGGCGCCGCGAACGCGGTTGTTGAGTGCGCTGAACTTCAGGCCGACCTCATAGCTCCAGGCCGTTTCCGGCTTGTAGCTCGCCCAGCTCGGCAGGATCGAGGGGTTGGCCGAGGTGGCAACCGCAGCGATGCCCGCGTTGATGCCGCCCGACTTGGTGCCCTTGGCGGCCGAGGCGTAGAGCATCAGGTCGCGGCTCGGCTTGAACTCCAGGATCACGCGCGGCGTGAAGTACTTGAAGCTGACCGATTCCAGTCCCGAGCCGACGCCGTTGGTGGCGGCGCTGAGGTAGGAGTTGTTCACCGCCTTGGTTTCCCAAGTGTAGCGCCCCTCACCCGAGAGCGTGAGGTTCTTGGTGATGTTGATGTCGATCGAGCCGAAGGCCGAGACGAATTCGGTCTTCGAATCGGTGATTTCCGCGATCGGAATGACACCGTTGGCGATCACCGCGATCGTATTGGCCGGCGGGGCCGTGCCCGTCGTCGTGTCCGAGAGAATCTCACCGCCCTGGCGCCGGACCTGGCCGACATCGAGCTTGCTGTAGTAGCCGCCGATGGCCCAGTTGATCAGGCTGTCGTTGTTGTACGATTCCAGACGAAGCTCCTGGCTGAACGCTTCGCGCTCCTCACGCGTGCCCGACAGGGTCTGCATCACCACGGTACGAGTCGACACCGGGCTGCCGCGCGAGGTGAAGGTGAAGGTGGTTCCACCCGGGGTGCGGTCCTGGTCCGCCAGGGTGTCGAAGGTCCGCTTGTCGTAGCCGGTGATCGAGGTCAGCCGCAGGTTGCCCCAGTCCGCCGTCACGTTGAGGTTGGCGTGGAAGATGTCCTCCGACCCGGCGAAGGCACGCGGATCATAGGTGAAGGCCTCGTCGGGGTTGGTGTACATCTCGCCGCGGAACAGCGTGCCGAAGCCGGCAGGCGAGCCGCTGGAAATCGAGCGGCAGCACAGGTTCGGATCGTTGGTCGCCACGGTGTTGCGGGCGAAGGTGTTGGTCTTGCCGGTCTGGTAGCTGACCTGCGCGACCGCCTTCACGACCTCGGAGAAGTTGACAAGCAGGCCGCCGCGCACGGCATAGGTCTTGCGGGCGGCGAGGTGCTGCCCGGTGACGGCGTCGCGGTAATAGCCGCCGGTATCCTCGTAGCCGCCGTCGATGCGCAGGGCGACCTTGTCCGCGATCACCGGGGCGTTGACGAAGCCGCTGATGCCGTACTGGCCGTCCTCGCCGATGACCGCCGAGGCGCCGGCGTTGAATTCCATCGTCGGCTTCTTGGTGATGTAGTTGATCGCGCCGGCAAAGCTGTTGCGGCCGTACTGCGCGCTCTGCGGGCCGCGGAGGATCTCGATGCGCTCCATCGCGTCCATCAGGACCGCGGAGCTGCTGAAGCCGTCGACATAGACGCCGTCGACGAAGGTCGCGACGTTGGTCTCCTCACCCGCGCGGCTCGACTGCGACATGCCTCGGATGACCGGGCGGGCGGTGCTCAGGCCGCCGGGCGCGGTATAGTCAAAGCCCGGCGTCTGCATGGCGAGGTTGGCCTGGTCGGTGATGTTGCGCTCAGCCAGCATGCTGGCGGTGAAGCCCGAGACCGAGAGCGGCGCCTGGAGGATGCCTTCCTCCTTCTTGCGCGCGGTGACGACGATGTCGTCGAGCGCCGAGACCTCTTCGCGCTGGGCCTGAGCCTGGGCGGCGAGAGGAAAGGCCGTGCCGGCGAGCGCGCAGGCACTGACGCTCAGATAGAAGATTCCCCCTTTGATGTTCATTGTTCCACACCCCGCTTTACTGTGGACGAATTCCCGATCGGGAATTCATATTGCGTTGAAAAACCATTCGATCACCGCGGGACGATCCCGCAATGCGCCGCCAGCGCATCCAATCCGAATGACAGGCGATTGACCCGAGCCGCCCTTGAGAACTGGTAGCCGCAATGACTCCATCCGGCCTTTGTGGCCGCCCCAACCAAACCTCCCAGTAGCTGCATGCGGCAGATGCATATCATTACATCGTTATATCTATATGATGCCACTAGGCCCACGCTGTCAAGCGGCTTGCGCTCAATTCTTTCCCTGAATTATCAGCATGTTGCTAGATAGCGGACAAAGCCGTGCCCGCAGGCGCCCAGCCTCCGGGCGAGGAGGCGGGAGATTCCCGTCACGATGCCGCGAAACCGGGCGAGCTAGGCCGGCAGGCTCTCCGGCTCGTCCTTCAGGCTGCGCTCCAACTCCACCACCGCGGTCCGGTAGTAGCGCCGCGCCCAGAGCACGAAGAGGATCGAGGGAATGCCGAGCACGGTCACGAAGGCGCTGAGCGCGGTTCCGACGAACTTGGGATCGCCCGAGGCATCGACCGCCCAGCCGATGATCGGCGGACCGAAGATCGGGCCGACCACGGTCACGACCGCGGTGAAGATCGCGGCCGACTGCCCGCGAATGTCGCCGGGGGTGACGAGCGAGAGCGAGGCGGGGCCGCCCGCCGTCGCGATCGACTTGCCCATGAAGGCGATGAACATCAGCACCACGGCCAATTCCGCGGTCGGCATGATCGGATAGAGCGCGCTCGCCGGAATGGCGACGAACAGGCCAAGGATCAGAACCTTCATGCCGTAGTCGGGGCCCGACTTCGCGAAATGGCGGGATGCCCAGACCGCCAGCGCCGTGCCGATGGGGCCGGCGGTGAAGTAGAACACGCCCGTCACCGCGCCGGTCTGGCCGATGCTCCAGCCATAGACGCGCTGGAACAAGGGCACGTTCCAGAAGGTCAGCGTGGTCAGCGCGAAGTTGCAGGTCGCCCCGACGAAGATCGCACCGAACGCCTGCCAGCGCTGCCGCATGAAGCGCCAGACGCTGGCCCGGCGGGCCCCGGGGACCGGCTCCGCGACCTTGTCAGTGCGCGCCGGCTCGCGGACGGTCATCAGCACGAAGCCGAGGAGGATGCCCGGCAGACCGACCAGAAAGAAAGTCATCTGCCAGGGCTGGAAGCCGCCCAGGTTCCAGCCGCCCTTCTCCAACCAGTGGACCAGGAATCCGCCGATGCCGAAGGCCAGCCCCGCGCCGAGGTAGGGCCCGGCCATATAGACCGACAGCGCCCGGGCGCGGGTGCTGCGGCTGAAATAGTCGCTGATGATCGAGATCGAGGTAGGGCTGACCACCGCCTCGCCGATGCCCAGCCCGGCGCGCAGCAGGACAAGCGGCAGGAAGGCCATGGCGAAGCCGCTCATCGCGGTCATGGTGCACCAGAAGAAGATGCCCGCGATCAGAATCCACTTGCGGCTGCCCCGGTCGGCCAGCCAGCCGAGCGGGATCGCAAACAGCACGTTCACCACCGAGAAGGCCGGCCCGAGGAGGAGGCCCATCTGGAAATTGCTGAGGCCCAGGTCCTGCTTGATCGGATCGACCAGCAGGCTGAGGATGTAGCGGTCGAAATAGGAGAGGATGAAGACCAGCAGCAGTACGGCGACCACGTACCAGCGGTATAGCGCGCCCTTGGCACCAAGTTCCCTCATCGAATGTTCCCCCTCTGCCGCCAAGGTACTGCGGCTCGCCAGGACGGCGAGCCGTTTCCGGGCCGGACCATCATCTACAGCATTCCGTTTTTCGCCGCCCGCGGCGGCCGTGTCCTATTTCTCGGCGGCGAAGACGTACCAGAAGCCCGGCCCGGCGGTCTTGCGCACCTTGTGCTCGCTGACCGTCTGGGTCGGAAAGCCGGCTTCCCTCAGCTCCGCGGCGAAGTCGCAGGTGGCGTAGGCAAGCCAGAACGGCTCGTTGTTGTGGCTGAGATCGTAGGCGCGCTCGGCCTCTTCCCAGTGCGCCTTGCCGCGGAACAGCAGGTCGACGTCCTGGTGGATGGCGATGCCGCCGGGGGCCAGCAGGCGCTCGCTCTCCTTGGCGATCTCACGGCGCTTCTCGCTGGAGATCTCGTGGAACAGGTTATGGCTGACGATCAGGTCGAAGTGCCCGTCGGGAAAGCGGGTGCGGCCCGCGTCCATCTGGTGGAAGTGGACCGGCACGCCGATCGATTCCGCGCGGGTGTGGGCATAACGCAGCATCGACGAGCCGAGGTCCACCGCATGGACCTCCGCATTGGGGAACTCCTCGGCATAGACCGTAACCGCGCCGCCGGCCGAGCAGCCGAGATCGAGGATGCGCTTCGGCTCCCAGCCGGGGCGGCGCTCGCGCAGCCAGCCGATCACCGCGCCGGCCTTGGAATCGCCGCCGCTCATGCCGCGGCCCATCGAGTAGAGCCGCCCGCCGCTTTCGTAGAAGGCGCCGGCGATGATGCTGTTGCCGTCCGGATCGGGCGGCACATAGCCTTCGGGCTGGAGGTGGATGTAGCAGTCCTTGTAGATCGGCTCGATCGCGAGCTGCGGATCAAGCTCCAGCGAGCCGCCGGCCGGACGCTCGCGCTCCAGCCGGGCCGCAACCTCGCGCAGGCGGTCCTCCTCGCGATAGACGGTCTCGCCGACCGCCTGCCACATCAGTTCCTGGCTGACCCGGTTGACGGCCTTGGTGAAGCGATAGGCCGCGGACCGATCAAGCGCCTGCTCGGCCTCGTCGCGGTCAGCCGGGGGGCGACCGTGCTCGGCGACGAAGGCGGGCTCCGCCTCGCGCGCCCAGACCGCGGCCATGCCCGGCCGCAAGGTGCCGGCCAGATGGCGCTTCAGCGACAGGACGAAGCGTTGCCGCGCCTGCTCGTCGGGCAGGGGCTGCGCCAGCATTTCATGGGTGGACTGGTCGATCATCATCCTCTCCTTTCGGGACTAGGTTGACCGGCGGCGCGATGGATCGCCCGCCGAATCCGGGAATAGGTGCCGCAACGGCAGATATTGGTGATGGCCTCGTCGATCTGGACATCGGTCGGCTTCGGGGTCTGCGCGAGGAAGGCCGCCGTCGCCATGATCATGCCGGGCTGGCAATAGCCGCATTGGGGCACGTCCTCCTCGATCCAGGCAGCCGGCACCGGGTGGCCGGCGGGAAGTCCTTCGAGCGTCGTCACCTTGCGGCCCGCCACAGCTTCCATCGGGACCGAGCAGGAGCGCTGGGCTTCGCCATCCAGATGGACCGTACATGCCCCGCACAGGCCCGCGCCGCAACCGAACTTCGTGCCGGTCAGCTTCATGTGCTCGCGGATCACCCAGAGCAGCCGCGTGCTGTCGGGCACGTCGACCGAGACCGCCTTGCCGTTCAGCGTGAACGAAACCATCGCAAACCTCCTACAAGTCCGCCAGCAGGGCGAGCGCCTCGCGCTCGGCCGCCTCGCAGGCGCCTTCCATGCCCTGCTGCATGTCCGCCAGGTGCTCCCCGGCAAAGCGCACCCGGCCCCAGGGCTGGCGCATCCCGTCGAACAGGGCGGCGATCTGGCCGGGCCCGAAATAGTGATAGGCGCCGCCCGACTCGGCCGAGGCGTCCCACCGGGTCACGTCGGCCAGGGCCAGGGCATCCCGGGTCGCGGGCCGCAGCCGGGCCAGCTCATCGATCACCGCCTGGCCCAGCGCGGCGTCGGACAGGTCCGGCACCTCGCCGCGCAGCCAGACGGACAGGCTGTGCAGCTCGCCGTCCTGGCCTGGTGTCGCGGTCACGCGCTGGACCCAGCCGTCGACGAACATCGCGGGCGGGAGCCCATCATCCTCCCAGAAGCGCCGCTTGAGCGCCAGGGTGACGAGGACAATCCGCGAATAGGGCAGCTCGCGGATAGCGCGGCCGAGGCCGGGCGGCACGCCCTGCCCCAACTCGACCTTGCGCAACGCCGGGAACGGCAGCGCGACCAGCCCAAAGCGCCCACGGAACCGGCCGCCTTCGGCGGTGCGCATCTCCACGCCCGCCCGGTCCTGCGCGATCGAGACGACCCGGCTGCCGGTCCGCACGGCGTCCCCCAGGCTGGCCGCCATCGCCTGCGGCAGGCCCTGCGAGCCGCCCTTCACCCGGTAGAAGGCCTTGGCCCCGAACTGCTCGACCAACCGCTTTCGGCAGGCGAACAGGGCCGACATCTCCGGCATCGGGCCGCCATCGAACCAGTGCTGCATCAGCCGCAGCGCCTCGGGCTCCGCGCCGGCGCGGGCCAGTAGGCGCTCGACCCCCTCGCGGTCGAGCGCGGCGAACGTCGCGGCGCGCCAGTCGGCCAGCTCGGGCACGGGATTCGCGGCGTCGAGATAGTGGGAATAGAGCTGCCCCGGCGGCAGGCCGCGCGCCGCGCCGGTCAACCGGTTGGCGTCGCTGGTCCCCCAGGCGGCGACCGACATCGCCTTGCCGGCCGCGATCACCGTGTCGCCCGGCACGGCCGCGACCCGCGGGATGGTCGAGAGCCCGACGTCGGAGATCGTCCGCAGCACGCGGGCGTACATCGCGTCGA
Source organism: Novosphingobium sp. (assembly GCA_047605105.1). Lineage (GTDB taxonomy): Bacteria > Pseudomonadota > Alphaproteobacteria > Sphingomonadales > Sphingomonadaceae > Novosphingobium. The sequence goes on along the minus strand of JASGGH010000022.1, from coordinate 29,533 downwards.
TGGTCTGCCCGCCGGCCTCGGGGCTGCCCGGCAGGTGCGTCAGGGTCTTGAGGCGGCCGCCGACGTCGGCGGCGCCCTCCAGCACCACGACCTTCGCACCCTCGCCCGCCAGCAGCCGCGCGGCGTAGAGGCCGGCGAGGCCGCCGCCCGCGATCACCACGTCCACGGTCTCGGCCGCGCGCAGGGTCGCCGGCAGGGTCAGGAAGGCCGCGCCCGCACCGAGCAGGGTTCGCCGGGACAGGTTCACTTGGCTTCTCCCGGCAGCAGGTCGCGCGCGACGCGGAAGCCGAACATGAAATAGCGGGCGCCCTCGGGATCGCGGCCCCGGAAGCTCACCCGGTTGCGGTCGGGCCGGGTCATCCAACTCCCCCCGCGCACCGAGCGGCGGGCGCAGGCTTCGCCCGGCCCGGGCTCGATGGCCGCCTCGGTCGTCGCCGCGACGGGATAGGGCACGGCGTAGCAGTCCTCGGTCCATTCCCAGACGTTGCCGATCATGTCGAACAGACCGAAGGCGTTGGCCTTGAAGCTGCCGACCTGGGCCAGCGCGGGATGGCCATCGGTGCAAGCCGCGTTCGCCCAGGCAAACCGCCCGGCGGCGGAAACGTCGTAGATGTTGGCATGGGCGCAGGAGGCGGCCTCGCCCCCCTTCCACGGGAAGGGCGTGTCCGTCCCGGCACGCGCGGCATATTCCCATTCCGCCTCGGTCGGCAGGCGATAGGGCTTGCCGGTGCGGCGGGCGAGCCAGTCGACATAGGCCCTGGCGTCGCTCCACGAGACGCAGACCACCGGCTCGTCGGGGCGGGTCGGGCGGCCGAGCGCCGGGTCGCGCCAGTCGGCGGTCTTTTCCGCTTCCGAGCCCTTGGGCCAGATCTCGCAGCCCGGCACGGTCGGATGGCCGCTTTCGGCGACGAAGCGGGCGTACTGGGCGTTGGTCACTTCGGTCACGGCGAGGGCGAAAGGCTTGCGGATCTCCACCCGGTGGACCGGCCCTTCGGCGCGGCCGTCCTCGCCGCCCTCGGCGCCCATCTGGAAGGTCCCGGCGGGCACTACCGCCAGCGCGGCGCAATCGTCGCAATCCTTGGCCAGACGCGCGGGCCTAGCCGCCAGCAGCAGCGGCAGGCAGAGCAGGAGCAGCGCCGGGCGGATCATGCGGCCATCTCCCAGTCGAGCGTGGCCAGCGGCAGGCGCCGCGGGCGCTGCGCACCGGCCGCGACCATGGCGTTGCACAGCGCCGCCGCCAGCGGTACCAGCCCCGGCTCACCCGCCCCGCCCAGCGCCCCGCCGGTATCGACGACATAGGTGTGGACGATGGGCATCTCCTTGAGCGCCAGCACCCGGTAGTCGTGGAAATTGGTCTGCTGCGCGGCGGCGCCCTCGAAATCCACCTGGCCCCAGAACAGGGCGGACAGGCCGAAGACGATGCCCGATTCGACCTGCGCCTGGAGCCCCTTGGGATTGATCGCCGTGCCGCAGTCGATCGCAGCCCAGACCGCGACCGGGCGGACCTCCTTACCCTTCAGCTCGACCTCCACCACTTCGGCCACGTAGCTGCCGTAGGCCTCGGCCACGGCCACGCCGAGCCCGCGTCCCTTGCCCGGCTTGCGGCCCCAGCCGCTCTCCTTCTCGACCCGCTCCAGCACGGCGAGGGCGCGCGGCTCGTCGGCCAGCGCCTGCTTGCGGAAGGTGATCGGGTCCGCCCCCGCAGCCAGCGCTGCCTCGTCGACCAGACTTTCGAGGAAGAAGCCGTTGTGGCTATGGCCCACGGACCGCCACACCCCGACCGGGACCGGTGTCGGCGTGGACGACCACTGGACGCGGAACGGCACCCCGTACACGCAGTCCTTCAGGCCCGAGACCGCCACAGGATCGACCTTGCCCTGCAACCGGCCCGGCCGCCCGAACTCGCTGATCGAGGGACCGGCGATATGGAAGTCCAGGCCCTTCAGCGCCTTGCCCTCGATCGCGGCGCGGCCGCGCATGGCGAAGGCGGGGCGATAGACGTCGTGGGTCATGTCGAGCTCGCGGTGGAACAGCAGCTTGACCGGCCGCCCCGAAGCCTTCGACAGCTCGGCGGCGAGCAGCGGGAAATCACCGTACCAGCGCCGCCCGAAGCCGCCGCCGCCGGGCAGGGTCTCGACCACCACCTTGCCCTGGGGGAGCCCAAGGAACTGCGCGATCTCGTCGCGGGCGCGCTGTTGGCTCTGCGTGCCGACCCAGAGGGTGCAGCCGTCGGGCCGCACGTGGGCGACCGCCGAGAGCGGCTCCATCGTCGCGTGGGCCAGGAACGGGGTCTCATAGACCGCGGTCACTTCCTTCGCGCCGCTGAAGGCCGCGGCGACGTCGCCCTCGCCGCCGCCCGGCACCGGCGTCGCCTCCAGCCCGGCGAGGACCGTGCGGCGCAGCGATTCGGTGGTCGCATCGCCGCCGGTGAAGGTCGCCTGCCCGGCCTCGAGCCCGGCTTTCGCCTGCCACCAGTGGTCGGCCAGGACCGCGATCCCCGGCGTATAGCCCTGGGTGGTCTCGATGACCTGCCGCACGCCTGGCGCGGCGAGCGCCGCGGCGCGGTCGAAGCCCGCCAGCTTGCCGCCCGCGACGGGCGCCAGCGCCAGGGCCGCGCAGAGCATGTCGGGCCGCTCCACGTCGATCGCATAGACGGTGCGCCCGGCCACCTTGTCGGGCGTGTCCAGCCGCTTGCGGCTCTGCCCGATCACCCGGTACTGGTCCTTGCTCCGCAATTGGGGCTTGGCCGGCGGGGTCAGGCGGCTCGCCGCCTCGGCCAGCTCGGCATAGCGCAAGCTGCGGCCCGACGCGCGGTGATGGACCTGGCTGTCGCGGGCCTCCAGGCTGTCCGCCGGCACCGCCAGCCGCGCCGCCGCCGCCTCGACCAGCACCTCGCGCGCGGCGGCGCCAATCAGGCGCAGCGAATCGTGATAGCCGCGCACCGAGAAGGACTGGCCGACCGACTGCTGCTTCTTCGGCGGGTTCACATAGGCGTCGCCCGCCCCGGCCAGCACGACGTCGATCAGCGACCAGTCGCAGTCCAGCTCCTCGGCGACGATCTGGGCGAGCGAGGTGGTCACGCCCTGGCCGATCTCCGTCGCCGGACAGGTGAAGCGCGTGCGGTTGTCGGGGCCGATCGCCAGGTAGAACGGCAGCAAGGCCGTGGGCGAGCGCGCCTCGATCGCGCTGCCGTGGAGGATCGTCTGGGCGGCTGCGGGCACCATCCGCCCGAGCACCGCGATCGCGCCACCCGCCCCTGCCAGCCGCAGCAGCGTGCGCCGATCCATCCATCCGCCAGCACCGTTCATTTTCCCAATTCCCTCTTGCGGCTCAGACCACATCCTGCCACAGAACATCCTGTTATCATAACAACATTATTATGCTAAGGGCTGGGGGATTCACAAGGGAAATGTCGTCGTTATCGCCGAAACTCGGAGTCGGTTGACCGCAATGCGCCTGAATTCCGATCCACGCTCTGCGGCGGCGCTCGCGACGCTGTGGACAGTCGTGTTCGTCGACCTCATCGGCTTCGGCATCCTTGCGCCGCTGGTGCCGTTCTACGCGCTGCGCACCGGGCTCGGCGCGGAGATGGTCACGCTGGTCATCGCCGCCTATTCGCTCAGCCAGTTCGTCGCCATGCCGGTCTGGGGGCATATCTCGGACCATTACGGCCGCCGCCCGGTGCTGCTCGCCTCGATGGCCGGCCATGCGCTGTCCTACGTCCTGCTCGCCCAGGCAGACAGCTGGCAGATGCTGCTACTGGCCCGCGTCCTCGGCGGCATCACCTCGGCCAACCTCGCCACGGCCTATGCCTACGTCACCGACGTCACCGCGCCGGAGGAGCGCGCCCGCCACCTCGGACGGCTATCCGCCGCCTTCGGCATGGGCTTCGTGATCGGGCCGATGCTCGGCGGCCTGCTGAGCGGCAGCGGCGGGATCGAGCAGGCCAACTTCGCCCTGCCCGCCTATGCCGCGGCCGCGCTCTCCGCGCTCTCGTTCCTCGGCATCCTGTTCCTGCTGCCCGAGAGCAACCGGACAGGCACCGAGGAGGCCCCGCGCAGCAAGGCCAGCATGCTCGCCAGCCTGGCCAGCCTGCGCCGCCAGCCGCGGCTCGCCGGCCTGGTCTCGCTCTGCCTGATCGTCATCACCTTCGTCGCCGCGCGCGAGGCGATCCTGGCGATCTGGGCGCACGACGTCCACGGGCTCGGCCCGCGCTACATCGGCCTGGTGCTCGGCGTGTCGGGCGCGACCATCGCCCTGTTCCAGTTCGCCGCGATGGGGCCGCTGGCCAAGCGGTTCAGCTCCTACACCCTCGTCAAGGCGGCGATCCTGCTCTACGCGGCCGGCTGGCTGGGATTGCTGTTGGCGACGACGTGGCTTAACATCGCCCTCGCGGTTCTCGTCGCGGCCATCGCCACCGCCCTGTTTCAGACCAATATGCAGACCCTGATCTCCGAACAAGCCCTGCCCAGCGAACGCGGCCTGGCGATGGGCGTCTACCAGAGCAGCAGCTCGATGGCCCGCTTCATCGGCCAGGCGGGCGTCGGCACGGTCTATGCCTTCGTCTCGCCCTCGGCGCCCTTCGCGCTGGGCGTGCTGATGATGATCCCGGCGCTGCTGCTCCTCGGCTGGACCCGGCGCGCCGACCGGCAGGCCATGGAACTGGCGGAGTAGGGCGATGGGCGGCTACATCCTCAAGCGGCTGCTGATCGGCGTGCCGACGCTGTTCATCATCATCACCGCCTCGTTCTTCCTGATGCGCTCCGCGCCCGGCGGGCCGTTCGACGCCGAGGTCGACCTCGATCCGGCGGTGAAGGCCAACCTCGAGGCGACCTACGGCCTCGACCTGCCGGTGAGCGGGCAGTACGTCCGCTTCCTCGGCGCACTCAGCCATTTCGACTTCGGTCCCTCCACCACCTATCCCGACCGCAGCGTGGGCGAGCTGATCTCAGACGGCCTGCCGGTGACGCTGCGCCTGGGCCTGACCGCCATGGCGCTGGCCGCCGCGCTCGGCATGGCCGCGGGAATCGTCGCCGCGCGCAACCGTAACGGCCCGATCGACGCCGCGGTGATGGGCGCCGCCTCGCTCGGCATCGCCCTGCCCAACTTCGTCGTCGCGCCCGCGCTGACCCTGGTCTTCGGCGTCTATCTCCACCTGCTGCCGGTGGCCGGCTGGGGCGACGGCAGCGCCCGCTACTGGATCCTGCCGGTGATCGCGCTGGCCCTGCCGCAGATCGCGGCGATCGCCCGGATCATGCGCGGCGCCATGCTGGAGATCCTCTCGGCCGACTACGTCCGCACCGCCCGGGCCAAGGGCATGCCGGAGAACCGCGTCCTCTGGCGGCACGTCATGCGCGCCGCCTTCCTGCCGGTGATGACCTACCTCGGCCCGGCGGCGGCGGCCGTCGTCACCGGCTCGGTTATCGTCGAGCAACTGTTCGGCCTGCCCGGCATCGGCCGCTTCTTCGTCCAGGGGGCGATGAACCGCGACTACTCGCTCGTGATGGGCATCGTCATCCTCTACGCCACGGTCCTTATCCTGCTGAACCTGCTGGTCGACATCGCCTATGGCTGGCTCGACCCGCGCGCGAGGGTCAAATGAGCGCTTCCTCCCAGACGGCCCCCTTCACGGCCCGGCGCCAGGCCCTGGCCCGCTTCGCCGCGAACCGCTCGGCGGTGGTCGGGCTCGGCCTGCTCGCGCTGATCGCGCTGCTGGCGATCCTGATCCCGATCCTCTGGCCGCACGGGCTGGAGGAGGCCGGGCTGGAGCATGCCTCGCAGCCGCCGAGCCTGGCCGACTTCCACTGGTTCGGGACCGACGCCAACGGCCGCGACCTGTTCGTCCGGGTGTTCTACGGCGCGCGCATCTCGCTGGCGATCGGGCTGATCGCCACGGCCATCGCGCTGGCCATCGGCGTGGTCTGGGGCGCGGTCGCCGGCTGGTTCGGCGGCCTGACCGACCTCCTGATGATGCGCTTCGTCGACGTGCTCTACGCCGTGCCGCTGCTGTTCCTGGTCATCGTCCTGGTCACGGTGCTGGGCAACAACGTGTTCCTGATCTTCGCCGCGATCGGCGCGGTCGAGTGGCTGACCATGGCCCGGATCGTGCGCGGCCAGACCATCGCCATCCGCAACCGCGAATACATCGATTCGGCGCGGGCCGTGGACCTGCCGACGCCGCGCATCCTCAGCCGCTACGTCATCCCCAACGTGATCGGCCCGGTGATCGTCTATTCCACCCTGCTCATCCCGGTTAACATCATCGTCGAAAGCTCGCTCTCGTTCCTCGGCCTCGGCGTGCAGGAGCCGCTGACGAGCTGGGGCCTGCTCATCAACCAGGGCGCGCCGCAGCTCGATTCCGCGCCGTGGATCCTGGCCGCGCCCGCCACCCTGCTCGCCATCACCATGCTCGCGTTCAACGCCGTCGGCGACGGCCTGCGCGACGCGCTCGATCCGCAGGGGCGCTGACATGGCCATGCTCGAGATCAGCAACCTGGGCGTCAGCTTCCGCACCCCCCGCGGCACCTTGCAGGCGGTCAAGGACGTGTCCTTCTCGCTGGAGCCGGGCCGCTGCCTCGGCATCGTCGGCGAATCCGGCAGCGGCAAGAGCCAGACCATGCTCGGGATGCTGGGCCTGCTGCCGCAGAACGGGACCGTCACCGGCTCCGCCCTGTTCGAGGGCGAGGAACTGATCGGCGCCCCCCGCCGCCGGCTCGACGAGTTGCGCGGGGCGCGGATGTCGCTGGTCTTCCAGGATTCGATCACCGGCCTCACTCCGCACATGCGGATCGGCGACCAGCTCGCCGAGGTGCTCCAGGTCCACAAGGGCTTCTCGCGCAAGCAGGCCCTGGCGGAATCGCTGGCCATGCTGGAGGTGCTGCGCCTATCCGAGCCCGAGCGGCGGCTGCGGCAATACCCGCACGAGCTGTCGGGCGGGATGCGCCAGCGGGTGATGATCGCCATGGCCCTGCTGTGCAAGCCCTCGCTGCTGATCGCCGACGAGCCGACCACGGCGCTCGACGTCACGGTCCAGGCGACGATCCTCTCGACCCTCGGCAAGCTCAAGGACCATGCCGGGACCGCGATCATCCTCATCACCCACGACCTCAGCGTCGTCGCCGGCGTCTGCGACGAGGTGGCGGTGATGTACGGCGGCCGCATCGTCGAGCACGCCCCGGTCGACGAGCTGTTCGCCGCCCCGGCCCACCCCTATACCAAGGGGCTGTTCATGTGCACGCCGCGGATCGACATGCCGACGGGCGGGATGCTCCCCGCCATCCCCGGCGTCCCGCCGCCGCTCAACGCCATGCCGCCGGGCTGCGCCTTCAGCCCGCGCTGCCCCGAGGCCGACGCCCGCTGCGAGCAGGTCCGCCCCGAGGCCCGCCGCATCGGCAACCGCCTCGCCGCCTGCCTCAAGGTGCCGGCATGAGCGCGCCGCTGCTGTCGATCGAAGGGCTCGACGTCCGCTTCCAGATCGGGCGCTCGCTGTTCGGCAAGGGCGAATCCTTGCAGGCCGTCCGCGACGTCTCGCTGACCGTGGAGGCCGGCGAATGCGTCGGCATCGTCGGCGAATCCGGCTGCGGCAAGTCCACCCTGGCCCGTGCCGCGCTCGATTTCGTGGCGCCTGCGGCCGGGCGCATCCTGTGGCGCGGGCGCGACCTCGCGACGCTCGACGCGGCCGGGCGCCACGCCTTCCGCCGCGCGGTGCAGCCGGTGTTCCAGAACCCGCTCGGCAGCCTCAACCCGCGGATGACCGTGGGCGACATCATCGCCGAGCCGCTGGAGACCCTGCGCCCCGACATCCCCGCGGCCGAGCGCCGCCCGCGCGCGATCGCCTGGCTGGAGAAGATGGGCCTGACCGCCGACATGGCGGATCGCTATCCAGCGGAGTTCTCGGGCGGCCAGGCCCAGCGCATCGCCATTGCCCGGGCGATGATCTCCGAGCCGGAGATGCTGATCTGCGACGAGGCCGTCTCGGCGCTCGACGTCTCGGTCAAGGCGCAGATCGTCAACCTGCTCCAGGCGCTCCAGCGCGAGACAGGAATCGCGATCATCTTCATCAGCCACGACCTGGCGATCGTCCGCCAGATCGCGACGCGGGTCATGGTCATGTACCTCGGCCGGATGATGGAGGATTCGGCCACGGCCCCGCTGTTCGCGCGGCAGTACCACCCCTACACCCAGGCGCTGCTCTCGGCCGTGCCGATCCCCGATCCGGCCGCCGAGCGCGCCCGCGTGCCCACGCTGCTACGGGCAGAGGTCCCCTCGCCGCTGCGCCCGCCCTCGGGCTGCGTCTTCCACACCCGTTGCCCGGCAGCGAAACCGAACTGCATCCTGGCAGTGCCCGCACCGACCCATCCGGCGGACGGGCGGACGGTCGCCTGCCACTATGCCGGGGTTCAGATTCGGGGAATGCAGGCCGCCGGTTGAGGCGGTGTCGGCGCACTGCTCGAACGCCGCCCCAAAAAACCATTTTCCTACACGGCTGCGGCTTGCCGCATTAACCGATAAGGCGATTCATCCTCACTCTTTGAACCGTTAATGTGATCCCGCAAACGGAGCGCATGCTATTGCTCGGCGCCTTTGCGCGAGCCGTCAGCTTACCTGTCCACCTCGTCACCCTGAACTCGTTTCAGGGTCCATGGGCCGGCCTCCCCGATCAAGGGACGGTTGCGTTGCTGCGACGCCGTTGCCCCATGGATGCTGAAACAAGTTCAGCATGACGAGAGGCGAGGGAGGAGTTACGGGCGAAGGGGCAGCACCCTAGTCCAGCAGGAACCCCGCCGAGGGGTTGAGCGTGGTTCCGGTGAAGGCCGCCGCGTTGTCCGACAGGAGGAAGGCGATCGAGGCGGCGATGTCGTCCGCCGTGGGCAGGCGGCCGGTCAGGGTGCCGCCTTCCAGCGCCGCGCGGGTCTCCGCGTCGAGCCGGGCCAGCATGGGCGTGTCGACCGGGCCGGGCGCAACGCAGTTCACGCGCACGCCGTCGGCGGCCCATTCGCGCGCCAGATAGCGAGTCAGGTTGATGAGCCCGGCCTTGGCCACCGCGTAGGCCGCGCCGGACAGGTGGGAGCCGCCATTGCGGCCGTTGGTTGAGGAGAGGAACACCAGCCGCCCGCGCGAGGCGGCGAGCGGCCTGGCGCAGGCGCGGGCCAGCAGAAAGGCGGAGGTCAGGTTGGCGTCGAGAACCCGGTGCCAGGCGGCCAGCGCCATGTCGGCCAGCGGCCCCTCGCCGACGACGCCCGCCGCATGGACCACGTCGTCGATCCGGCCGTGCCGCTCCAGCACCGCGGCGGCGGCGGCGGCGACCGCTGCCTCGTCCGCCGTATCGCAGGCGAGGACGTCCTCCCCCGCGATCAGATCGAGGCCGGCGACCATGCCCCCGGCCTGACGATAGGCCGCGGCCACGGCCGTCCCGATCCCCCCGGCGGCGCCGGTCAGCAGCAGGACGCGTCCACTTGCGTCGAGCAGCGAGCGGCCCGCCATTCCGGGGATCACGCCGCCTGCTTCATCCGCAGGGCTTCCTCGATCTCCGACAGCATCTGGTAGCGCAGCGCCGCCGAGCCCTTCACAGCCTCGACTGCCATCGCCTGCTTCTGCTCGTCGTCGGCGTACTTGTGGCAGAGTTGCAAGCCGACCTCGGCGTGCTCGACGTCGTTCTCGACATGGACGTGGAAGAACTCCAGCTCGTCGTCGGTGAAGCCCATCTTGGTCATGGCCGCGATGTATTTCGGGTAGAGCGTGGGGAGCTGCCCTTCCAGCGCGACCATGATCCCGGCGCAGGCCTCGTGGATCGGGCGGATCGTCGCCAGTTCCCAGATCCAGGCGCGCATCGCCCGGGTCGCGGGCAGGATGTCGCCGCGCGCTTCCGCGTCCTCGACGAAGGCCGGGTCGAAGCCGCAGGCCTTGGCGAACTTGAGCAGGAGGTTGGGGTGCGACTTCTCCGGCGTCTCCGGCATCTCCTCCCCGACCAGGTTCTCGATCAGCAGGTGGCGGCCCAGCGGGTCCGGCATCCGGGCGTAGAGCGCGGCGAACTGCTGCGGAATCACCGAGATGTAGTAATAGTGCTGGATCGCCCAAAGCCCGAGCTGGTGGCGGGACAGGCCGCCCTCCGCCCAGAGCAGGCTGAACGGGTGCGCGCCGGAGCCCTTGGGCTTACGGCCGGCTTCGAGAGCCTGGTAGAAATCCTTTTCGGCAAGCAGAGTCATGTGCGTTCCTCTCTCAGGCAACGGGCGTTGCGGCAGGGTTGGCGATGGGCCTTTCGGCAAAATCGTCGATCGACGACGGTGCGCCGGTCTGCACGATCAGCGCCTTGCGGCGCAGGAAGCGGTTGATCGAGGCCGGCCCCATGCGGGAGCCGCCCATGCCGGAGAAGCCGAAGCTGTTCTTTTCCGGCTCGTAGGTCACGATGGTCAGGCCGCAGTCGTTGATCGAAATGCCGCCGGCGTCGATCCGCTCGCCGATCGCCAGCGCCTCGTCCACCGTGCCGGCGATCACCGAGCCCGACAGGCCGAAGCTGGTGTCGTTGGCCAGGGCCACGGCCTCGTCCACCGTGTCGAAGGCGATCACCGGCAGGATCGGACCGAAGGTCTCCTCCTGCATCACCGCCATGTCGTTGGTCACGCCGGTCAGCACGGTGGGCGGGCACCAGACGCCACCCTGCCGGACCAGCTCACCGCCAGTCTCGATCCGCGCGCCGCGCGCGACCGCATCCTTGAGGTGAGCCTCGATCACCTCGGCCTGGCGGGCGAAGATCAACGGGCCGATGTGGCCGTCCTCGATGTCGTCGACGTTCAGCTTCACCGCCCGCGCCTTCTCGACCAAGCGAGCGACGAAGGCGTCGTAGAGCGGCCGCTGGACATAGATCCGCTCGATCGAGAGGCAGACCTGGCCGCTGTTGAGGATCGAGCCGCGCAGCACCGCATCGGTCGCCTGCTCGATGTCGGCCGAGGCGGTGACGACCACCGCGTCCTTGCCGCCCAGTTCCAGCGAGGCCGGGATGAAGCGCCGAGCCGCGTGCTCGGCGACCTTGCGTCCCGTCGCCACCGAGCCGGTGAAGCAGACGAGGTCGACCTGATCGATCAACGCCGCGCCGGCCTGCCCGTCGCCCAGGACGAAGCCGAGCACGGCCTTGAGCTCGGGCACGGCGTCGAGGGTGCGGGCGAGCGGCGCGACGAAGCGCGGCGTCACTTCCGAAGGCTTGACCAGCGCCGCAGCACCCGCCGCCAGGGCCGGCACCACATCGATCAGCGAGAGCGTCACCGGGAAGTTCCACGGCGAGATGAAGCCGCAGAGCTGATAGGGCACCGTCTGGTTGCCGTAGCGGATGCCCGCGACGAGCTGCGAATCGCGCATCTCGGGCTGCTTGAGCAGGTCCGGCGCCATCCGTGCCCAGCGCCGGATGTTGGCGGCCGCCCCGCTCACTTCGCGATGGGACAGCAGGACGCGCCCGGTGTCCACGGCCAGCGCCTCACCAATCTCGTAGGCGGCGGCTTCCACCGCGTCGGCCCAACGGCCGAGAATCGCCGCGCGCTCCTCCGCGCTGCACGCCGCCCAGGCGGGCTGGGCCGCGCGGAGGCGGGCCGCCTCGGCCTCGATATCGGCGCGCGCGGCGGCGGCAAAGGCATAGTCCGCCGTCCCCGTGCGGGGGTTCATGGCCGTCATTTCCATCTTTATCATCATATCATTATTATGATAATAATATAGTCCAAAAGCAAGCCGCCTTTTCGGATTTTAATCGCCGCCGCTGCTCTCGGGCACGGGCGCGCCGCCCTGGGCCTTCAAGCGCTCGATCTCCTGGGTCAGCGGCCGCATCAGGCGGGTGACGAAGGCATCGTGCCACTGGCCGCGCTGGGCCAGCACCTCGGGCGAGGCCACGAAGCTGTCCAGCGTTTCGCGCGACAGGCCGAATCCCGCTTCAAGCACCCGCTCCAGCACGTCGAGCCGCTCGTAGAGCGTGGCCACTTCCCCGGCCAGGGCGAGGGTGATTCCGAGCAGATCATCGTTATCCGAGGGCTGGAGGAAGCGAGACCTCGCCCCCGCCTCGGCGGCAACCGAGCGAGCGACGGCAGCGAGCTTTTCCAAGATACATTCTCCTGTTACAATTGATTATGTCTATAGAACAACATGCATCTGACTCATTGCCTCAGGGGCGGATAACCGTCTAAGTGTGCTCCCGAAATGCCCGCTCGGGGCACCGACACATGAAAGGGATGAGGTTTGGCACTCGTTGACGAAAACCTGCATTCGCCCCGCTACGTCCAAGTCTATACCGCGCTGAAAGCGTGGATTAACCAGGGCGCCTATCCGCCCGGTGGGCGGCTGCCCTCGGAGCCCGAGCTGTGCGACATCTTCGGGGTGTCGCGCATCACCGTCCGCGCGGCGGTGGAGATGCTGGAGAACCAGGGCTGCGTCGAGCGCAAGCAGGGCCGCGGCACCTTCGTCTCGACCGTGCCCACCGAAACGCCGAGCCGCGGCGACTTCTCCGAACTGGTCCGCCGGCTGCGCCAGCTCGACCAGCGCTCGAGCCTCCAGGACGTCCACATCCGCCGCATCCCGGCGGACGATGCGACCGCGCGCGACCTGCACCTGCCGGTCGGCGCGGAAGTGCTCCAGGCGAGCTTCGTCCGCGTCCGCGACAGCCAGCCGATCGGCTACACCACGCTCACCATCTCGGGCCAGCTCGGGATCGAGCTGACGCCCGACGACCTCGTCATCGGCCCTGCGCCGACCCTGCTCCAGGGCAAGGGGTTCGAGATCCTCGGCGCGCACCAGCTCATCAGCGCGACGCTGGCCGATACGCAGCTCGCCAGCGTGCTCAAGACCACGGTCGGCGCGCCGCTCGTCCACGTCAGACTCCAGTTGCTCGACCTGGCCTCCCAGCCGATAGAGCTGCTGTCCGCCTATTATCGCGCCGATTCCTACGTCCACCATGTCTTCCTCGCCGCCGCGCCGGCTCGCGGGGGACGGCCCGAAGGCCGCCCCCCGGCCTGATTAGGAACCGGGCGCCTTCTTCACCGACAGCCAGCGCGAATAGACGTTGTTGCCGGTCTGCTGGCTCCAGCCCTCGACGCGCGGGGAGACCAGGCGGCGGGCCGTGGTGAAGTAGACCGGCAGGACCGGGTACTGCGTCATCACGTCGCGCTCGGCCTCGGCCAGCTTGGCCATGCGGGCCGCCTCGGTCGGCAGGGCGTCGGCCGCGGCGACCGAGGCGTCGAACCGGGGATCGGCGAAGCCGGTCAGGTTGGTCGGCGAGCGGCCCTTCACCAGCATGAGGAAGGTCGAGGGATCGTCGAACGGCGCAAACCACTGATAGCGGATCACGTCGAAGCGGCCCGAGCGCGCGTCGCCGGTGATCCCGCGGAAGTCCGAGGCCTTGAGCGTCGGGCTAGCGCCCACGGCCTTCCACATGTCGCCGATGGCGACGGCGACCTGGCGGCTTTCCTCCTTGCTGTCGTAGCGCAGCTCCACCGGCAGCGGCTTGCCCGCGCCGTAGCCGGCCTCGGCCAGCAGCGCCTTGGCCTTGGCCACCCGGTCGGCCTGGCTGAGCGCGGCGTCGGCCGGCGGCAGGCGGCGGTAGCCGGCGATGTCGCTCGGCACCAGGGTCCATGCGGGCTCCGCCTCGCCCTTCATCACCTGCTGGGTGAGCGCCTGGCGGTCCACCGCGAGCGACAGCGCCTGCCGCACCTTCACGTTGTCGAAGGGCGGCTTCTTGGTGTTGAACAGGAAGTAGAACAGCCCCTGGTTGGGCGAGACCTGCACCTGGCTGCCGAAGTTCTTCTTGAGGAACTCGGTCTGCTCGGGCGGGAAGTTCAGGATCACGTCGACCTCGCCGGCCCGGTAGCGGTTGACCAGGGTGCCGGTGTTGTCGGTCGGGAAATAGACCACCCCGTCGAGCTTGACGTTAGCGGCGTCGTAGAAGTTCGGGTTCTTCTTCACGACGATGCGCGTGTTCGGCACCCATTCGACCAGGGTGAAGGCACCGTTCGACACCATCGTCCCTGCCTTGGTCCAGTTGCGCCCCTCCTTCTCGATCACCTGCCGCGGCACGGGGACCGTGGCGTTGGAGGTGAGGATGTTGGGGAAATAGGGGATCGGCCGCTCGAGCTGGAAGACCACGGTCGTCGCGTCGGGCGCGGTGATGCCGAGCTGCGAGAGCGCCGCGCCCTGGTTTACCGCGCGCGCGCCCTTCACCCCGAACAAGTTGGCCGCATAGCGCGCCGCCGTCTTCGGATCGAGCAGGCGCTGGAACGACCAGACCACGTCCTCGGCGGTCAGCGGCTTGCCGTCCGACCAGACGAGGCCGGGGCGCAGCTTGAAGGTCCAGGTCAGGCCGTCGGCCGAGGCGGCCCAGCTTTCGGCCAGGCCGCCGATCATCTTGCCGTTGGCGTCCTTGGTCATCAGGCCGACGAACAGGTCGTCGATCAGCGCCGAGGAGCTGTTGCCCTGGGCCAGGTGCGGGTCGAGCGTCGGCGGCTCGCTCGCCGTGCCGCGATTGAGCACGTTGCCCGTGATCGCCTGGGTCGCGCTGCCGCCGCCCTTGCCCCCGCAGGCCGTCAGCATGAGTCCCAGGCCCAGCGCCGCCGCCATCATCCAGCCGCGAATATTTCCTTGCATCCCGGTTGCCATCTCCATTGCGCCCTTCACAATTCCGCAACACCGCACAGCGCGCATTTGCGGGCAATATCATGCACGGCAACCACCGCCCCATCGGACAGGTGCCGCCGCTCGATCAATCCTTCGAGGAAGTTGTTGAAGAAGAAGGTCTCGCCGTCCTTCGCCGGGGTGACGCGGGTCCAGCCGCGCGGCGAGGGCGCAGCCCAGTCGGCCAGCACCGCGCCGTCGCGGTCCAGCTTGAGCATACCGCCGCCGGTCGCGACCAGCCACCCCCCGGCGATCGCCGCCACGCCATAGACGCGCCGACCGCCCTCCCCCTCGGGCATCACCAGCAAGGGCTCCAGCGGCCGGTCGGCATCGAGGTCGTGCCGGTAGACATGCCGCCCGCCCTCCGCGAGATGGGCGGCGACCGCGCCATCGAGCGCCACCGAGCTGACAGCGTGGAAGCCGCTGTGCCCGCCGTCCGTCCGCAACTCGTAGCGCCGCCAGCCGGAGCCCTCGCGCCGCAGCAGGTTGGCAGGGCCGATCTCATCCTCAGGCGGCGGCCCGCGCCGGGTATGGACGCCGAGCAGCATCGCGTCCTCGGCATCGAACAGCACGGCCCCGAACGGCCGCTCGGGCAGCGCCGGCACCTGCAGGGCCACGCCATCCCGGCCGAGGTGGGAAAGGCGGCGGCCGGTCGGGTCCGCGCCCCAGATCGTGTCGTCGGAAGGATCGATCGCCAGGCCGACCAGCAGCCCCTCGACTCCGGTCCACAGCACCGACTTCGCGGAGAAGTCCGCCCCTAGGTGGAGGATGCGACCCGGCCCGCGATGGTTGCGCAGGTCGATCTCACGATCGTCGACGTCGCTCGCCGCCAGCAGCAGGTCGCCGGGCTCGAACGCCGCGCTCACTCGCCCGCTCCCGCGAGGCGGCGCATGACCTGGTCCATCGGCTCGGGCGGGTTGAGCACCCGCTCGGCGTCGGCCTCGAGGATGCGGAATACGCGATCGATCACCGCAGCGCGGCGTTCCGCGCGCTCTGCGCTCGCCTCCGCGTCAGGCGTCCAGCCGGCCAGGGCCACGGCATCGGCGGAGGTCCGCTCGAGCCGGTCGAGCCGGTCCTCGAGCCGGCAGACCTCGCCGGTCAGGGCCACAACCATGTTGAGCAGCCGCTCGACATCGGCGTCGGGCAGAAAGAACGGGCGCTCGCCGCGCGCGGCGCGAGGCAGCGGGGGCAGGCTCATGACCGCCCTCCCGCCTTGCGGGCGCCGTAGCCGAGCCAGTCCCCAGCCTTATGGAACGCGGTCGGGACCACGGCCTCGAACACCTCCTCCGCCGCGAAGCCCGCGGCGACGGCGGGGGCGACGAGGTCCATCTCGGCCAGGGTCGGCCAGAACGGCTCGTTGTTGTTGGGGCCGTCCCAGTTGGCGAGGAACTGCTCGAACGGGTCGGTGCGCCGCACCGGCACCTCGATATGCAGCATGACCCCGCCGGGACGCAGCAGGCGGTGGCATTCGGCCACGATCCGGCCCAGCGCCTCGCGACTGGTCTCGTGCAGCAGGATATGGCTGACGACCAGGTCGAAGCTCTCGTCCGGATAGGACGTCGCCTCAGCATTGGCCTGGCGGAAGTGGACTTCCTTGCCCAGCGCCTCGGCGCGGGCATGGCCGTAGCGCAGGCTCGGCGCGGAGAGGTCGATGGCCTCCACCCGCGCCTCGGGGAAGGCGTCGACCCAGGGCAGGGTCGAGAGCCCGACGGTACAGCCCATGTCGAGAATGTCGCGCACGGCAAGGTCAGGGAAGCGGCTCTTGACGAAGCGCGCGCCGGCCACGCCCTTGTCCTCGTTGAGGCCACCGTGCCGCCCCATGGTGAAGACGAAGGAGCCGAGGTCGCTGCGCGCACCCGCCCAGACATCGTCCTCGCAGCGCTCGATGAAGTAGGAACCGGGCACACAGTGGATATCGACCGCCGCCTGGTAATCGGGCACGACGACGCCCGGATCAAGCGTCAGCGAGCCCTTGACCGGCCCCGAGGCGATCACGCGATAGCGGTCGACCAGTTCGGGCAACTGGCCGTCGACCACGCTGGCGGTCAGGTCCACGTAGTATTCCTGCTGCGCCCGGGCGAGCGCGCTCCACCAGCGATAGACCGGCTCGCCCTGCATGGCCTCGCCAACCTCGCGCCAGCCGGCAGGCAGCGCGCCGTGCGCCGCGGCATAGGCCGGCGCGGCATGGGCCTGGTAGGCTTTGGGCAGGGCCACCCGCATCGGGCCGCGCAGCCGCGACTTCAGCGAGACGGCGAAATCGAGCAGCGACTTCTCGTCCGCCGAAAGCCGGGGCGACATGGAGTGCATCGCCGGATCGGTGGCGGGCCCGCTCATTCGGCAGCCACGCTCAGCGCCCGCGCGCGCTGCCCGGCCTCGCGGGCGATCTCCGCCCAGCCGAAGCCCTCACGGCGCGGCCGCGTGGTCGGCACGGCCTCGTGCACCCAGTTCTTGGGATCGGCGCGGCGGGCCGGGCTCGGAATCACATAGACCTTGCTGTCCCATTCGGCCGCGACCTTCGCATAGTCGATCTCCCAGCCGGCCTCGGCCATCTGGATGACCAGCCCGCGGAAGATCGATTCCATCTCGTCGGCACGGGTCAGGAACTCGTCCGCGAAGGGCGTCGGGCCGACGCGCGGACGCACCGTGGAGGCGACCGCGATGTCCTCGTCGATCGCCTGCTTGCGCCCGTCCAGCCGCTCCGCATCATGCTCGGGCTCGATCGCGTAGTTACGCGCCTGGAGGCCGAACTGGCGGGTGTTGTAGGGGTCGATCGGGGTCGAGGCGGAAAAGACCACCTGGCTCATCCCCGGCCGGAACGTCGGCTGGATGCGGTGGCAAACCCCGAGCAGCGAGAACTCCAGCGCCACGCTGGTCTTGTCGCGCGGCTGGGCCAGCAGCTCACCGAGCACGCCGGCCTTGACCTCGGGCTTGGGCGGGGTGCGCTCGCGCGCGACCCGGGCGCCATAGGCGGTGCGCTCGATCGGCACGAGCGTCGCGCGCGGGTCCAGGCGGTTGCCGAAGGCCTTGTGGACGAAGGACAGGTGCGCGGTGTCGAGCGAGTTCTCCTCGAACTTGGTCCAGTTGACCGGGGCCTCCACGACCATCCGCGTCGTGCGCCAGCAATCGGTCTGGTCGAACTCGGGCAGGAAGGCGGGCGGCGCGGGCCGCTCCTCCTCGGGCAGGTCGCCCAGGAACACCCATATCCAGCCGTAGATCTCCTCGATCGGATAGCTGTCGATCCGCGCGCGCCGGGGCACCTTGATCTCGCCCAGGGCCGGGATCTTCGCGCATTGCCCGTCGCTCTCGAACTCCCAGCCGTGGAACGGGCAGGCGATCCGGTCGCCGTCGCAGCGCCCGGCTGCGAGCGAGGCCCCGCGATGGACGCAGACGTCGGACACGCAGACCGCCTTGCCCGCCGAATCGCGATAGAGCGCGAAGTCGAAACCCAGCATCCGCACCCGCTTGGGGACGCCGGGCGTCAGGTCTGCGGATTCCGCCGCGACGTACCAGTTGTTGATCAGCATGGCCTTCCAAAACCTCTCGGCGCGTCAAACATCATGTTGTTATAATCCTATTGCAATATCACCAATCGTGCAATAGGCTCCAGGCCGATCAGATTCACCGAGGGATCATACTGGCGGGGAGCGTAATGCAAGCAGAAAACAAGGGCGAGAGCGGAGGAATCGTGCGGCACGACGGCACCTACGAGACGGTTCCGCTGCGGTCTCCGAAGATTTCGGTCGGGGTCGTCCAGACGCCGGTGCGCGCCGTCGACGGCGACAACCCGGAGCCGGGCATCCGCGAGAACCTCGCCTACCTGCTCAACGCGATCGACAAGGCCCAGCAGGTCGGCGGCCGCTGCGACCTGCTCTGCTTCCACGAGTTCCCGCTGCACGGCTTCGCCCCCTGGGACCTCAAGCAGTACCTGCGCGTCTCGCGCCACCCCGACGGCCCGGAGATCGCCGCGATCGGCGAGAAGGCGAAGCAGTACAACTGCTACATCGCGCTCGGCTGCCAGATGCTCGACGACGACTGGGCCGGCCATACGATGAACACCCAACTGCTCATCGCGCCGACCGGCAAGCTGATCGCGCGCCACTGGAAGCAGCGCAACATGCGCGGCATGTGGCCCGGCGTCGAGCAGTTCACCACCACGATCTATGACGTCTATGACCGCTACGTGGAAATGTACGGCCTCGACGCGGTCATCCCGGTCGAGCGGACGGACATCGGCAACATCTCGATGTCCTCGGTCCAGTTCGAGCCCGAGTTGTTCCGCTGCATGGCCCTGAAGGGCGCGGAAATCATCCTGCGCACCGCGACCGGCGGCTGCGAATGGCACGACATGCGCCTGACCGCCTATCACAACGACGTCTTCGTCACGATCGTCAACAACAGCATGGACGTGTTCCGCACCTCGGACCACTATTTCGTGGAGCAGGCGCCGAAGAACGACTGGGTCGGCCGCTCGGCAATCTTCGGCCCGAAGGGCACGGTCCTTGCCGAGGCCGACAAGTTCGAGACCCGCCGCCGCGCGGTCTTCGACATGGAGAGCTTCCGCAGGGGCCACCGCATCCCCGACGTGCACTTCTCGCTCTACCGCCACGTCTATGAGGACTACCGGGAGCGCTACGACCCCAACCTCTGGCTGGCGCGTGTGCCCGACACCAAGCGGGACGCCTGGGAATACCTCAAGGACAAGTTCCGGTGGACCAGCTTCTGGCAGGGCTGAACCGCCGCCGCTTCCTCGGCGGACTGGGAGCGCTCGGCGCCACCACCCTGCTCCACGGGCGGGCGCTGGCCGGCGAAACCGCCGACGTGCTGATCGTCGGCGCGGGCCTCTCCGGGCTCAACGCCGCGATGATCCTCGCCGCGGAGGGCATGAAAGTCCTCGTGGTCGAAGCGGACAGCCGCCCCGGCGGCCGTGTCCGCACGCTCGACGACGCACCGGGCCGCCCCGAGGCGGGCGGGTCCGAGGTCGGGCCGCTCTACGCCCGCACCCGCCGTCTGGTCGACGACCTCGGGCTCAAGCTCGTTCCCCGCCCGGCGATCCCGCCGGGGATGGCGATCCACGTCGACGGGCGGCTGATCCATCCGCGCGACTGGGCGGCGGACAAGGCGAACCCGCTGCCGGCCGCGCTGCGCGCCGTGCCGCCGCAGTCGGTCGAAGGAGCGATCATGGCCAAGGCCGCGCCGCTTGCCGATGCCGAGGCCTGGCTCTCCGCCCAGGGCGCGACGCGCGACGGAGCCTACGACACGCTGCTACGCCGGCTCGGCGCCGACGATGCCGCCCTCTCCTTCATCCAGCCCGGGGCTGGCGACACGCTGTCCGGCGTCTCCGCCCTGTGGATGCTGCGCCGCGACCAGATCCGCAGCCAGTCCGCCGCGCTCGGCGGGGTCGACGCGCTGTCCGGCGGGATGAGCCGCCTGACCGACGCCATGGCCGCCACGCTGGGCGAACGGGTCCGCTACAGCGCCTCGATCCAGGGGATTTCCCAAGAGCCGGGCGGAATCGTCGCCGAGGACGCCGAGGGCCGACGCTACAGCGCTGCCCGCGCGCTGGTGACGGTTCCCCTGCCCGTGCTGAAGCGGCTGCGGCTCGATCCGCTCCCGCCCGGCCGCGCGGCCTGGGACGCGGTTCCCTATGGGGAGGCAGCCAGCTTCTTCTTCCCCGTCACCACGCCGTTCTGGGAGGAGGACGGACTGCCGCCCTCCCTATGGAGCGACACCCTGCCGTTCCGCACTTTCCTCGTCGGCAACGAAGTCGGCCGGCATCTTTGGGTCTATGCCCAGAAGCCCAAGGCGGCCCTGCTCCAGGGCAACGCCGATGCCGAGTTGAAGGAAGCGGTTCGCCGCCAGCTCGTCACCGCCCGCCCCTCGCTCGAAGGCCGGATCACGACCGGCGGTGCCTGGTCGTGGGCAGCCAATCCGCGGGCGCTCGGCACCTTCGCCGGGCGCCGGCCCGGCAACCTTGCCCGGGTGCAGAAGCAGCTCAAGGCCGCCCACGGCCGCATCGCCTTCGCTGGCGAGCATTCGGCCGATCTGTCCTCGGGCATCGAAGGCGCCCTCGAAAGCGGCGAGCGCGCCGCACTAGAACTGCTGGGCTAAATACGCCCAACCTCAATTGATGAATTAAGGCTTCGCCTTGCATATAAATGATTGATATTTAATAATAAAATTATCTTGCCATTTATAATAACATTATATCATTATTATAACTATATGGGGTGATTTGATTCGGGGTAAATAAGGGGAATTGCAATGCAAGGTCATAAATCACGCTTGCCTTATGGCGTGGCAGGCGCCCTTCTCGCCGGGAGCTTGCTATCATCGACCAGCACCCTGGCGGCAGAAGCCGCCGCTCCCACCGAGGAGGCGTCCTCCGACTACGACGAGATCGTCGTGACCGCGAAAGGGCGTCCGGAAAAGCTGGAGGACGTGTCGTTATCCATCGTCGCGGTCAGCGCAGACGATCTTGCGCGCCATCAGGTCCGCGACATGCGCGACCTGACCGCGATGGTCCCCGGCCTCGTGCTCGAAGCCTCGCGCGGCCGCGCCTCGGCCTCCACGCTGGCGATCCGCGGCCTCGCGCCGAACACGATCAACAAACAGCTCCAGTCGGTCTCGGTATTCCTCGACGGCGTCTTCCTCGGCGGATCGGCATCGATGCTCGACTTCCCGGACATCGACGGGGTCGAGGTCCTGCGCGGCCCGCAGTCGACCCAGTTCGGGCGCCAGACCTATGCGGGCGCGATCAACTACCACCTGGCCGAACGGACACCGGACCGCATCCAGGGCCGCCTCAACGGCTTCATGAGTCAGAACCAGGGCGCCAATGACCTCAACCGCGAGATCGCCGGCGTCATCGACATGCCGATCCTCACCGACCAGCTCTGGCTGTCGCTGGGCGGCCGCTGGAAGACCATGGGGGCCTTGGCGAGCCGCGTCAGCCCCACGCGTACGGTGCGCATCGGCGAGGAGCGGACCAAGCTCGGCTCCGCTACCCTGCTGTTCAAGCCGACCGACAACTTCAAGCTAAAGCTCTTCGGCATCTATGAGGAGCAGCGCGATTCCGCCCCGACCTTCGTCACCTTGCAAGTCGACGAATGGAAGGCGGCCGGCACCCCGCTGACCAACCTCAACACCACGGCCAATCCAGTGTACTGGCCGATCGGCACGCTCGGCGACGTCTCTCCCGAGATGGCTGGCTGCGAGAGCGCGGCAGCGCGGCCCCTGCTCTGCGGCATTGATCGCGACCAATACTTCATCTCGGCCGTCGCCGACTGGACCTTCGGCGCGGGCTACAACCTTTCGCTGAAGGCCGGCTACCAGAACGAAAAGAGCTGGTCCAACCAGGACCTCTACTACCGCCAGGGCTATGATGATCCGTTCTTCGGAAACACGCCTTATTCCCGCCGCCTGTCGGACACCGCAACCTCGTCGAGCAAGGCCGCCAACCCGTTCTTCTCGGCCACCAACGACTACTATCGGGTCGTGAGCAGCGAGCTCCGCCTCTCCTCGCCCCGCGACCGGGCGCTGCGGTGGAGCGTCGGCGGCTACTTCCTCTACGAAAGCCTGACCAGCTACTCGCAAACCAACGTCACCGCGTCCAACCCCACCGGGCGCAGCCGCGGCGATGAGAACGCGCGCAACTTCGCGATCTTCGGAGACATCGCCTATGATTTCTCGCCCCAGCTCACCCTGGAGCTGGAAGGGCGCTACGACATCGAGAGCAACATATTCGAACCCTGCACGATCTGCTCGACCGCGACGACCGGCGGCTACAAGACCTATCAGCAGACCGTTACCAACCGCCGCTTCATTCCGCGCGCCACGCTGACCTTCCGGCCCACCGAGGGCAGCCAAGTCTATGCGCTCTATTCGGAAGGCACCAAGCCGGGCCGCTGGAACCAGACGATCCGAACCAACTTCCTCTATGTGGAGCCCGAGCATAACCGCAACTACGAGATCGGCGCCAAGTGGCGGAGCCCGGACGGCAAGCTGTTCTTCTCGGGCGCGGGCTACTACATGGACGTGACCAACCAGCAGTTCTCGGCGGTCTCGACCGCGCTGGGGGTCGCCACGACCCTGTTCCAGAACATCGGCACCTCGCGCATCTGGGGCTTCGAACTGGAGGGCAGCTACCGGCCGACGAAGGAGCTGACCTTCCGCGCCGGCCTGGCCTATGCCGACCAGCAATACACTGCCGCGGTTCAGCCGGACGACGCCAACCTGACCCTGCTGTTCCAGGGCTCGACCTTCGAGGGCAAGACATCGATCGGCCTGCCCCGCTGGACGGGCTCCGCCGGTGCCGACTACGTGAAGGAACTAGGCGGCGGCACCACCATGCGGCTGGGCACCAACGTCTCCTACACCGGCAAGCGTTTCGCCGACAGCGCCAACCTAGCCCAGCTCGCCGCGGTCTGGCGCTGGAACCTGTCGGCCGGCTTCGACTTCCGCAACAACATCGGCGTCACCCTGTTCGTCCGCGATCTGCTCGACAACAACAAGGCATCGTCGGCGGCCGTCTCGGCTACCAACTCCTGCCTCTACATGGCGAACTCGAGCGGCGGCACCTACAGCCTGGCCCCGGAGCAACGCTGCCTTGCGGTGGGCATGGATCGCGGCCGGGAAATCGGCCTTTCCGCTACCTTCAACTTCTGAACGAGAGCATCCTATGAAATTCGTCCGGCTGTCCCTGCTCGCCGTCACCACCCTCACCGCCGCCGTCCCGGCGGTGGCGAATGCCGCCTGCGACGTCACGATCGGCAACCGGCCGGTCACGGCGGACCTTGAGCGGGGGCGGCGGGCCTTCCTGAAATGCCGGGCATGCCATACCGTGAAGCAAGGCGAGCGCAACCTGGTCGGCCCCAATCTGGGCAAAGTCTTGGAACGGGCTCCGACCGGGGCAGCCGGCTTCAACTATTCGCCTGCCTTCCAGGCGGCCAAGCCGCGCTGGAACCCGACCTCACTCGATAACTTCCTACGCGCGCCGTCGCGGGCCATCCCGGGCAACCGGATGGTCTTCGCCGGGGTCGCCAAGGCGGAAGAGCGCGCAGACATCATCGCCTGGGTCGCCAAGGAAAGCGGCTCTCCGCTGCGCACCTGCCGCTGATCGCGTGAGGGGCAGAGTGGGGCGGGCCTGGGTTCACCCCACGTCCTCTGCTGCTACCAACTACGATCAGCAACGGTGGTGCAATGCATCGGGACAGGCTTCAGGCGGACGCCCGAGCCGTAATCCTTACACTCAACCAAGAGCGCGGTAGCCGATCTCGTGGGTCGAACGCGCTACGCGGATCGCGCCTAGAGCTGATCGGAAGCGGCACCGGCAACTTTCCCCAGGCGAAGCAATGGGCAAGGCGATCGCCACAGCCCTCGACTTTGCCGCGGCCGAGCGCATCTCGGTCGAGACCATGGAGATATCGGTCGCGGAGGTCGCCGCCACCTGGGGCAGTGCCGCAGGACCCGGAGCAGGGGGCGTGCTGACCTTCGGACCGGAACCGGACTGAAGCCGGGAATCGTGCGCGAACCGGGGAAAGGCGGTTCGCGCACGATATCGGTCAGAAGCTGGCGCCCAGTTCCACCCCGAAGGTCCGGCCCTTGCGCAGCGCGGCGAAGAAGGCGCGCGGCGCGCCGTTGTCGATCGTCGCCGAGCTGCCGTTGAAGGTGACGGTGCTGGCGGCCGGCAAGCCGGTCGTGCCGTAGCCATAGCGGTAGTCGAACCAGCGCGTCGCCATCGGGATCGAATCCTCGTCGGTCAGGTTGCGGCCGAACGCGGTGAGGGTGAAGTTCTTGATCCGGACGCCGATCCGCGCGTTGAGCAGGAAGGCGTCCCCGGTCTTCGCCAGATTGTCGACCTGAATGTATTTCGACGCTTCATAGCTGAAATTGGTGTTGAACATCACGGCCACGTCCTCGCCGACGGGCAGTTCGTAGCTCACCGACCCGTTGACGATCCACGGCGATCCGAGCGGCAGCTTCTTCCCCGCGATGCTACAGTACGGCAGGGCCGCGGCCGGCGGGTTGCTCGTGTCGAAATTGGGCTTGAGGCCGCCCGAGTTCAGCGTGAACAGGTCGGCGTCACAGCCCGAGGTGAAGTGCGCGTCAACATAGGACGCACCCATGGTCACCGTTAGATTCCGCGTCGGTGCCGCGGTGAACTCCACCTCGACACCCTGGGTAACGCCGTTCCCCTGGTTCGAGACGAACGACAGGATGCTGCCCGCCGTGGACAGGTCCGGCAGGGAACTGGTGAGCTGAATGTTGGTCAGCTTGTTGTGGTAGAGCGAGACCGAGCCGCGCAGGCGATGATCGAGCGCCGAGAACTTAGCGCCGATTTCGAAAGCCTCGACCTTTTCGGGCAGGTAGCGAACGGAATCGTGCCCGGTCTGGTTGGTCGCAGTGACGCCCGCCGCGCCGTTGAACCCACCGGGCTTACGCCCCCGCGCATAGATGCCGTAGAGCAGCAGGCCGCCGGGGAACTGGTAGTCGATGGTGACGCGCGGATCGGTGCCCTTCTCAAGCAGTTCGTTCTGGCAATTCGTGCTGGTGAATGACCCGAACGCCGTGGTCTCGCCGGCATAGCCCGCGCAGAACAGGGGCGAGGTCGAATAGTCGATCTGGCGCTTGCGCTCCTCCGCATAGCGGACCTCGCCCGAGATCGACAGGCCCTGCAACGGCTTCCACGTCACCGAGCCGAAGACCGCGCGGTCCTCCACCCAGTTGATGCCCGAGCCGAGCGTGCCGAGGGCCTCACCCTCGAACGGATTGGCAAAGGTGAGGTCACGGACGATCTGCTTCTGCTTGAAGTAATAGAGGCCGACCAGCGCCGAGAGCGGCCGGTCCTGGGGCGTCGCCAGGCGCAGTTCCTGGCTGATGTCCCAGGTGTCCTTGCGCGTCGTGCCGGCGAAGGCCGGCTCGGAGACCAGCGGATTGGGCGGCGACAAACCCGCCATCAGGGCCGGGTTCGGGCTGAAATAGAAGAAGGCGTCCGAATGATCGCCGTCCGACCCGAAGCGGTTGTAGTTCTTGCGATAGCCGGTGAGGCTGGACAGGACCCAGCCCGATCCGCCGATGTTCCAATCGACCACCTGCGAAACGTAGTATTGCCGGTTGTCGTTGCCATCGAAGGCGGTTCCGTCGAACACGCCGGAAATCGCCGACGTATTGAAGCTCGACGGGATGAACGAGCCGGCCGGGATCGTGGTCTGCATCGGCGTGTCGTTCATCTGGATCATGTTCGGCTGCGGCTGGATCGTGCCGCAGAAGTACTGGTTCGTGTTGGTCGAGGTGCCCAGGGTGTTCGCCACATAGGGCAGCGCGAAGCTGCGCGTGCGGTAAGCCGCCGAGCGGTAGCCGGGCATACAGTTGTTCGCCGCCGCGCCTTGCAGGAAGAACGGGATCGAGCCGTCGCGGTCGTGCTGATAGGAGAAGCGCTGGCGCACCTTGAGGTCGCCGCCGCCGCCCCAGTCGAGCGTCAGATAGATGCTGTCGGTGCGCTCCTGGCCGATCTTCTGGCCGTTGAGCTGATTGCGGTACTGCCCGCCGTACTGATAGTGCCGCCCACCGAGCCGGAAGCCGAGCACGTCGGGGATTATCGGGCCGGAGACCGATCCCGCCACCTGGTACTCGCCGTATTGCGCCGCGGTGAGGCGCAGGTTGCCGGTGAACTTCGTGCTGGCGTCCTTGGTGATGTAGTTGATTGCGCCGGCATAGGTGTTGCGGCCGTAGAGCGCCGATTGCGGGCCCTTGATGATCTCGACCCGCTCGATCGAAGTGGGGTCGAAGCTCTGGATATCACCCTGGTAATAGATGCCGTCGACGAAATAGGCTGCGCCCGTCTCCACGCCGAACTGCACGTTGGCGAGCACGTTGGACTGGCCGCGGATCACCGGCCGGTCGGAGGTGCGGCCGAAGGCCTGGCTGAAGCTGACGCCGGTGGCCTGCTTGGCGAAGTCGTCGATTGAGGTGAGCCCCAGCGCCTCGATCTTCTGGGCCGTCACCGCCGAGACCGCGACCGGCGCGTCCGAAAGCGATTCCTTCACCTTGCGCGCGGTGACGACGATATCCTGGATCGCCGGAGGCAGATCGTCCGGCGCGGGCTGCGCCTCCTGTGCCGAGGCCATGCACGGCGTCAGTCCGGTTGCGACCAGCAACGCGGCATACAATGATCGCTTCATCATTTCCCTCCGTATCTGCGTTCCCGACAGCGCCCCCGTGACGCCACGATACCCTGCGCCTTATGTCTTATTGTCCAGACAAATATATCATGGATATTTGTCCGGACAACTGTTTTCGACTGAGCCCTGCCGCTTCCTCGCATTTCCCGCTTTCATGTGGCACGCGAGCCACATGGAAACAGAGGAAAGTCATGAGCACGGTTCTAATAAATAACTGTTTTTACGTTTAAAAATTTGAAACTGAGGAAAGCCGAAAGGAAGCATCACCTGCCCGTAGCCAGCAACGCCCCTTTCCTCGCCTTCACTTCGCCCAGAGGCTCCCGAGCGGGCGATGGCTGCTCCATGAAACTCCGCAGCGAATCGCGCTCCGGACTCGCCCTTAGGGATGCCCGCCGCTCGACGGCTTCTGCTGGTCCGCCCATTTCTTGAACACGGTCCACGAGGTCTCGTTCGGCCGCTTGTCGTCGAGCGGCGGCGGCGCGGTCCAGGCGGGATAATTGGTCGCGATCTCGGTCTTCATCACCGCGGGCAGCTCGTCGAAGCTCTTGAGCTTGTTGCCCACGGCGTTGAACACGAGCTGGCCCTGCCGCCCACTCATCTTCATCCACGGCAGCCAGTCCGAGATGCGCACCCAGCTCACCAGCGGATAGGCCGTGGGATTGCGCGTATCGAGCATCTCGTCTGCGTCGAACGCGAAGTCGAAGATCTCCATCGCGTGGTACTTGCCGCCGACATAGTCCTGATAGCCGCCCGCGAGCGGGTTGTTGTAGAACAGCGGCGCCTCCAGCGGCATGACGAAGTGCCGCCCCGCGCGCCGCAGCGAGGGGAGCGAGAACGGCGTGCCGTCCGCATTGGTGACGAAGCTGGGCCGCTGGTTCACCGGATCGTTGGCGACCTGGAGCACCGTCACCGTCTCTCCGGTCCACGGATTCTTCCAGTTGCGCACGACTTCGCCGGTCTTGGGATCGAGGTAGAGCAGGATCTCGCGGCTGACGAGCCGCCAGCCCTGGCCCTGCTTGGGATCGGTGATCGCCGCGCACTGGCGGATGTTCATCCCCTCGGCCTTGAACAACAGCCGGTCCGGCTCGCCGTCGACCCGCGAATAGACGTTGCCGGCCCAGTGATAGACGGCGGGCTTGCCGTCCGCCTCGCCGCACTGCGCGCGCTTGGAGATTTCCAGTGCGTCCTCCGGCTTGGCCGGATCGAGCTGGCGCGCCGCGGCGCCGGAGGCGAGCGGGAGCGCCATCGCCAGGGCCAGCCCGGCGAGAGTGAGGAGACGCGCTGAATTCATCGGCCGCAATCCTTTTCCTGGTCATAAAACGACCTTGCAGGTCGCGCATGATCATGCTTTTGTCCGGACAACTTGTAAACACGAAAAGACCAGTTTCAGCGGGATCTATCGCAATCCGGCAGATTTTCGTCGCCTGTGCCACAACCGGCACGCCAGGGTATCCAGCAGGAGAAAGAATGTCGGCACGAATCGCACAGGTCGCGCAGACCGGAGGGCCGGAGCGCATCCACTGGCACGACGTCGAGCTGCCCGCGCCGGGGCCGGGCGAGGCGCGGGTGCGCAACACCGCGGTCGGGCTGAACTTCATCGACATCTATCACCGCAGCGGGGTCTATCCGATCGACCTGCCCGGCGCGCTGGGCGTGGAAGGCGCAGGCATAGTCGAGGCGGTCGGCGCAGGCGTGACCGGGATCAAGCCGGGCGACCGCGTCGCCTATTTCGGGCCGGATCGCGGGGCCTACGCCACCGCGCGCAACATGGCCGCCGCCGCGCTGTTCGTCCTGCCGGCGGACATCGACGCGGAGCTGGCGGCGGCCGTGCTGCTGAAGGGCTGCACGGCCGAATTCCTCGTACGCCGCTGCGCGCGGGTTGAGGCGGGCTGGCCGGTGCTCGTCCATGCCGCGGCCGGCGGGGTCGGCATGATCCTGACGCAATGGCTGAAGGCGGTGGGCGCGACCGTGATCGGCACCGTGGGCAGCGAAGCCAAGGCAACACTCGCGCGCGAAGCCGGTGCGGACCACGTCATCCGCTACGACCGGGAGGGCATCGCCGACCGCGTCCGCGCCCTGACCGGCGGCGCGGGGGTGCGCATGACCTTCGATGGGATCGGCGCGGCGACCTGGGAGGCCTCGCTCGACGCGACAGGCAAGCGCGGGCTGATCATCGGCTACGGCAATGCCAGCGGTCCGGTGACGGGGGTCGCGACGGGCGTGCTGGCGCTCAAGGGATCGCTCTACACCACGCGGCCGATGCTTTACGATTACTATGCCGCGCCGGAGGAGCGCGCCGAGGGCACGGCGGCGCTGTGGGACATGATCCGCAGCGGCAAGGTCTGCGTCACCATCGGCCAGCGCTATCCGCTGGAGGACGCCGCCCGCGCGCACCGCGACCTGGCGGCGCGCGCGACACACGGGTCCTCGCTGCTCATCCCGTGAGGGCGCACGGTCAACCGATCTCGATCAGTTCCAGCAGCTCGCCCGCGCTGCCGATGGCGGTGGCGGCACGCCAGTCGCCATAGAGCGGCCCGCCGCGCCGCGCGGGCGGGGCGATGAAGTCGAGGCCGGTGGCGGCCAGGCTCTCCACCGCCAGCGTCACCAGCGCGTTGCCCGGCGGCAGCATCCCCGCGTCCCGGCCCCGCGCCGTGGCGGCGGGCGGATAGTCGTCGACCTCGATGATCGGCATCCGGCCCTTCTGCGCCATGCTG